>NZ_JBAMDJ010000017.1:0-127269 GCF_036961705.1 Pseudomonas sp. 3JA
AGTGGCCAGTCCTTCGTTGATCGCCAAGTTACCTTGGGTGCCGATGCTCACATCGCCGGTGTTGTTCACCCCGGTGATGGTTGTCTGCGTGCCGTCGGCATGGGTCGCGGTCAGCGAACCCACCTTGAGGTCTGCGCTGTTGTTGAATTGGACCTTGCCCGCCGCGCTGGCGATGTCGCCAATCACGTTGCCGGTGTTGCCCAGCGCGTAATTGCCGCCCAGCAGCACCAGGCCGCTGGCATCCAGCTTGGCCCCGGCGTCGCCGGACTGGGTGGTGTTGCCCGCCACTTCCAAGGTAATGATGTCGTCGGCACGGGTCTGGCCCTGGCTGGCATCGTCTCGAGGGCCGTTTTCTATGGTGATGCCTTTTACCAACGTCAGGTCGTGATCGGTTTTCAGGGTGACCGCCTCATCGGAGGTAATCCCCACGGTACCGTCCACGGTGCCCACCGTCAGGTTGCCATTGCCGGCAAATGCCAGGCTGCCGACATCGGCGGCAATGACACCCACGTCATGCCCGCCCTTGCCCAGTTGGAAGTCACCTTCGCCACGCAAGGCCAATTCGTCTGCGGTAATGGTCGCGCCAGTTCCCTGAGTCGCACCTTTGCCCGCGTCGACGCTCAGCGTCAGTCCCTTGCCGGTGGTGCCGTCTTCGTCGGTGCCTTCGGGATCCTTGAGCATCAGATCGCCCAGCAAATCCAGGACGCCGTTGGCGACCAGGGCCAGATCGTCCTTGAACGTCGCGCCTTCATCGTCGACGGTGATGTTGCGCGTCTTGTCGTTGCCGATGACGACCTTGTCGAAGCCATCCTGGATGTTGGCCAGGTCAGCGTCGGACAGCACCAACGGATCGTTAGGCCCGGTCACCTCCGGGTCGTCGCTGCCGCCCAGGTGGATGTCCAGGCCATCGGTCTTCTGCTGCAGAGTGAGACTGCCACTACCGGAAACGCTCGCGGCGAGATCGATTTCGTCGGCGGTCAGGCTTGTATCGCCTTGGGTGAGCAAGGCCTGGCCGACCGTGAGCGTGTCCGCGACAAGGTTCAGGTCGCCGGTCTGGGTCATGCCAGCGACCGGCACGCCTTGCGGGTTTGTCGGGGTCTGGCTATCGGGAATGGTTACAACGCCGACGGTCAGGTCATCGACATCGGCAAAGCTGACCGTGCCGGTGTCGCTGGAGATGGTGTTGACGTCGTTGGCCGCGTTGTCGAGATCATGGGTAGCGCCGTCACCCAGCAACACCAGGCCATCGGCGACAAGGGCACCACCGGCGGTCTGGTCGACCTTGCCACCGTTGCTCTGCAACACCAGGACGGGGGCCGGCTTGGTGTCATCGTTACCAGTGCCCGGGGCGTCGGCCACGGTCAATTGGTCATTGATATGGATATTGCCGGTGCCGGCATTGAGGACGAGGTTGTCGTTGATGCGGGTCGCTTCGATGATGTTGATGTCACCGGTCATGTCTGCGCCGCCGATGTTGACGGAGGTGAACCCGTCGCCCAGTGCGCCGATGTCGGTGCCGGTCAGTTCCAACGAACCGGGGGCATCGCCCGTGCTGCCGCCCACTGCGATGTCTTTGCTCGGCGTGTTGGTCTCAAGGGTGATGTTCCCATTGCCGGTGACACTGCCGACGCCGCCGTTGAAGTTGATGTCGTCCGCCTTGATGGCCAGGTTGTTGTCGGTGCTGTTGAGGCTGCCATTGAACGTAATGGAACTGCCTTGCAGGCCCTTGCTGCCCGAGGTGTCGGTCTTGATGTTGTCAACGTACAGCGAGCCACCGACCTGCTTGCCGGCGGTCTGGTCGAAACTGCCCGAGACGAAGACGAATTTGTACGTGCCGGCCTTGTCCGCCGTAGCCGTGTGGCTTTGCCAGTTCACCGCCCCCGTGCCGTTACCCGTTTCATTCAGGATGATCTGGTATTCGCCGGTATTGACGTTCAACAGGTAGCCGAAGACATCGTAGGTATCGCCGCCCGCGACCGGTTTGTAATCGAAGCTGACCTTTTCCCCGGCGGCCAGGGAGACCGTGCCCTCGCTCACGACCGAAGGGCCACGCATGATGCAGCCGGCGGGGGCGTTGAGGCAGTTGGAGGTATTCTCGGTCCCCAGCAGCAGCGCGGCGCCGCCATCCTCGCCTTGGCCAACGGCAGCGACCGGAGTGAGGGGTTTGTAATTCATGTCGCCCTGGTCGCCAGGGGAAACGCTCGGCGCATTGCCGTTCGTTGGCGAGGTCGTCGGCAACGTCGGATCATTCGGCGAGACCACGCCATCCACCACGGTGACGCCCGTGAAGAACTGGTCGATGGACGTCTTCCAACCGACCAGGCCATTTTCGAAGTCGGCGTTCAGGAATTGTGAAGTGCCCAGCTCAACCGCACCGGTGTAGACCTGCTCGCCGCGGGTGAAGACTTTTGCGCCGTTGATAAACGTCTTGCCGGTGCCACTGGTGGTCGCATACAGGGCGCCCAGCGCGCTGTTACCGCCGACCATGTCGCTGAAGATGATCGAGCCCGAACCGGCATCGACGCGCAGTTGGCGGTTGTTGGCCACCGCATCGGAGTCCACCACGCCGGCAAATACGACATTGCCGCCGTTGCTCTTCAAACTGACGTCGGTGTTGAGCGCGATTTTGCCGTTGAGAATCAACGCCAGGCTGTTGCCATTGCCTGCGCCGCTGGCGTCGATGTCACCGTTGAGGAAGATATTGCCGAAGACATAACGGCCTGTTGCGCCGTCGTCGTGTCCCGACTGCAACGTCAGCGTCCGGTCACCGCTGACGCTCTGCGGTGTGTAGTCGCCGTTCCAGTGAATGGTATTGTCGGCCTTGATTGCCACATCGGTGCCGCCGGCCAGGGCGGTGTCGATCGCGTCGAAACCGACCGTGGCGGCTTGGCCGTTGGCGCCGCCCGTCAGCCCTCCATTACCCGGCCCCACGGTGACACTGTCCGGGTCGAGCAACCACAAGCCACCCTTGCCGTTCTTGGCCGAAGCATCGGCGGCTTTGCTCACCGCCAACTTGGCACCGCTGGTCTCGATCTTGCCGCCGTCGCCGCCCTTGGCACCGCCGGTGGCTTTCAGCGTGCCATCCACCCGCGTCACGCTGCCCGGCTTCTTGGTATCCGACCAGGCCACCACGGTACCGCCCTTGCCGTTGTCGGTCGCCGATGCATCGAGCACGGCACCGGCGGCGATGGTGGTCTGGCTGGCCTGTTTGATCGCCGGGTCCTTGCCTTGCCAGCTACCGCCCACATAAATGTCGCCGCCGCCCTTGGCGCCGGTGGCGTCGAGCTCAGCGCCGCCGTTGATCGCGACACGCTCACCGGTCACGACAATCTTGCCGCCCTTGCCGGTCTCGGAGGACACATCGATTCGCCCGGCGACTTGCACACCGCCCTGATCCCCCATCAGCGTCACCACGCCGTTTTCACCGATATCCAGGGAACGGGCTTCGATCAAACCGGTGTTGTTGATCACCGTGCTCGCCAGGGTTTCCGCCGCACGGGCGGTCAGTAGGATCCGGCCGGCATCGGCACGAATGGCGCCGCCGTTTTCGATCAGCGCTTGAAGCGCACCTTCTTTCACTTCCAACTGCACCGGCCCGCCCAGATCGAGCGTCACGACACTGCCGGCGCCCAGCAGCACATTACCCTTGTTCGCGGTGATGCTGCCTTCGTTGACGATTTTTGCGGCGATCAGGGCAATGGTGCCGCCTTGCGCGGCATTGATGTTGCCCTGGTTGACCACCGAGGCGGCGCTGGTGCCACTGAAACGGTAGTTGCCCGCGAGGAAGTCTTCCGTGGTCATGTTGAGCGTGGACGCGACCAGGCCGCCTACATCAACCTGAGCACTGGGTGTGAACAGGACGCCGTTGGGGTTGACCAGGAACACCTGGCCGTTGGCTTTCAGCGCGCCCTGAATCACCGATACATCCGAGCCCAACACACGGTTCAATGCGACAGACGCCGCGCCCGGCTGGACGAACTGGACGGTGTTGCCTTTGCCGATGGAGAAGCTTTGCCAGTCAATCGCGAGCTTATCGCTGCCCTGATGAATGGCCAGGTTGTTGCCGTTCTGATGAATGCTGCCGTTACCCGCCACGATGTTGCCGCCGGAAGGCAACGCCCCCGCCGCGGCGACCGAGGCGAAGACACTGCCGCCTACGCCGATGACGAGGCTGAGCGATGTACGGCTTTTGTCTTTGCCGTGACTCTTGACCAACTCGGATGCTACCTGCCACGCGCCCATCACGGCATTCCAGACGACTCGGTAAACTCTATTCATTTTTGTTCACTCATCCTTAATACGACGGGTCGTGCCATGACGACCAGGCGGTTCGCGTCGACAAATCAATGGAAAACCGCATCCGGACGGATGACGGCTTGAAAATCCCACAATGCTCCGTGCCATCATCTCTGCGGCTTGCCGATCGCGCTTTTGCTTGAGCGCCCGCGGCTTTTGATTGAAGGGATCGAATGAACTTTTTTCACGATGGGTGGGTAACGTGCATCGGGTGGAGGCTGGTCGCCTTCGTGGGCGAGCTATGCTGGAACGCTCCCATTTCGACCGGAAGTTCGGCAGCGTTCGATCGTTCCTCACACTCGGCGTGGGAATGCCGCCAGGGACGCTCCGCGTTCCGCTTCCGGTGGCGACGCAGAGCGTCACGGGATGCATTCCCAGCAGAGCGTGGGAACGATCGGATGGTGGGGGGGTGATTGTCCTTTTCGGTAGGGGTGCGGCTAAGATGACGCGCAGGGAAATCACAAGGAAGACAGGCGTGATGCAAGCGCAATTCGATCCGTTGGTTCATATCGATTGGAAAACACCGGGCGGCGACCTGCTCGGGCTGTTGCAGCATTACTATCCCGATATCGGTGTGTTTGCCGGTCCGGGGTTCGAGGCGTTGTTGGATGAGCTGTCCAACGAGATGCCCGAGGTCTGTTTCGAGGCACTGGCGCCGGTGTTGGCGGGCCAGGGTTATGACTTGTGGAACCTGGACGCCGGTGGCGATGATTATCGGCCGGTGATTGTCCCGGTCGCTCAACGCGAGGCGTTTACCCGGCATTGGCAGGGCCAGCGCGGCGAGCCGAGGTTCACCGCGAGTTTGATCGAGCCGCCCAAGCCTGCCGCCGTTGAACGCAAACCGGCCAAAGCCAAGCGCGGCAAGGTGAAGTGGCTGCAGGAAGTCCATGACTATCCCGGCGCCACCTATGTGCATGAATACAACTACCGCAACGGTTGGGCCGCCATTACCGAGCAGGACGAAGACCAGTGGCTGTGCTTTCTGATCGATTACAACCAGTGGCCGCCCATCGAGCAGGACATGCTCGAACAGCGGACCGATGGCGTGGACGGCGCGGACTTGCAGCTCATCGATGCCGACGCCCGGCGCAGCCTGTGGAAACGTCAGGTCATACGCGGCGATTACAGTGCGGACGACCGTTATCAATACGAAATTCGTCACGACGATGAGATCGCGGCGTTCGGACCTGCCGGGGTGCAGTGGCCGGAATTTGAACAGCCCTGCGTGGTGGTGGGCTCGGAGATATTCGAACGTCAGCGCATCTACGAACCCGAGCATTTGACGCGGATCTGGCGGATCACCGCCGACAGCAGCGAGGTGATTTTCGAGCACGCGGATGAACTGACGATCCTGCCCGTCGGCCCGCGCCGCTTGCTGTTCATGCAGCACAACGGGCCGTTGTGCTGGATCTGGAATCAGGACGCTCCCCAGCAAACCATCGCCGCCAAACCAATGCCCGTCGAGGCTTATAAACTCAGGGCGGCAAGCGCGTATCTGGGGGGCGATGAAATTTTGCTGTTCAGCGAAGGCGCGCGGCAGAACGTCGAGCATTCGGGGTATCAGGAGACGGTGCTGTTGGCGTGGCGCTTCAACTTCGTGACCGGCGCTTCGACGAAGGCGCTGTTGGACGGTTTCGGCAGTGAGCTGCGCCAGGACACGCGCCTGCTTGTCACGCAGCCCAAGCAGGTCATTACGTTGCGCACCTTTCATGGGCAGCTTCATGTTGCCCGGGGGCATGGGGATTGGTGGGTGTGGAACTACAGCGCCAATACGTTTGGTACACACACCCTGGCCTGGTTTTGGAATCAGGACAGCCATGAGGTGGTGAAGCTGTCTTCCAAGGACATCCCGCGTATCAAACCGGATGTTCGTTATGTGCCGGCGCAGGATCGGTACCTGGCGTTCGAGACGGAGTTCGTGGCGAGGTTGCCGGCGTTCAGTGAGATGGTTGAGGCGAAGGGGGGCGAGGTTTTGGTTTTTGAGTGAGGGACCTTTCCGCGCTCAGAAACACCGCAGCAGGTTGCCCCGCTGCGGTCTGTGGCGAGGGAGCTTGCTCCCGCTCGGCTGCGCAGCAGTCGTAAAACCTGCCGGCGCCGTTTTTCCTGATGCACCGTGGTGGATGGCCTTGGGGCTGCTGCGCAGCCCAGCGGGAGCAAGCTCCCTCGCCACGGGGTTCGCGGTGATTTCGAGGGCTCAGACCCGCAGCAACCCACGAAAGCCCCGCGCCGCGTAATACGACTGCACGCCATTGTGGTAAACGAACACCCGGCCATAACGAAAGTCACCGAAAATCGCCCCATCGAGCGAGCGAAGCTCTGGAGGGGTTGCCAGCCAACTGGATGTCTTGGCATCAAACTCGCCGAGCGTTTGCAGGGCTCGGTACTGCTCTTCCGTCAGCAGGGCGATGCCCATTTCTTCGGCCATTTCGACGGCACTGCCTTTGGGCTTGTTCTCCTTGCGTGCGTCCAAGGCGGCGCGGTCGTAGCAGAGGCTTCGGCGACCGGTCGGGCTTTCTTTGGCGCAATCGCAGAAGGTGACAACACCGGTTTTCGGATCGAGGCCGATCACGTCTGGCTCGCCGCCGGTGGCTTCCATTGCCTGGAGCGACTTCAGGACGTTAAGGTTGCCTTCCAACCTAGCCTGGACGTCGGCCCATGGGATACCGGGGTGACGATGGGGGTTTTGTTCGAAGCGGGCTTTCAACGTTTGGAGAAGGTTTTCCTGGTCTTGTTTTTTCATGGTTTTGGGTCCGTTGGTGGCCGGTTCCAAATCTTGGCAGTACCAGCGTAGCAACCCCATTGAGGCGTGAGGTCAGAAACCAATATCCATCCAGGAATATCAAGAATTTTGCACGCTATCACAAGCTCTGATACCGTGCTGAAATCCTGATACGGAAGAACGACCATGACAGCTATCCGCCAAGATCAAGACCTCCCGGAAAGACCTGATCTGATCGAGCTCAAAGTCTACGTAGAAAGCGTGCTTGGCCTGAAGCTGCGCCTGAAGCCGTGGGAGCACGTCAAGATCCTTCCGTATGCGTTGCGTGACCGCTACGAGTTTTTCGTCACGGAAATCTTCGGGGCCGGCTGCCTCATTCTCAAGGAACGTCCACAGCGTGAAGCCAGCGTTGCGGATGTCGCCAAGCATATTCAGGCCATTCACAACTTTCAGGCATACAAAAAACTGCCCGAGGCCGGCGACCTGATGATCTTCGTCACAGACACACTCCCGAGTTATGACCGCAAGCGGCTGGTGGAGAAAGGCGTACAGTTCATCGTGCCGGGCAATCAGCTTTTTCTTCCGGCCTTTGGCATGGATTTGCGTGAGTACTACCGCCAGCGCCTGGAAAAACCCCAGGTCCTGAGCCCCGCCACCCAATCCATGCTGATTCAATACCTGATCAGAGGATGGCATCCCCCCTTCCTGATCACGCGCGCAGCCTTCGAGCAATCCTTTACCTACGCAAAAATGACCATCACCCGAGCGATCAAGGAATTGACCGACTTGGACATTGTTAAGCCTGGAAAGGAAATGGGTGAAGCCGCGATCCTGTTTCACTTATCTCCCAAGGAGACTTGGGAAATGGTAAAGGGATCCATGCGCACTCCGGTCAAGAAAACCCTTTGGCTCAATGTTGTTCCTGAGGCGTTTGACACCCCAATGCTGCTAGCGGGAGAAACGGCCTTGGCAGAGATGAGCCTTCTTGCCAGCCCAAAAGTCCCTTGCGTTGCAATGACCGCGACGCAGTTCGATCAGATTCGAGCGCGCGCGCAGTCTGAAACGACTGCGGCCTACGGGGAAGAATTCGGTGCTTGGGGCTCAACTTCAAAAACGGCCAAGTCGAAACTCGAGAGCACGGCCCCCTACCTTGAAGTGCCGCCAAACCATGCCGCGTGCTGCATTCAGTTTTGGAGTTATGAGCCACTACGCAGCAACATCGCCACGGGTACGGTAGACCCATTCTCTCTCTATCTGAGCCTCAAGGATGACCATGACGAGCGCGTGCAAATGTGCCTGGATGAAATGATGGAGAACGTGAAATGATAGTGGGTGTCGATCGGTTTCGAGAGTATTTCAGGGACTTCCAGGGCAGCTACGTGCTGATCGGCGGGGTGGCCGCCTCGATTGCCATGGAGGAACTGGGTGAGGAGTTTCGACTGACCAAGGATCTGGATATCGTCCTGGTCGTCGAGGCACTGGATCGTGCGTTCGTCGGGCAGTTCTGGAAGTTCATCAAGGACGGCGGCTATGCCATTCGCCAGAATGGTGACAGCAGTGGAGACTCGCCGGTTTTTTATCGTTTCCAGAATCCTGAGGACAAATCCTTTCCCATTCAGGTCGAGCTGTTTTCCCGAGTGCCGGATGGCCTGGAGCATGAAGAAGCGGCCAGAATGACCAAGATTCCCGTGGAGGAACAAGCCGCCAGCCTGTCTGCGATCATTCTTGATGATGAGTACTACGCCTTTCTCCTGGCCGGCGTGGATCACACCCAGGAAATCAGCCACATCGGTGCCGACCGGCTAGTCCCCCTCAAAGCCCATGCCTGGCTTAACAAGAAGGCGCTGCTTGAACAAGGCATTGCCGTGGACAGTCGCGATATCAAAAAGCACTTCAGGGATGTGATTGTACTGGCTGTCGGCCTTACTGAAGGAATGGCCCAGCTACCTGAACGATTGGCGCTCGATTTGAAGGCGTTTCTTAATCAAGTACCCGCTGAGCTCGCGTCAAATCCTCAAGCTTACAAAGGTGTGAATGGCGACCGTTTGATCAAAACCATTCAAGAAGCTTTCAGTCTCGATTGAATCAGGTTTTCTGCACGCTATCAGCCACCTTGATAGCGTGTGGAAATATTGTTTAAAAGTCTGACTGGAGGCCTCAGCGCGGTACTGGAACTACCGCTGCGCCTCCCCCTGTGGATAAACATCACTGACATTCAACGACAACTGCGCCGCCACTTCATAGCCGTCGGCCTTGCTGAAGCTCAATTGAAACTCCTGATAGGCCGGCCCGGCCAGCCAGCGGTTGACTTGCAGGTCCTGATACTTGGAGCTCTCCCCGGGCGTGAGTTGCCCGAACAGCGGAAAGCCTGCATCGGAAAAAGTCCGGTCAGCCTCGAACCAGGCCATCTCGTTATCAAGCTTCACGCTTGAGCCCACCGCCGCCCAGGCCTCTGGCGTGACTTTCTGCCCAACATCCAGGAAGACCACCTTGCTTTCTTTCGCAGCGATCAGGAAGGGCAAGGTTATCGGCGTTCCCGTCGAATCGAGGAGTTTGGATTTCATACCGGCGTACTCTCCGCCGCCATTTTCCCTGCGCTCCCATATTCGCCAGTCGATGACACTTTCCGGGTTAAAACTGTTGTTGGTGAGGATGATTTTGTAGCGCTGTTTGAAAAGTACGAACGGAAAATCGGCGAACGGTTTGTAGAAAGATACCGTGCTGTGTTCGGCGCCGACCCGGATGATGATCGGGGTTTTGCGACTGGCGACACTGTCCTGGTATTGCTGGTAGCTGAAAAAGGCAGAGGCGAAGGAGACGATCAGAGCCAGTGTTGCAATGGCATCTGTCCGGGTGAGGGTTTTGAACCATTTCATCATGAGGTGGCATGTCCGGGCATTGGTGGTGGCCAAGATGGCGTCATCGCGAGCAAGCTCGCACAGAGCTTTGTGTCGCTATGACATTCCAGCATGAATAGCTAAGGTGAAGTAACCCGTAACGCCCACCACCGAACCAGGAGGCCTGTATGCGGAACTTCACGATTCAACGTATCGACCACATCGTCCTGCGCGTAAAAGACATCGAACGCAGCCTCGCTTTCTACACGTCGGTGCTCGGTTGCGAGCTCAAGAAGCGCCGGGACGATCTTGGCATGCTTCATCTGGGCACCGGTGTTTCGATGATTGACCTGGTGGCGGTTGATGGTCCGCTCGGTCGCCAGGGTGGACCGGCGGCCGGGAAGCAAGGGCACAACGTCGATCACCTCTGCCTGCGTATCGAGCCGTTTGATGAACAAGCCCTCCTCGCTCATTTGACTTCAGCCGGCTTGAGCGTTGAGAAAGCCCAGATGCGCTATGGCGCGGAAGGAAAAGGCTGGTCGGTCTACTGCTTCGATCCGGACGGCAACCAGATCGAGTTGAAAGGGCCGGCGCAGGAGCCCTGAGTTTCAATAAGGCGGGCACTCCCTCTGTAGGAGCGAGCCCGCTCAGCAGGTGATGGACGCAATAATGGCACTTCAGTAGCATTCGCCGATTTTGTCGTTCCTTCAAGGATGCCCCATGCCTACCCTGCCCCGCGGTTCTTCCTCGCTGTTAGCGTTCTGTGTATTGCTCGGCGGTTGCAGCGTCAATGGCAGTTACCCCGATGCCATCGAACCGGACGCCGCCAAGTTGCGGTTCGTCGCCAATACCAGCAACGCCACGCTGGACTATTTCGACGCGGCCCATTGCGACGGGCAAACCACTGGCATCCTCAATAATATGCTGCTGAGCGATACCGCGCGGCGGGTGGGGATGAGCGTTCCGGCGCCCAAGGATGCCAGGGGTTATTTGGAGGTCAAGCTCAAGCCCGGTGAACAGATTCACTTGCGCACCAACATGAACAGCGGTTATGCCGTGTGTGGCAAAGGCTTCAACTTTACCCCCGAAGCCAATGCCGAATACGAGGTGACCTTCAAGTCCGAAAAGAACTTCTGCCTGACTCAGTTGCAACGCTTGCAACGGGTCGACGGCAAGGACGTGCGCACACCGATCCCGATCCTGAAAAAAGACTTTCCCGCCTGCGCCGGTCGCAATGCGCTGTTCCCCAAGATCTACCCGGACACGCCCCATCGCCTGGAGCTGATGAATCGAGTCATCGATAAAAGTCTGGTCGTCACTGTGAAGAGCGATCCGGCCAAGGAAAAAGTCGAGAGTTATTCGCCAGAGAAGCTGGATACCCTGATCAGCGAACGCAAGGCCAAGCTCGGCTTCGAGCTGCCGGCTGACTACTGGACGCTGTACCGGGAAAACCTGAAAACGTTTAGCGATGACATGGCGCAGAACAAGGCGCGCTCGATGGAACGCTTCAGGGACGAATACCAGGTGCGCCTGCGGCAGTTGAAGGACGAGCAGTTGGAACAGTGGGCGTTGCCCAAAACCGCCGATGCCAAGCCGGAAAAAGCCGAGATCGACCTGGACGTCGCGATGATGGTGGAGTACTTCCGAATCGGGAATGGGGTGACGGTCGAAGCGGTAGGTCATCACCTGGAGAGGATGGCGCAGATGGATGAGCGTTACGGGGTATGTGCAAAGTTTGCGGAATGCTGGAAGCGCAACTAGCAAGAGGATAGGCCACCGTCATCGCGAGCGGGCTCGCTCCCACAGGGGCTCGGTGGTGGACGCAGAAACCGTGGGCACCTGGGATCAAAACTGCGGTGGAGGTTATTGCGCCGTCAACTCGACCACACCCCGAACCCGCTGCAGCATATTGATCAAATGCAGGCGCATCGAAGCCCGCGCCGCTTCGGCATCACGCCGCGCCAACGCCGCGTAGATCTGCTCGCGCTCACGCACCACCAACGCCCGATTTTGCCCCGTCACTGCCGGTCCGGCCTGTTGCACGACCGCGATCAAGCTATTGCCCACATGGGCCATGGCGTCGATGAAAAAACTGTTGCCCGTGCACCGGGCGATCTGCAGATGAAATTCAAAATCCGTCCGGGCGCTTTCATCATTGGCCGCCTCAAGGGCATTCGCCGCGTCGAGCGCTTCGCGCATCGCCTGCAACTGTTGCGGCGTGGCCCGTTGTGCGGCGATGCCGGCGGCTTCCACTTCCAGGCTCAGGCGCAGTTCGATCACGGCCAGCGCGTCGTAGGCGCCACCCTTGACGTGTTTGCTGCCCTGGAAATCTCCTGGGCGAGCGGTGTCGACCACGAAGGTGCCGATGCCGTGGCGGGTCTCCACCAGACCTTCGGCCTGAAGCCGCGACATGGCTTCGCGAACCACCGTCCGACTGACGCCGCGCTCCTTGATGATGACCTGTTCGGTGGGTAACTTGCTGCCCGCAGGCAGTTCGCCGGCCAGTATCTGCTGCGTCAGGTCGACCACCAGTTGCTGGGTCATGCTCAGGCGTCGATCGGGTGTGACACGGTCCATTGCACCTATCCATTAAAGCCAGACGATCGCGGCATTATAGCCGCGACCTTGCGCTAAAACTCACTATAATGCCCGCTGATCACCCAAGAGCACGCCGATGACGGATCAAGCGTTATCTCCACTGAACAAGCCGCGCCGCCTCGCCGAAACCCTGGTCGACCGCTTTGCCCAGCGCATGCGCGACGGCATTCTCAAGTGCGGCGAAAAGCTCCCCACCGAAGTGCATATCATGGAGGCCGAGGGCGTCAGTCGTTCGGTGGTACGTGAGGCGCTGTCGCGCTTGCAGGCCGCGGGGCTGGTGGAGACGCGCCATGGCGTCGGCACCTTTGTCCTCGACATGCCGGCGCCGGAGGGCTTCACCCTGGGGCCGGCGACGATTGCCACGTTGTCGGATGTGCTCAACCTGCTGGAGTTTCGCCTGAGCCTGGAAGTCCAGGCCGCCGGCATGGCCGCCGAACGCGCAACGCCCGAGGCCCTGGCCGAACTGGCCCAGGCGCTGGAGGCGTTGCTGCAAGGGCCGGAAAAGTCCGGCACCACCATCAATGCCGATTTTCAGTTCCATCTGAAAATCGCCAAGGCAGCCGGCAATTACTACCTGATCGACATCATGAAGCACCTGGGCACGAAGCTGATCCCGCGTACCCGCATGAACTCCGCCTACTCCGGGCAAAGTGATCGCAGCGCTTACCTACAAGGGATCAACGCCGAACACCAGCAGATCTTCGATGCCATCGCCAGTGGTCATGTCGATGCAGCGCGGGCGGCCATGTACTTGCATTTGAGCAATAGCCGCATGCGCCTGTGTGAAACGCAACAGCGCCAGGCGTTCTACAACGAGTAAGCCCAATGCTGTTCACTTAAGTTTTGCGTGACTCACTGTGGCGAGGGAGCTTGCTCCCGCTGGACTGCGCAGCAGGCCCATTTTTGTGAGCGCTTCGCACTCAAGCGGGAGCAAGCTCCCTCGCCACGGATTCATCGCCCCCTTGAACGAGCAGTGCTGTCTGGGGGCGCTTGCTCTCACAATTTAGAAGAAGCTGTATTTAACACCGACCCGCAGTCGCAACTGGCGATCACTGTCGACCGAGTTGACTTTGATATCGCCCACTTCAAAGAACGGCGCCCAGCGTTTGTCCCACTGGTATTTAACCACGGCATTCTGTTCATAGTCGTCGGTACCGCCGTTATAGCGAATGTAGTCGGCATCGAAATAAGTCAATTGATATTCATAGGCCCACGGTCCTTGAGGGCCATAGTTGATATAAACATCGTAACGGTTGACCTTCTGATCGTCCTGGCCATTATGCGGCACGTCACGGTCGATCTGGTCGCGGTCAAGCTTGGCTGAATCAAAACGGTAGCGCCCGGCGATGCTCAGTTCTTTGGTCACGCGGTAACCCAGGCGCAGGCCCAATTTATAGGTGGTGGACTCCTCGTCGCTATCCAGGGCCAGCGAAGGCGTCAGCGTCCAGCGGTCATCGATCTTGTGCTGGTAGTTGACGGTGAATTCATGACCACTGCCAACGGTATTGTCGAAGGCGACGTCTTGCCGATCACCGGCGGTCTTGTATTTGAGTTCACCTTCCAGGCCCACGCCGTTGTCCAGTCGTATACCGAACTTGGCGCGGTCGGCGTGCATGCGAGTTTTCTCCGCATATTGGTGACGCACATTGATGTAGCCGGTATCGGCCACTGCAACAACCGAAGTGAACAATGCAGCGAGGGAAACTAATACAAGTGTCTTTTTCATGTTTTTTATTCTTGTTGGTTGAAAGGTTAGTTAGGGCAGACGCTAAATCACAGGCGAGCGCGTGCGCGGCATTGATACCTGGGCTCCAACGTTTTTTACGGGTTAAAACAAGTACAACTAATTAATAGAACCTCAAACAGCGATGGGCACGCGTTGTATGTCCCGACTGGCTTGCACCAACAAACGGGTATACGCGTGCGTGGCGCCATCGCTCGCCAGCAGATGACTGTCGAGCGTCTCCACCACCCGGCCCTGCTGCATCACCGCCAGCCGATCACACAAATGCGCCACCACCGCCAGATCATGGGTGACCATCAGGTAGGTCAGCCCTTCCTGGCGACGCAAGTCAGCCAGCAGGTTGAGGATTTCCGCCTGCACCGAGACGTCCAGCGCCGAGGTCGGCTCGTCCAGCAACAGCACCCGGGGCCGCAGGATCAGCGCGCGGGCGATCGCCACGCGTTGGCGCTGGCCACCGGACAACTGGTGCGGGTAACGGAAGCGGAAGCTGTCGTTCAAGCCGACCTTGCGCAGGATCTCGCTGACCCTCTGCGCACGCCCATCGATGCCGTGGATGCGCAGCGGCTCTTGCAGCGCGGCATCGATGGTGTAGCGCGGATGCAACGAGGCATACGGGTCCTGGAACACCATCTGCACCGTGCGATAGTGATTCAGCGGCAGGTTGCGCGTCACGGCTTGGCCGGCGACCCGCAGTTGTCCGCTCCAATGCTGGTACTGCCCGGCCAGGCAGCGCAGCACGGTGGTCTTGCCCGAACCGGACTCCCCCACCAGGCCGAATGCCTCACCTTCGGCGACACTCAAATCGACGTCGTGCAATACCGCGTTCAGTGCCGCGCCCGTGCCAAAACTGAGGTTCAGGCCGGCGATTTCAATCATGCTCATGACAGGCTCCTCAAGCATTCAACCACTGTGGGTCACGCTGCAACACCGGCAAGGTGGCGCGCGGATGGTCCAGGCTCGGCAATGCGGCCAACAGGCCTTGGGTGTAGGGATGGGTGGCGTTATCCAGGTCGGCGGCGGCAATCGACTCGACCACGCGACCGGCGTACATCACCAGCACGCGATCACAGAAATGCCGTACCAGATTCAAATCGTGACTGATGAAAATCAGCCCCAGGTCACGTTCGCTGACCAACTCTTCCAGCACGTTGAGCACCTGGCGACGCACCGACACGTCCAACGCCGAAGTCGGTTCGTCGGCGATGATCACCTGGGGATCGGTGATCACCATCATGGCGATCATGATCCGCTGGCCCATGCCGCCCGAGACCTCGTGCGGGTACAGATCATAGACCCGCCGTGGGTCGCGGATATGCACCTTGGCGAGCATGTCCAAGGCGCGCTCGCGGGCTTCGCGATGGGGCACCTTGTGATGGGCCAGGTAGGCCTCGGCGATTTGTTCGCCGACGCGCACCACCGGGTTCAACGAGTACTTGGGGTCTTGCATGATCATCGACATGCGCGCGCCGCGAATCGCCTGGATCTGCTTTTCGCTGGCGGCCAACAGGTCGATATCGGCGAAGCGCAAGGTCTTGGCGGTGACCCGCGCGGTCGGCGGATGCAGGCGTAAAAGGCTGCGGCCAACGGTGGATTTTCCCGAGCCGGATTCACCGACGATGGCGAGTTTTTCCCGGCCCAGGGTGAACGACACGTCGCGCACCGCCAGGGAAGTTTTGCCGGCGTTGCGAAATTCGACGCACAAGTCCTGTACCGCAAGTTTTATCTCAGTCATGGCCTGTTCCTCAGGATTGGCTGCGTGGGTCGAGGACGTCGCGCAAGCCGTCGCCCAACAGGTTGAAGGCCAGGCTGACCAGCATGATCGCCGCGCCGGGTGCCGCCACCAGCCACCAGCTTTCGAGCATGTAGCGCCGCCCGGTGGAGATCATCGCGCCCCACTCCGGCAGCGGTGCCTGGGCGCCGAGGCCGAGAAAGCCCAGGGCGGCGGCGGTGAGGATGATGCTCGCCATGTTCATGGTCAGGCGGATGATCACCGACGACAGGCACATCGGGATGATGTGGCGCAGGATGATGCGGGTGCTCGACGCGCCCTGGAGCTGCACCGCAACAACGAAGTCAGCGTTGCGCAGTGGCAGTGTTTCGGCGCGGGCAAGCCGGGCAATCGGCGGCCAGGCCGTCAGCGCGATGGCGATCACCGCATGTTCCAGGCCCGGGCCGAGGGCGGCGATGAAGGCCAGCGCCAGGACCAGGCTGGGGAACGAGATGAAGATGTCGGTGATGCGCATGAACAGGCTGTCGACCCAACCGCCGAAGTAGCCGGAAACCGTGCCGACCAGCAGGCCGATGGGGCCGACAATCACCGTCACCAGCAAGACGATGTACAGGGTGATGCGCGAGCCATACACCAGCCGCGCGAAGACATCGCGACCGTATTCGTCCGTGCCGAACCAGTGCGCGCCGCTGGGTGCCTGCAAGGCCCCGGCGAGGTTCTGCAACAGCGGATCGTGGCCGGCGATCCAGGGCGCGAAGACCGCGACCAGCATCAGGGTCGCGACGACGATCAGGCCGGCGAAGGTCATCGGGTTGCGCAGCAGGAAACGCAGCAGGCGCAAGGTACTGGCGGCCATCGCTGCGGTACTGGAGGCGGGCAGCGCGGCGGGTGCGCTGGAAGCCAGGGGCAGGTTCATTAGCGAGTCCTCGGGTCGAAGATCTTGTACAACGCGTCGCTGATCAGGTTCAGCGTCACGAAGATGAGGCCGATCAGCAGCACGCAAGCCATCACCGCGTTCATGTCACCGAGCAGCAAGCTGCTGGTCAGGTACTGGCCGAAACCCGGCCAGGCGAACACGGTTTCGATCAGCACCGCGCCTTCCAGCAGGCCGCCATAGGCCAACGCGACGATGGTCAACAACTGCACGCGAATGTTGCCGAAGGCATGCCCCCAAACGATCCGCCGCTGGGACAAACCCTTGACCCGGGCGGTGATGATGTACTCCTGGGACAGTTGCTCAAGCATGAAGCTGCGGGTCATGCGGCTGATGTAGGCCACCGAGTTGAAGCTGAGGATCACCGCCGGCAACAGGATGTGCCGCAGGGCGCTGCGAAAGGCCTCCCAGTCGCCGGACCAGGCGGTGTCGATCAACAACAGCCCGGTGTGTTTCGGGATCAGCCCGTCATAAGCCAGGCCAATGCGCCCGACGCCACCGGCCCAACCCAGCCAGGCGTAGAACACCAGGAAGGCCATCATGCCGATCCAGAAAATAGGCGTGGAGTAACCGAACAGCGTGATCAGCCGGGCGACATGATCACCGGCACGGCCCTGATGCGTCGCGGCGTAGACACCCAGCGGCAAGCCCGCCAACACGCCGAACAGAATAGCCAGGGTCGCCAGTTCCAAGGTGGCCGGGAAGACCCGGGCAATGTCGGTGATGACCGGGTTGCCGGTCAGCAAGGCCATGCCGAAGTCACCGTGCAGCAGGTCGCCGAGGTAGATCGCGAACTGGGTCCACAACGGTTTGTCCAGGCCCAGCTCTTTGTAGACCTGGGCGTAGGCCGAGGCGTCGGCGTCCGGGCCGACGATGGCCAGCACCGGGTCCAGGGGCATCACTCGCCCGATGAAAAAGGTCAGTAGCAGCAACCCCAGCAGCGTCACCGCCACCGAGCCGCCGCGCCGGGTCGCCGAAGAGGCCCGGGTGGTCCAGATTGAAAAGGATGCAGTCGACATGTTCATTCCTGCCTTGGCCCTGTGGCCGTCGATTTCAGCGCTGCTTGTAGACGTCCCGAAGACGCGTGGTGGCGGCGGTGTGGCCGATGTAGTTGCGCACATCCGCATGGATCACCACTTCATCCACCATCTGTGAGACCGGCATGATCGCCCCAGCCTGTTGGTCGTAGAGGGTCTGGATCCGTGCGTAGATTTCGCGCTGGCGCTCGGGATCACGCTCGCGCTCGGCCTGCTCGATCAACTGATTGAGCTGCGGGTCGAAGAACGAGGTGCGCCAGCCCTGGAAGTTGCTCAGCTTGGCTTCGGTGCGGTTGTCCGGGTTGTACACCAGGGCACGCAGGCTCGAATGCGGGTGACGCTCCGCCCCACCACCGCCACGTCCGACGAGGATGTCGAACTGACGGTCGCGCATCGCCCCATAGATCTGGTTGCCGGTGCCGGTGATGATCGTCGCCTGGATACCGGCCTGGGCCAGCGTCGCTTGCAGGCTGGTGGCGATGTTGATGAACGGTGGATCGGTGAGCGAACGAATGGTCACTTTGAAGCCGTCGGCGTGACCGGCCGCCGCCAACAGGCGCTTGGCCTCGGCCACGTCCAGGCGATAGCCCGGATCTTCCAGGCGTGCCGGCAGCCCCAACTGCAAGGGCCGCTGATTGATCACACCGTAGTGCGGCATCACCACATCGTTGATGCCCTGGTAGTCGATCAACAGGCGAATAGCCTGGCGCACCCGGATGTCCTGGAACAACGGCTGTTGCATGCTCATCGCCACGTAGTA
This sequence comes from Pseudomonas sp. 3JA, assembly GCF_036961705.1. Taxonomy (NCBI): domain Bacteria; kingdom Pseudomonadati; phylum Pseudomonadota; class Gammaproteobacteria; order Pseudomonadales; family Pseudomonadaceae; genus Pseudomonas; species Pseudomonas sp. 3JA. The sequence continues at coordinate 18,655 of NZ_JBAMDJ010000017.1, forward strand.
CAACGTGCCCCGGGCGATGCTCTGGATGCGCACCTCATCGACCTTGCCCAGCGCCTTGATGTCCGTGGCCGCCATGCCCCGGGCGACGTCCAGGTCACCGCGCTCGACCATCAGCCGTAGGGCCTGGGACTCAGTCATGTTGCGCATGATCACTCGGCGCAACTTCGCCGCGCCGCGCCAATAGTCGTCATTGCGACTCATCAGGATCACGTCGTTGGCCCGCCATATATCGAGCTTGAACGCGCCGGAGCCGGCTGTGTGAGTCGCCAGCCAGGCCGCGCCCTGATCGTCGCCGACCTGATGCTGCAAGGCGACGCTGCGATCGATGATGAAGGCGCTGGGAGAAGTCGCCAGGGTGTTGAGCACCAGCATCGGGTCCGTGACGCGTGGCAGCTCCATGACAAAGGTGTGCGGCCCTTCGGCACGCATCAACTTGACGACGTTGTCGGCGGTGAAACCGTAGGCTTTCCAGGTCGAAGCCAGGGCGCGGTTGAGGGTGACCACACGCTGCAATGACCAGGCGACGTCTTGGGCAGTGAGCGGTGCGCCGGAGTGAAAACGCACGTCATCGCGCAATTGGAAGGTCAGGCGCATGCGGTCGGGGCTGACGTCCCAGGTTTTCGCCAGGGCCGGAATCAGCGTGTCCGGCTGCGCCGCATCCTGCTCCAGAAGCATGTCGTAGACGTTGGCGTTGACCTCGGCGACCTCCAGCCCCGTCGCCGCGGCAGGGTCCAGGGACAACAGGTTGATCATGCTCATGCCCACCACCAATTGGTCGGGGGGCGTTTCGCCTTGGGCCAGGCTGACGGGCACCTGCACTGCGTACAGGGCCACGGCGACACACAGCAGCCTGGTCAGGCGCTTGGGCCAGAGATTCATGGTTCAGTCCTTTCTTATATTTATAAAGACTTGTCGCCCGGGCAGCCATCGACCTCAGGCGTGGAACAGGATCAATGTCGAGACAGGGTGTTGGCTTCGATATACGCGAAGTTGATGTCCTCGCCCAACCCCGGTCGGTCGGACAGGTGCACAAAACCATCGGCGTCCATCGGGTCGACAATGCTGTTGAGGTGCGCCGGGACTTCTTCATAGTCGAGAAATGGGTGCAGCAGGCCGCGCTCGTACCAGCGGCAATTGCTGATCGCCCCGACCACCGCCAGGTTCGCCGCGCCGTTGCCGTGCACTTCGCAGTCCATGCCGAACGACTCGGCCAGGTGCGCCACCTTCAGGCACGGCCCGATGCCCCCGACCCCGGCCACACCAGCGCGCAGGATGTCACAGGATTTCTGGGTCACCCAACTGGCGCGGCTGTGGAACTTGCCGGCGATGCTTTCCGGGCCCAACACCGGGATGTCCAGGTTGGCGGCCAGCCAGGCATAGGACTCCGCCGAGTCTTCCATCATCGGCTCTTCGAACCAGGCAAAATTCAGCTTTTGCAGGGCCTTGCCGATGGTCAGCGCATCCATGCGGCTGTACCAGTGATAACCGTCGAGCATCAGCGCGATGTCCGGCCCCACCGCCTCACGCACGGCAGCGCAGGCCTGGATGTCCATTTGCGGGTTCGGCGCGAAAGAAATCGGCGGCATCCAGGTGTGCAGCTTGATGGCCTTGTAGCCGCGCTGGACCAGCTTTTCGGCGAACTGGCCGTACTCGTCCGGCGTGGACAACCCGCCCGGCAAATCGTCGCCACACATCGTCGAGCCGTAGGCCGGAACCTTATCGCGATAGCCACCAATCAACTTGTGCACCGGCAGCTTGAGTTTGCGCCCGGCCAAGTCCCACAGCGCTTGCTCCACCAGGGCCAACGCCCGATCAGTGAACTGCCCGGCACTGCCGCGCTGCCAGTGTGCAAGGTCTTGCCAGATGCTTTCACGATCCATCGGATCGCGACCGATCAGCACCTTGCGCACGAAGGATTCGATGATGTGCGGACGAATCAACTCAGGCGGGCCGAAGGCATAGCCCTCGGAGCCATCGTCGCAACCGATTCGCAGCAAAGCCATTTTGATCATGACCTCATCGCCTGGATGGGCATGGCCGGCGCTGTCCTGGGCACGGCGCGAAGGGGTGGAAAAAACGTCGACGTGAACGCCTGTGATTCTCATGGGGAGGAACACCAAATGTTGTTATTGTTTATTTGTATGTCGTCATACAACGTGTCGGATTATTCTGACGTTTCTGGTGAGCTGTCAACCCCTTAAACGCAATAAAACTTACACGCTAACGAGGCTTTTCGCGAAGAAGAGGTCATTACCATGAGCAAAACTTTAAAATGTCGTCATACCACGCAGCGTGAAGAGAGACCACTTGCCGCAGACGACGTAACGCCTTGAAGGCTGAAGACGTGGGCAGGAGATGGGCGACTGGGGGAGCGGGCTTGCTCGCGATAGCGGTGTATCAGAGGCGGTGATGTTGGATGTGCCGCCGCCATCGCGAGCAAGCTCCCACAGGGGATCTCTGGCGGACGCCGAATTTGTTGAACAGCCGCAATCAAACTGTGTGCGAGCTTGCTCGCGATGGCGGTGGCTTCAGGCGACGGTGAACCGTCAGGTCCGCGCACCAAACCGATCACGGCTATTGGTCAGGTGCAGCCACATCCCGTGTGGCGAGGGAGCTTGCTCCCGCTGGGCTGCGCAGCAGACCCAAGCCTTTGCCTGAGACACCGAGTCGTCAGGCTTCAGGGCCGCTTCGCGCCCCAGCGGGAGCAAGCTCCCTCGCCACACGGGATCGGTGTCGATTGGCAGATTCGTGCAGGCCACCATTCCACGGTGGGAGCTTGCTCGCGAATGCGGTCTGAGAGGGTGATGTTGGCTGGGCCGGCGTCTTCGCGAGCAGGCTCGCTCCCACACGGGGGACTGTGGTGGACGCAGAATTAGTGAACACCTGGGATCAAAACTGTGGGAGGCGATGGCTGCGGAAGGTGAACGCCCTGTCACAGGTTTTGTGCAGACTTTGGCCGCCTGGCTAGATTCGAGGTTTGCGCCGTCGTCTCCAGGCAATGCCCAGCGCCGCAGCCATGACCACCACCCCGACATTGCCAAACAACCAGATCGCAAAGTTGCGGCTCTGGTCTGCGTCGCTCTCGTAGAACGGTCCGAAATAACTACCAACGGCCATGAACGCCAAGTTAAATGTGCCGACCGCCAGCACAATGATCAGGAGCACGAAGAAAATTTCCTTGATGACGTTCATATGACTTTCCAGAACCAGATGTCCTTGGAATCGTGAAAGTCCGAGAACGTGCCTTCGATCGAAAAACCCATTTGTTCAAATATCTGCGGATGGCTTTTCCACAACGTGTCGAATGTAAACATCTGTCCTCTCCATGAGGTTTTTCATCCTGGACGCATAGCCTAGCAGCCCCCCTCGCCCCATGAATTCGATAAGCGCTGGCGTGAGATTGAGAGCCAGTCATTACCACCCCTTCACGGTTTCCGGCCCAGTATTCGACCCGTTTGTGATGTTTCAGCCCGACACAAGGAAGACTCTAACGCAACCTGTCGAGACGTATGGCCAAAGGACGGTTTTTCCCGTTAACCGTCCCCGCAAGTTGTTTTTCTGCCTAGACTCATCATTGTTCCGCCGTACGCTGTGTTTTGAATGAGCTCGCACGAAAATACTAAAAACAAGAGGAAAGCCCCTAATGTTCAAACCTATCTGGAAAGCGCTCGCTTGCACATTGGCCCTGAGCGCGATGAGCACGGCCATGGCGGCAGATCCGGTGGTGATCAAGTTCTCCCATGTGGTCGCCGAGCAAACACCAAAAGGCCAAGGCGCACTGTTGTTCAAGAAACTGGTGGAAGAACGGTTGCCAGGCAAAGTGAAGGTCGAGGTCTACCCCAACTCTTCGTTGTTCGGCGATGGTAAGGAGATGGAAGCCTTGCTGCTGGGCGACGTGCAGATGATTGCGCCATCGCTGGCCAAGTTCGAGCAATACACCAAGACCGTACAGCTGTTTGACTTGCCGTTCCTGTTCGATGACATCTCCGCCGTGGACCGTTTCCAGTTGAGCCCTGAAGGCCAGAAACTGCTCAAATCCATGGAAAGCAAGAACATCACCGGCCTGGCTTATTGGCACAACGGCATGAAGCAGCTGTCGGCGAACAAACCCCTGCGTGAACCCAAGGATGCTCGCGGCCTGAAGTTCCGGGTACAGGCGTCAGCGGTGCTGGAAGAACAATTCAAGGCGGTGAACGCCAATCCGCGCAAGATGAGTTTCGCCGAGGTCTATCAGGGTTTGCAGACCGGCGTAGTCAACGGTGCGGAAAATCCCTACTCGAACATCTACAGCCAGAAGTTGCATGAAGTGCAAAAGTACATCACCGAATCCAATCACGGTGTACTCGACTACATGCTGATTACCAACACCACCTTCTGGAACGGCCTGCCGCCGGATATCCGCAGCGAACTGGAAAAGATCGTCGCGCAAGTCACCACCCATGTAAACCAGGAAGCGGCGCAGCTCAACCAGCACGACAAGCAACGCATCCTCGACGCCAAGACCACCGAAATCATGACCCTCACGCCTGAAGAACGTAACGCGTGGCGCGACAAAATGAAGCCCGTATGGAGCAAGTTCGAAGGTGATATCGGCACTGACCTGATCAAAGCCGCCGAAGCCTCCAACAAGGCCCAGTGATGGATTGGCCGGTGCCGCTGTTCTGGTAGCACCGGCCAGTCGTCCCCCTACAGGAGATGTCGTCCATGAACGCCCTTCGGCGCATTTGGGAACACTTCGAGGAAGGTTTCATTGCCTTCCTTCTGGCCGCCATGACGCTGGTTACATTCGTCTACGTGGTGCTCAACAACCTCTACAGCGTGTTCTACAGCCTTGGCGACCACTGGTCAGCCGCCAGCGAGCCACTGTTCGCCGCGGGCGACAGCATCATGGCCATGGCCCAGGCGATGACCTGGAGCAGCTCGCTGACCAAGGCCCTGTTTGGCTGGCTGATCTTTTTCGGGCTGTCGTACGGCGTGCGCACAGCCGGACATATCGGCGTCGATGCGCTAGTGAAATTGGCGAGCAAACCGGTGCAGCGCTTCATCGGCGTCATCGCTTGCCTGTGCTGCCTTGGCTATGCCGGGCTGCTGGCGGTGGCGAGTTTCGAATGGATCAACACGTTGATGATTGCCCAGATCGGCGCCGAGGATCTCGGTCATTTCGGCATCATGCAGTGGCATATCGGGTTGATCGTACCGGTCGGTTTTGCCCTGGTGTTTATCCGTTTCGCGGAAATTCTCGTGCGAATCCTGCGCAATCGCCAGACCGGCCTGGGGCTGGCCGATGAAGCGGCCGAAGCCATCAAATTGACCGAACATGAGGAAGACAAGCCATGACCATTGCCTTCCTGTTCATAGCACTGTTCGTGCTGATGTTCATCGGCGTGCCCATCGCCATATCGCTGGGGTTGGCCGGCTCGTTGACCATCATTTTCTTCAGTCCCGACTCGGTGCGTTCCCTGGCGATCAAACTGTTCGAAACCTCCGAGCACTACACGCTGCTGGCGATTCCGTTCTTCCTGCTGGCCGGGGCGTTCATGACCACTGGCGGTGTGGCGCGGCGGCTGATCGACTTTGCCAACGCCTGCGTCGGGCATATCCGTGGCGGCCTGGCGATTGCGGCGGTGCTGGCTTGCATGCTGTTTGCGGCGTTGTCGGGCTCAAGCCCCGCAACAGTGGCGGCGGTCGGCTCCATTGCCATTGCCGGGATGGTGCGCTCGGGTTATCCACAGGCGTTTGGCGCAGGCATCGTCTGCAACGCCGGGACCCTGGGCATCCTGATTCCGCCCTCGATCGTGATGGTGGTGTATGCCGCGGCGACCGAAACCTCGGTGGGCAAGCTGTTCATGGCCGGTGTGATTCCCGGCTTGCTGTTGGGTTTTTTCCTGATGGTGGCGATCTACATCGTCGCGGTGAAGAAAAACCTCCCAGCCCTGCCCCGGGCGACGCTCCGTGAATGGTTGAGCACGGCACGCCAGGCCATCTGGGGCCTGCTGCTGATGTTCATCATCCTCGGCGGGATTTACTCCGGGATGTTCACCCCCACCGAAGCAGCGGCAGTGGCGGCGGTGTATTCGGCGTTTATCGCGTTGTTCGTCTACAAGGACCTCACGTTCCGTGAGACGCCGAAAGTGCTGCTGGAGTCGGCCAAGCTCAGCATCATGCTGATGTTCATCATCGCCAACGCCATGCTCTTCGCCCATGTGCTGACCACCGAGCAACTGCCGCAGCAAATCACGGCATGGGTGATCGATGCCGGGTTGACACCGATGACGTTCCTGCTGGTGGTGAACATCGTGCTGCTGATTGCCGGCGCGTTCATGGAGCCCTCGGCGATCATCCTGATCCTGGCGCCGATCCTGTTCCCCATCGCCATGAAACTGGGCATCGACCCGATCCACCTGGGCATCATCATGGTGGTGAACCTGGAGATCGGCCTGATCACACCACCGGTGGGGTTGAACCTGTTCGTCACCTCGGCGGTGACCGGCATGTCCCTGCCCGCCACCATCCGCGCGGCCATGCCGTGGTTGATGATTCTGCTGGCGTTCCTGGTGCTGATTACCTATGTGCCGTGGATCTCGCTGGTGCTACCGAACTGGTTGGGAATGAGTTAAACCCGATAAACACACTCCGTGACGGGCACGGGACAACTTGTCCGTCACAGAGGGATGGGGCCGACCTGTCGGCCCTGTGCCTTCGGACACTGAAAGGGACCTCGCAATGCTAAAACCTATGTGGAAAGCGCTCGCCTGCACCCTGGCTTTCGGGGCGTGGGGCATGGTCATGGCGGCTGAGCCGATCGTCATCAAATTCTCCCACGTCGTCGGCGAACAAACGCCCAAGGGCCAGGGCGCTTTGATGTTCAAGAAGCTCGTGGATGAACGGCTGGCGGGCAAGGTGAAGGTGGAGGTGTACCCCAACTCCACGCTGTATGGCGATGACAAGGAGTTGGAAGCCTTGCTCCTCGGGGAAGTGCAGATCATTGCGCGGTCGTTGGCCAAGTTCGATCAGTACACCAAGTCGGTACAGTTGTTCGACCTGCCCTTCCTGTTCAACGACATCGCCGCCGTGGACCGTTTTCAGCGCAGCCCCGAGGGCCAGAAGCTGCTCAAGTCCATGGAAAGCAAGAACATCACCGGCCTGGCCTATTGGCATAACGGCATGAAGCAGCTATCGGCCAACAAGCCGTTGCGCACACCCGAGGACGCCCGCGACCTGACGTTCCGGATCCAGACCTCCGCAGTGCTGGAGGAACAGTTCAAGGCGGTGGATGCCAAGGCTAAACCGATGATTTTCTCAGTGGTATACCAGGGTTTGCGCACCGGTTTGGTCAACGGCACGGAAAACACCTATTCGAACTTCTACAACCAGAAACTCAATGAAGTGCAGAAATATGTCACCGAGTCCAACCACGGCATACTCGACTACATGTTGATCACCCCCTCGGACTTCTGGAAAGGCCTGCCACCGGATATCCGCAGCGAACTGGACAAGATCGTGGTTGAGTCCACCGCCTATGCCAACCAAGAAGCGGAGCGGTTCAACCAACAGGACAAGCAGCATGTGCTGGACGCCAAGACCACCGAGATCATTACCCTCACACCAGAGCAACGTAATGCCTGGCGCGAAAAAATGAAGCCGGTGTGGACCAAGTTCGAACAGGAGATCGGGCCCGATCTGATCAAGGCGGCGCAGGCGTCCAACAAGGCCCAGTGATGTAACAAGGCGGGGGATAACTTGAAGCCCCTGGCTGAACACTTCTGTTGTGGCGAGGGAGCTTGCTCCCGCTGGGGCGTGAAGCACCCCCAAAACCTGACACCGCGGTGTGTCAGGCAAACATTTGGGGGCTGCTGCGCAGCCCAGCGGGAGCAAGCTCCCTCGCCACAGGGTTACCACAAGGCCTCCCTGTCCCCAGCAACCCGGCACATTGCGTTATGATCCCCCGCCTCTCCCTGAACAGAGCTTTTACCCGCGAATGCTGCCATCCACCTCTGATATCACCGCCCTGCCCGCCGTCCTGGTCGGCCCACTGTTGCGACGGCTGGAGCCCACGCGGCTGGTGATGTGGCTGGTGGGCACGCGAGCATTGGCGATGACGTTGCGCGTGGCCGGCGTGGGTGATCTTGCACTGGATGCGACACGCTGCACCGTGGTGCCGGTGGGACAGCGGGCGTTTGTACACTTGATCGATGTACGGCTCGCCAGCCCCCTGCCCCGGGACGTGACGATTGACTACGACTTGCTGGTGGACGGCGCGCCCATCGCCGAATGGGCGCCGCACCTGCTGTATGACGGCGCACAGTGCCCGAATTTCATACTGCATTCGCGCATCGAGCAACTGGTCCACGGCTCTTGCCGCAAACCCCATTACCCAGCCAACGACGGCCTGCTCTGCGTCGACCGGCTGTTGGCGCAAGCCCCTGAGCATCGCCCGGCATTGCTGATGATGAGCGGCGACCAGGTCTATGCCGACGACGTCGCCGGGCCCATGTTGCGGGCGATTCATGCGCTGATCGAATGCCTGGGGTTGTTCGAGGAATGCCTGGAAGGTGCCGTGGTGGAAGACAGCGCCAAGCTCTATCGGCACCCGGCCAGTTATTACCATCGTGCCGATTTGTTGCCCGCACTTGAGAGTAACGAAACCCTGCGCGAGCGATTTTTCGGCGGGGCCCGCAAGCCGATTTTCACCAGCAGCAGTGCCGACAATCACCTGGTGACCTTCGCCGAGGTCATGGCGATGTACCTGCTAGTGTGGTCGCCCGTGCCTTGGACGCTGATCACCGTGCAGCCGCCCGAACTGACCGTCGAACGGCGCCAGCGCTACGACCTGGAACAGCAGCGCATCGATGCGTTCAAGACCGGGCTGGGCGGCGTGGCGCGAGTGTTTGCGCACCTGTCGTGCCTGATGATTTTCGACGACCACGACATTACCGATGACTGGAACCTGTCTGCGCAGTGGGAGGAAACGGCCTACGGCCATCCGTTCTCCAAACGCATCATCGGCAATGCGTTGATCGCCTACATGCTCTGCCAGGGCTGGGGTAACAACCCCGATGCCTTCGCTGACGTGCTCCCGCAAACCCTGGCCCTGAGCGACACCGCCCGAGACCGTTACCTCGACAGCGAACCCCAGGACCAACTGATCGACACTCTGCTGGGTTTCCAGCAATGGCATTACGTGCTGCCGAGTACCCCGGCCCTGGTGGTGCTTGACACCCGCACCCGCCGCTGGCGCAGCGAGAACAACCTCAAGCAACCTTCCGGCCTGCTGGATTGGGAAGCCCTGAGCGAGTTGCAGCAGGAGTTGCTGGATCACCCGTCGGCGATTATCGTCTCACCGGCGCCGATCTTCGGTGTGAAGCTGATCGAGACCGTGCAGCGGGTGTTCAGTTGGTGCGGTTATCCACTGCTGGTGGATGCGGAAAACTGGATGGCCCATCGCGGCGCTGCCCAGGTGATCCTGAACATTTTCCGCCACTCACGTACGCCCGGTAATTACGTGGTGCTGTCCGGGGACGTGCACTATTGCTTCGTATACGAAGTGTTGATCCCGCACCGCAAGGGCGGCCCGCGCATCTGGCAGATCACCAGCAGCGGCATCAAGAATGAATTTCCCCCTGCGCTGCTGGAATGGTTCGATCGCCTGAACCGCTGGCTCTACTCGCCACGCTCGCCCCTGAACTGGTTCACCAAGCGCCGCAGCATGCGCATCGTCCCCCACACCCCGGAACACGCCGAAGCGGGCGAACGGTTGTGGAACAGCGCAGGTATCGGACAAGTGTTTTTCAATGAACAGGGCCAGCCCGCGCAGATCTACCAGCACAATGCCAACGGCCAACCGCCGACGCGGATGCTGCCCCCAAAATCACCACCGACCTGAAAGCGCTGGCACAGCCAGCGCCTACGCAAGCTGACAATCCGCTATCGCGAGCAAGCTCGCTCCCACAGGGAAGTGGCAGTCAGAACGCCAATTGCAGCGACTGCTGACCTTCAAGGCTCAGGAGGAACTGTTTGGCCGCCAGGCCACCAGCGAAGCCGGTAAGGCTGCCGGAGCTGCCGATGACCCGGTGGCACGGGGCGATGATCGAGATGGGGTTGCGGCCATTGGCGGCGCCGACCGCCCGGACCGCCGTGGGTTGCCCCACCTGGATGGCGATGTCGCGGTAGCTGCGGGTTTCGCCAAAGGGGATGGTCAACAGGGCTTGCCAGACCCGGATCTGGAAATCAGTGCCCGCGAAGTCCAGCTCCAGCTCGAAACGACGGCGCTGGCCAGCGAAGTATTCCAGCAACTGACGCTCGGTTTCCTTGAGGACCGGATGCTGGGTGTCCTCCTCCAAAGGCCCCAGGCGCACCCGATTGAGCCGCTCGTTTTCCCAGAGGATGGCCGCCAGCCGTGTCTGTCGGGCGACGAGGATCAGTTGGCCGACAGGGGATTGGATGGTTTTGTACAGAGGCAACATCGAGGCATTCCTTGTCAAAGCCTTTGTGGCGAGGGAGCTTGCTCCCGCTGGGTTGCGAAGCGACCCTACACGTGGCACCGCGGTGTGTCAGATTATCAGTTGGGGCTGCTTCGCAGCCCAGCGGGAGCAAGCTCCCTCGCCACAGGGATCTCACCGACCGCAATATCTTACTCAGCCCAACAACCCCAACGCCTTCGCCCGCGCCACTGCTTGGGTGCGACGCTCCACACCGAGCTTGCTGTTGATATGGCTGGCGTGGGTCTTGACCGTGTGCAGCGAGATGAACAATTGCTCGCTGATCTCTTGGTTCGAACAGCCTTGGGCAATCAGTTGCAACACCGCCCGCTCGCGACTGCTGAGGGTTTCGACCGGCGCCGCCGGGTCGGCAGGCTGGGCCACCGTCGAGGGCAGGCGTTCGAGCAGATGCTCACGCAAGGTACTGGGCGGTGCCTGCAGCAGCTGTTCGCGCAACCATTCACGGTGCTCGCCGAACAACCATTCGAAGGGCTGCAACACCCCGCCGCTGGCAGCTTCGAAAGCCTGGGCCAGGGTGCGACGGGCTTCGGCTTCACGCCCGATGCTCAGCAGCAAGGCGACTTTCTGGTTGAGCGCCATCACGCTGAGCATCTGCCGGCCACTTTGCTGACCGTGTTCAAGCAAGGCATCGAGCCGTCCTTGCGCGAGCATCGGTTGGCCCCGGATGGACTCCAGCACCGCCTGTTGCAACTCGACATGCAGCGGCAGTTGCGGGTGGAATTCCGGTGGCGCGGCGGCCCGTTCGCCCGTGTAGGTCTGGCCCAGCCGGGCCAGCCAGGCTTCGGCCAGGTCGGTGCGACCCTGGGCCAACCAGAGTTCGCACTTGACCAGGGTGATCATCGCCAGATAGTAGATCGGCGGAACGTCCCAGATGTGCATCAGGCGCTCGGCTTCCGCCAGTTCGGCGAAGGCCCGGGCGAACTCGCCGCTGTAGCCTTCGATACGGGCGATCACGCAATGGCCGATCAGCACACTGATGTCGCGGCAGGCGCGGGCTTCGGTGAGGCCCGCCTGCAGCCGCGCCAGGCCGACTTGGGGTTGCATGCGCAAGGTCAGCAAAAAACCTTCGTACATGATCAAGCGTGCCCGCACCGCATAAAGCCGCTGGGGCGACAGTTTGTGCAAACGTTGCAGGCCCTGGTGCACTTCATCCAGCGCCCGCAGGATCTCTCCCCGCGCCTGCAGGACCCGGGCACGATCGTAATGGGCCAGGGCCTCGAACAGTGGATTGCCGACCCGCTGCGCCAGCTCCAGGGAATCACGGTTCAGGTTCCGGGCGCGCCACAGGTCGCCGTCGGCAATCGCCAGGTTCGACAGTGTGGACAGGCACATCAGGCGCTGGCCGTAGCGTTTTTGCGGCAGGCTCTCCAAAGCTTCGCTGCAATACCGCACGGTGGTCTCGCGATCCCCCCGGCCACGGGCGATGATCCCGCTCAGGGCCAGCCATTGGGCGAGCATGGATTTTTGCGCAGTGGCCGAGGGGGCCGGCAGGAAACGACTCAAGTGCGCCGCCAGCTCTTCGGCAGCGTCCAACTGGCAGGCCAGCCCCAACGCCCAGCTGTAGAGCACGATCAGCCGCGGGGTGCTGATGAGCAGGCTGTCGGGCAAGTCCATTTTCCAGCGCAGCAACATGCCGACGTTCTGCTCGGCCAGCAGTTGCTCCTCCGAGAGGTTCTGCACCAGGTTCGCCGCCACGTCCAGGTGCCCGGCCCGCAGCGCCTGCTCCACGGCTTCGTCGATCAGGCCCTGGGCGTTGAACCAGCGACAGGCCCGCAGGTGCAGGGTCGCGGCCGGGACCATGGCCGGTGCGCTGGGGCGACTGCGCAGCAGGTCGGAAAACAGGTGGTGATATCGGTACCAATGGCCGTGCTCGTCCAGCGGTACCAGGAACACCTGGTGGGCCGCCAGGTAACGCAGGATTTCGGCGCTGTCATGGGCCTCGCGCACGGCGTCGCACAGTTCGCTGCAAAAGCGTTCCTGAGGGGCCGTGTCGTAGAGAAATGCCTGCACCTCGGCGGGCAGGCAGTCGATGACCTCTTCAAGCAGATAATCGCGAATCAGCCCTTCGCCGCCGTGCAAGGCCTGGGGCAGCAGGCCTTCGGTACCGGCTTCGGAGGCGGCCAGCAACCAGAAACGCAGCCCGGCCACCCAACCTTCACTGCGCTGGATAAGATTTTCCAGCGCCTCACCGCGCAACGAACTGCTGTGATGCTGGAGCAGGGTCAAGGCTTCTTCATGGGTCAGGCGCAGGTCCTGCTCATTGAGTTCGAGCAGTTGCCGCGACAGGCGCAGGCGCGCCAAATGCCAGTCCGGGCGCTGGCGGCTGGTGACAAGGACCAGCAACCCGTCGGGCAGGTGATTGAGGAAAAACTGCAGGCAGCGATCCAGCACCGGGCTTTGGGCCAGGTGGTAATCGTCGAGCACCAGCAGCAAGGGCTCGTGGGGCGATAAGTGCGTGGACAGTTCGTCCAGCAAGCCGTCGAGCCATTCTTCGAAGGCAAAGGGTTGATGACGTTGGCGCATTTTCAGCAACCCCAGCGCCCGACCGCCCAGTTGCGGGAAAAAGGCCTGGAGCCCTTCGAGCAACCGTTCAAGGAAGCGGCCTGGATCGTTGTCCCGGGCGCTGAGCCCCAGCCAGAGGCTTTGCCAATGGGCCGGCAGGCTCTGGCAGAACTCCACCGCCAGGGAGCTTTTACCGAACCCCGCCGGGGCACTGACCAACAGCAACCTGCCTCCGAGCCCTGCGCTCAAACGCTCGCACAACCGCGGCCGCATAACATGGCCGTCGGGCAAGGGCGGGCGGTAGAAACGCCCGTCCTGTACCGCGATGGCTGCGCGGGCAGAATCCGGAAGTGAAGACAAATCAGTCATGGCCGGCTCTTGTAGGAATGCGGGTGGCGGCGTTGCAGATGTCCGCAGACTAGCGGTAAACGAGGAGGTATTGAAGGGAGTGCTACAAATGGCTACAAAAAGACTACAAGCCGACCGACTTGAAAAAATTCAGGCAGCCACCGCTCTTGTGGCGAGGGAGCTTGCTCCCGCTGGGTTGCGAAGCAACCCGCAAGGCAGCGACTGCGTTGTACCTGACAGAATGAGAAGGCTGGTTTGGGGCTGCTGCGCAGCCCAGCGGGAGCAAGCTCCCTCGCCACAGGGTTTTGTGTTGACTGATCGAACAAAAAACAACGCCCCGAACCAGTCGGGGCGTAGTTTCGAGGATGCGGCCTCGGGTGCAGCGGTTTAGCGGATGCCGTCCTGACGCAGGGCGTTCGGGGTGAAATCGGCGGTGGTGGCGGTGAAGCCGAAGTCGTAGGCCGATTTCTCTTCGTTCTTCATGCCCAGCGCCAGGTAGCGGCCGGACTGCAGGTCGTAGAGGGTTTCCAAGGCGTACCACGGCACTTGCTTGTCGTAGTAGTTCTCGGCATGGGCCTCGGCCACGCGCCACAGTTGGCCACGGCCGTCGTAATGGTCGATTACCGCCGCTTGCCAGGTGTCTTCATCGATGAAGAAGTCACGCTTGGCATAGATGTGGCGCTGGCCTTCCTTCAGCGTCGCGGTCACGTGCCAGACACGACGCAGCTCGTAGCGTGCCAGGTCCTGATTGATGTGGCCGGCCTTGAGGATGTCGGCGTACTTGAGTTGCGGCGAATCGATCTTGTAGCTGTTGGAGGCGATGTACAGCTCTTTCTTGCCTTCCAGCTTCCAGTCGTAGCGATCCGGCGCGCCGTTGTACATGTCCAGGTTGTCGGAGGTACGCAGGCCGTCGGCGGCGGTGCCCGGGCCGTCGTAGGACACCTGCGGGGCACGGCGCACACGGCGCTGACCAGCGTTGTAGACCCACGCCGAACGCGGTTCTTTCACCTGGTCGAGGGTTTCGTGCACCAGCAGCACACCACCGGCCAGGCGCGCCGGCGCGGTCACTTGCTGCTTGAAGTAGAACAGGATGTTGCCAGGGTTGGCCGGATCGAAATCCTTCATCTTGTCGCGAAACACGAACTGGTCGCGGAAGTACACCAGGCTGTACGAACCGTTGGGCTGCGGGGTGGCCTGGGTGACCAGGCGCGTTACGCTGCCACCACGATAGCGGGTGATGTGGTTCCAGATGACTTCCACACCGCTCTGGGGAATCGGGAACGGCACGGCCGTCTCGAAGTTTTCCAGGCCGTTACCGCCGGAAACCAGCTTGGTGTTGACCGCGTTCTTCTTGATGGAGGCGAACACCGCGTCCGGCACGGTGGCACCGCGGTGGGTCGGGTAGACCGGCATCTTGAAGGTTTCCGGGTAACGCTTGAACATCGCGTACTGACCCGGCGCGAGCTTGTCCTTGTACTGGTCGACGTTCTGCGCGGTGATGGTGAACAGCGGTTTTTCACTGGCGTATGGGTCGGCGAGGAAGCCCTTGCTGTCCACGGAACCGGCATTCTTGGCCATGGGTTTCCAGGCCGAGATCGAGCCGTCGGCATTGCCGGCCATCTCGGCGCCCATCGGCGTCAGGCTCTTGCCCAGTTTATCGGCCTCAGCCGCAGGCACTGCCGCCATGACGCTGGCGGCCAGCAGGGAGAGCCCCAGAACACCGGCCTGCAACAGATTCTTTGTTATTTTCATAGTGTGTCGTCCTGAAATACGGTGCTTAGAAGGTCACGCCGACGCTGAGCGCCAGGAAGTCGCGATCGTCTACGGTGCTGAAGTCGCCACCAAAGAAGTTGGTGTAGGCCAGGCTGGCGTTGTAGGTGTTCTGGTACTCGGCATCGAGTCCGAGGCTGACGGCTTTGCGGCCTTCCTCGAAGTTGCCGCCAGGGCCTGGCGAGTAGCCTTTGACGTCATGGGACCAGGCCACGTTGGGCTT
Source organism: Pseudomonas sp. 3JA (assembly GCF_036961705.1). Classification (NCBI taxonomy): domain Bacteria; kingdom Pseudomonadati; phylum Pseudomonadota; class Gammaproteobacteria; order Pseudomonadales; family Pseudomonadaceae; genus Pseudomonas; species Pseudomonas sp. 3JA. The sequence continues at coordinate 33,997 of NZ_JBAMDJ010000017.1, forward strand.
GAGGTTCACGCCAGCGAACACGTCCGGGTATTCCCAGATGGCGCGAGCGCGGTAGCCCCAGGAGGTGGAGGTGGTGAAGCCGTCGTTGTTGCAGTTGCTGTTCACGTCGTTGATGGTCTGGCCGCCGCCTGTGGCGGTAGAGCTGTTGAGCGCGTTACAGGCTCCGCTGGGCAGTTGACCCGGACCAAAGACAGGGTCACGACCGTAGCGAACATCCGACTTGCTTTCCAAGCCTCCAACATGAGTCACGCCGACTTCACCTACCAGTGTGAGGCGACTGGCGCCCATGACCTGATCCAAGAAGTGAGTGAAGGTGGTCTGGAACTGAGTGACTTCCTTGCGGCGATAACCATGCAGATCCTGGCCTGGCACTCCCTGGAGCAGCGAAGCATTGCCCAACACAGGACCACCGATCGGGCGAACGCCGGCGAACAAGATATCGGTGGTGCTCAACTGCACCGGCGCGTTCGGCCGATAGCTGATCTCACCGCTCCACGCCGTACCGGTTGGCAGGGTGGTGGAGAAACTCAAGCCGTAGAGACGGATATCTTCCGGATATTCGACGAAATATTGGGAATTACCCGCGACGATCAGTGGCGCCAGCGGCGAGCCAGTGACCGCGTCGTAGACTGACTGAGGCGCGCCGGTGGCGCTGAAGATCGGCGCACGGCTGTGGTAGTTCATGAAGTACGCACCGAACTCGGTGTCCAGCGGCTCGAACATGTACTTCAACGACGCGCCCCACTGGCCGCTGTCGCGAGCATCACGGTCCGGGCCACGCCGTACCAGCACGCCTTCTTCGTTGATATCGACACCCTGGCCTTCCAATATCGGAAGAAGGACCCCCGGGAACGGAATGCTTGAACGCTTGTTCAACACCCGCAGGTTATCGGTACACCCATCGGCAATCACATCCGGCTGGGAGAAGAACGTACCGCAGTTATCCACCACGGTCTGGTCCCATTCAATCTGGTAGAACGCCTCGGCCGACAGGTTGTCGGTCAGGCTCTGGGACACGTAGAACATGTTGACCGGGATCAGGCCTTCCTTGATCTCGGCGCCAGGACGACGGAACGCGGACACGTCGACCGGGTTGATGGAGTTGATGCCGCCCTGGATGAACGTGCTTTCACCCCAACTGACCACCTGCTTGCCCAGGCGCACGGAGCCTGGCTGATCGGCAATGGCATAGTTGTGGTAGACGAACGCATCGAGGATCTGCCCGCCGGAGGACTTGGCGCCTTCCTTGCGGTTGCTGTCGCTGATGTCCTTGTACAGGCGGTGTTCGTCCTTGAGTTCGAAGTCGTACCAGTACTTGCCGCGCACGAACACACCGGTATCGCCGTACTTCAGTTCCAGGTCATGGATGCCCTTGAAGATCTTCGAGAAGGTTTCCCCTCGCTTGAAATTCAAGTGGCCGTCATCGGAGGTCTGCGACAAACCCTTGCCGCCATTGTTGACACCGATCAGGTCCTTGTTGGCGTTGGCCGTGGACCAGCTCGCGCCGACCGACAGGGACGAGTCGAACTGGCCTTCGATTTCACCGATGTTGAAACTGACGCCGAATGCTGGCCCGGCGAGCGAAGAGGCGAGACTGACCGCCAGAGGCAGTTTTGCCCGGCGCCAGAACGTGGTTGCTGAGGTCATCGACGCTACTCCATGTGCATTATTGTTATGGCAGTGGACATTTCAAGAACACCTCGATGGCTGGGAGCGGCAGCGTCCCGACATCCATCAAGGTCGCATCGCCCTTTCGTGCGTGCGCCCCGTTCCTGAGAATCCGTGAGCGGACTATAGCCAGCAGGTAGTACGGCTTGATCCCTCTAAAGTGTGATTTGCAGCCCTCAACCACTCTGGGACAGTCCTTTCGCCAGGCCGACAGGTGTCGGCACGGCAAGGATGGCTGAAATTTACGGTTTGACAAGTCAAGCGCTTGCTTGGTGGGGCTGCCGTGCCCTTTCGGGCACGGCAAAAAAGGCCTAAAGCGTGGAGAGGAAGGTGCTGTTGTTGCTCTGCCATTCGGTGATGTCGACGCGGATGCGCTTTTTGTCGAGCTTGCCGACGCTGGTCTTGGGAATTTCCGTAACAAGGGCGATCTGGCTCGGGATCGCCCACTTGCTCAAGTGCCCCAACTCGACGAACGGCTTGAGGTGCTCCTTGAGTTCGCGAGCCCCGATCTCATGCCCTTCTCGAACCACCAGCAAGGCAAACGGCCGCTCACCCCACTGCGGATCGGGGATGCCGACCACTGCTACTTCGCGTACCGCCACGTGACGGCTGATGAGGTCTTCCAGGTCCAGGGAGGAGATCCATTCGCCACCAGTCTTGATCACGTCCTTGATGCGATCACGGATGTCGATGAAGCCCATGTTGTCCAGCGTGGCGACGTCGCCGGTGTGCAGCCAGCCGCCGGCCCAGAGCTCGGCGCCCTTCTGCGGCTCGTTGAAATAGCCCTCGGTGAGCCACGGCGCGCGCAGTACCAATTCGCCCTGGGTCTCGCCGTCGGCCGGCAGGAAGCGCCCCTCGGTGTCGACGATCGCCGCTTCCACCAGCGGGCCTGGCACGCCGGCCTTGATCCGGTAGGTGGTGCGCTCGTCTTCGCTGCCGGCCATCAGTTCCTCGTTGAGGTGGGCGCAAGACACCAGCGGGCCGGTTTCCGACATGCCATAGGCGGCAGTGAGCTGAATGCCCCGCGCCTTGGCCGCTTCGTACAGGCTGCGATTCAGGGCGCTGCCGCCGATGACGATCTTCCAGCCGCCGAAATCGGTGTCCTGGGCGCCCTTGGCATTGAGGACCATTTGCAGGATGGTTGGCACGCAATGGGAAAAGGTGACCTTTTCCTTGCGCCACAGCTGAACCAGGAATTCGGGGTCGTAGCGCCCCGGGTAGACCTGCTTGAGCCCGAGCATGGTCGCCACGTAGGGCAGGCCCCAGGCATGGACATGGAACATCGGCGTGATCGGCATGTACACGTCGTTGGTGCCCAGCAGCCGCACGCTGTCGATGGCCCCCATGATGGTCGCCACGCCCATGGTATGCAGCACCAGTTGCCGATGGGTGAAGTACACGCCCTTGGGGTTGCCCGTGGTGCCGGTGGTGTAGAACGTGGTGGCGACGGAGTTTTCGTCGAAATCCTGAAAGTCGTAGGTGGGCGCCGCGGCGGCCAGCAATTGCTCGTACTCACCCACCAGGTTCGGCAGCTCGGCGGTTTTTTCCGGCAGGTCGGTCAGCAGCAGGGTCTTGTCCACCGTGGTCAGGTGCCCGGCTATCGCCTGGTACAAGCCGACGAACTCGCTGTTGACCAGCACGAAGCGGTCCTCGGCGTGGTTCATGGTGTAGACGATCTGCTCCGGTGACAGGCGCACGTTGATGGTGTGGATCACCGCGCCGATCATCGGGATCGCGAACATGCATTCCAGATAACGATGGCTGTCCCAGTCCATCACCGCCACGGTATCGCCAGCCTTGACCCCCGCCTCGGTCAATACGTTGGCCAGGCGCGCGACCCGTTCGATCAGCGTCGGATAGCTGTAGCGCAACTGGTCGCGGTAGATGATCTCGCGGGTTTTCTCGTAACGCGTACCGGACATCAGCAGCCGCTTGATCAGCAGCGGGTATTGATAGGCGCCTTCGGCTGGGGGAATAACGCGAGTCTGCAACATAAGAGTCCCTTTTCTGACTGCACGGTCTTGGCTGGAAGCAAGCACTCTAGAGCGCTTGTACACAGATCAAATCAGCCAAAGGAATGATTTGATCCGCGCGCAAATACTAGCCTTGAGCCATCTTGCCCCCCAGGTTTTCGCAAGCATGGCGCAACCAAACCTTGTCTCATCGGGATCCAACAGCGAGCACAGGTATCACGCTTGTTACAAAAACCTGCGGGGAAATGCCCTGGCAGGTCTCCAGCATGCCACCACTTTTTGACAGAAAATGTCGATCGTGGCCCCTTCCATCCGCGTGGAAGCGATCAAAGGACAGCGCGCAACGGTCAATGCGCTTCGGTAAACGCCAGCTTCACCCCAATGGCGACGAGCACCGCGCCCATGGTCCGGTCGAACCAGTGGCCCATGCGCGCAAAACCGGCGCGCACCCGTTGCTGGCTGAACAGCAGCGCCACCAGGCAGAACCAGGCGGCCGTCGCCACCGCCAGGTACACACCGTAACCGGCCTGGACGGCCAACGGCGTGTGTGGGTTGATCACCACGGTGAACAGCGACAGGAAAAACAGCGTCGCCTTGGGGTTCAGGCCATTGGTGACGAAGCCCGAGGTGAACGCGCCGCGAGGAGTACGTTCACCGGCCTCCTTGTGCAGGTTGTCCTCGGTGGACTTGGCCGGTTGCGCCCGCAGTGCCTTGAAGCCGATGTACAGCAGGTACGCAGCGGCGGCCCATTTCAGCGCGTTGAACAGCACGATCGATTGCGACACGATCAGGCCGATACCCAACAGCGAATACCCGACATGCAGGAAAATCGCCGTGCCGACGCCCAGCGCCGTCCAGGTCCCGGCACGCCGGCCATGGGTTACGCTTTCGCGCACCACCACGGCAAAATCCGGCCCGGGGCTGGCAACGGCCAGCAGGTGGATCAGGGCGACGGTGAGGAATTCGGTGAGGTACATGGTGGAGCTCCTTGCGACAATCTTTTGTTGGATAAAATCCCGTGGCGAGGGAGCTTGCTCCCGCTCGACTGCATAGCAGTCGCATGCCGTGTACTGGGGCCTGCTTCGCAGGCCAGCGGGAGCAAGCTCCCTCGCCACGGATACACACCGCCACAGCCGCATTTCATCTGGTAGGCTCGCCACATTACGCCTTCGATTCTTGAGATAAAAGGTACAGCTGATGACGAACACCGCCCGCGCAGTCTTCCTCGACCACCCTTCCCTGGACCTTGGCGACCTGGACCTGGCCCCGCTGCGCAACTGCTTCAGCGACCTGCAACTGTTCGCCCGGACCACGCCGGAGCAAGTCATCGAGCGGCTCAAGGGCGCCACCGTGGCGATCACCAACAAAATCGTGATCGATGCACAGGCCATGGCGGCCAGCCCCGAACTGAAGCTGATCCTGATCAGCGCCACCGGCACCAACAATGTCGACCTGGCCGCCGCCCGCAGCCATGGGATCACGGTGTGCAATTGCCAGGGTTACGGCACACCGTCGGTGGCCCAGCACACCATCATGCTGTTGCTGAACCTGGCGACGCGCCTGGCCGATTATCAAAAAGCGGTGGGTGAAGGTCGCTGGCAACAGGCTTCGCAGTTCTGCCTGCTGGACTATCCGATTGTCGAGCTGGCAGGCAAGACCCTGGGTTTGCTGGGCCATGGTGAATTGGGCAGCGCCGTCGGGCGGCTGGCCGAAGCCTTTGGCATGCGTGTGCTGCTGGGGCAGCTCCCCGGGCGCCCGACCCGACCCGACCGCTTGCCGCTGGAGCAGTTGTTGCCGCAAGTCGATGCCTTGACCCTGCACTGCCCGCTCAACGAGCACACGCGGAACTTCATCGGCGCTCGCGAACTGGCGCAGCTCAAGCCCGGCGCATTCGTGGTCAACACCGCCCGTGGCGGCCTGATCGACGAACAGGCCCTGGCCGAAGCCCTGCGCAACGGTCACTTGGGGGGCGCCGCCACCGACGTGCTCAGCGTGGAGCCGCCGGCCCAAGGCAACCCGCTGCTGGCCGGCGATATTCCACGCCTGATCGTCACACCGCACAACGCCTGGGGCAGCCGCGAGGCGCGGCAACGGATCGTCGGGCAAATGAGTGAAAACGCCCAGGGCTTTTTCAGCGGTACAGCGCGGCGTGTCGTCAGTTGATAAACTGCCGCACTTTTTTTTACCCGCTTTATCAAGGAGCAGACCATGGATCCGCGCAGTGAAGTACTGCTTCGTCAGGCCGAGTTATTCCAGGGTTCGGTGTTGTTGGCCGGCCTGCCCGCCGACGATCTGCTCGGCCGTTTGCCAGAGGCCCATGGCTGGTGCTGGCATGCCGGCGATCAGGCGGCGCTGGACGCTCGCTTTCCCGAGCGCAGCCACTTTGGCGTGACCGTGCCCGAGCGTGGGTTCGACACGGCCGTGGTGTTCCTGCCCAAGGCCAAGGACCTGACCGACTACCTCCTCAATGCCGTGGCGGCGCGCCTGGCCGGTCGCGAGGTGTACCTGGTGGGGGAAAAACGCAGCGGCATCGAAGGCGCGTCCAAGCAGCTCAACCCGTTCGGCAAGCCGCGCAAACTCGACAGTGCGCGGCATTGCCAACTGTGGCAAGTCACCGTCGCCAACGCGCCCGAGGCCAAGCCCCTGGAAAGCCTGGCCCAGACCTACGAATTGCCCCTAGCCGAAGGCCCGCTGAAGGTCATCAGCTTGCCGGGGGTGTTCAGCCACGGTCGCCTGGATCGCGGCAGTGCGCTGTTGTTGGAACACCTGGATAAACTGCCCAGCGGGCACTTGCTGGACTTCGGCTGCGGTGCCGGGGTGCTGGGGGCGGCGGTCAAGCGGCGCTACCCGCACAACACCGTCACCCTGTTGGACGTGGACGCATTCGCCGCCGCCAGCAGTCGCCTGACCCTGGCTGCCAACGGTCTGGAAGCCGAGGTGCTGACTGGTGATGGGATCGACGCCGCGCCGATGGGTTTGAGCGCGATTTTGAGCAACCCGCCATTCCATGTCGGCGTGCATACCGACTACCACGCCACGGAAAACCTGCTGCGAAAAGCGGCAAAACATCTGAAAAATGGTGGCGAACTGCGTTTGGTGGCGAACAGTTTCCTCAAGTACCAACCGCTGATCGAAGAGCATCTGGGCGTGTGTGCGATCAAGGCCGAGGGCCAGGGTTTTCGCATCTACCGGGCCAAGCGCGGCTGAAACCTTTTTTAAAAAACAGCACTTGCCCAATCGGATTTGCCTAGGCAGAATCCGCTCCGTCCTAGGGGAGTAGTCTCCCGCGAGCGCCATGCTCGCCCGGCATACGTCAACATACTTGGTCAGCAGACCATGGCGTATGCGGCCCAAGCGTCCACGCAGATGGTCGCTGGGTTTGACAAGACCTATGACACGCACACCTTACCCGGGGCGGGAAGGCTGTACGTGTCATAGCCGTGTCGACCCGCCCCTTTAGGAATTCCTGATGCTGGACTCACTCCTCGTACCTACCGCTATCGTTGCGCTGGCCGAAATTGGCGACAAGACGCAATTGCTCGCACTTATCCTGGCCGCTCGCTTTCGCAAACCCTGGCCGATCATCGCCGGCATCATTGCCGCAACACTCGCCAACCATGCAGCCGCCGGGGCAGTAGGGGCCTGGGTCAGCGGATTTTTCTCCGATGCGGTGCTGCACTGGATACTGGCGGCAAGCTTCACGGCCACGGCGCTGTGGACCCTGGTCCCGGACAAACTGGACGATGAGGAAGCGAACACGGCCCGCAAGTTCGGGCCATTCCTGACCACGCTGATTGCGTTCTTCCTGGCGGAAATCGGCGACAAGACGCAAATCGCCACGGTGATGCTCGCCGCGCAATACCCGGAGTTGTGGTTGGTCATCATCGGCACCACCGTGGGCATGTTGATTGCCAACGTGCCGGTGGTCCTGGCGGGCAATTTCGCCGCCGAGAAGCTGCCCCTGGCCCTGATCCGCCGCCTGGCCGCCTCGGCATTTTTCGTCCTGGCGATCGTGGCGGTGTACAAGGCGATGCAGAGCAGCGGGTGGGTTTGATCAGGTTGATGCAGGTTCTTGTGGCGAGGGAGCTTGCTCCCGCTGGGTTGCGAAGCAGCCCTAAGCTTTTGCGGCCGCTACGCGACCGAGCGGGAGCAAGCTCCCTCGCCACAAAAAACAGCTTTTACCGCATGACGATGCTTATTTCTTGGCCTGCTGATAAAGCGGCATCACCTTCGGAATCGCCGCCTGCAATGAAGCGATACGGCTGCTCGACGACGGGTGGGTGCTCATGAACTCCGGTGGCGCGCCTTCCGAGGCCTTGGCCATCTTGTTCCACAAGGTGATCGCCGCGTTCGGGTCGTAGCCGGCGCGGGCGGCCAGTTCGAGGCCGATCAGGTCGGCTTCGTTCTCGTTGCCACGGCTGTTGGGCAAGGTCATGCCATAGTTGGCGACGGTGTCGGCCAACGCCAGGCTGTCCTGGCCCAGGCCGAACAAGGCACCAGCGCCCTGCTTGGCCATCTCGATGCCATAGGCCTTGGACATCGCTTCGCGCCCGTGCTCGCGCAGGGCGTGGGCGATTTCGTGGCCCATGATCGCGGCGATTTCAGCGTCGGTCAGCTTCAACTGGTCGATCAGGCCGGTGTAGAACATGATCTTACCGCCAGGGCCGCAATTGGCGTTGAGTTCATCGCTCTTGATCAGGTTCACTTCCCAGTTCCACTGGGCCGAATCCGGGCGGAACATCGGCGCCTGGGCAATCAAGCGATCGGCAATGACCTGGATGCGCTTGGCATCGTTACTGGTCTTGTCCAGCGCGCCCTGGGCGCTCGCCTCACCCATCGTCTTTTGATAGGACTGGGCATACATCTGGTTGACCTGATCGGTCGACAGCATGCTGAACATGTACTGCTTGCGTTCCACACCCACGGCTCCGCCGCTGGTGGTATTGACCGACTGGCAACCGGTGAGCAGCAGCGCCGCGCTCAGAGCACTCACCATCAATGTCTTGTTCATGTAAAAAAGCTCCCTGGAAACGTGGGCGTATCCTAGGCCTTGATCTGTATCGGCGCCAGATACATAACGAAGGATTACAGGTTTTTCGGACAGACCCACGCAGTCCATTTGCGACACCTACGCAGCTAAAACAGTCACCCGACGAACAGCGCCTCATGCCGCGCCACAGAAACGCCGATAACGGCCCCAGACGTCATTTCCGCGTCCGGAGCCTTTATGAAATTCAGATCGATCCAGTTTTCCGTGGCCGCCCTGGCCGGTGCCATCGTGCTCAGCGTGGTGGGCGCCCTCGTGCTGTACGCGTTGTTTGTCGGCGCGCGCACCCAAGACATGGTGCAACAGCGGACCAAGGCCCAGTTCGAACAGCTCATCGAACAACGTCTCACCGCCCTGGCCCGCACCCAGGCGAGCCTGATCCAGCGGGAACTGGAAGCCCCGCTGCTGCTCGCCCGCGGCCTGGCCACCAGCAACGCCTTGATGGGCATGAACGGCACGGACGGCAACCCGCAATTGAAGGTGCCCCGCGAGCAAATGATCAGCCTGTTGCGCGAAACCGTGGTGCGCAACCCGAAGATCCTCGGTGCCTACATCGCCTGGGAACCGAACGCCATCGACCACGACGACGCCAACTATGTGAACAGCCAGGTGGTGGGCATGGAAACCAACGGGCGTTTCCTGCCGTGGTGGTTCCGTAACCAGGACGGCTCCCTGGGCCTGGAAAAACTCGCCGACGTGACCGACCAGAAACTACTTTCCACCGGCATCCGCGCCAGTGAGTACTACCTGTGCTCCCAGGACAGCAAGAAAGCCTGCGTGATCGACCCGGCGCCCTATCGCGTTGGCAGCACGATGACCATGCTCGCCTCGTTCATCGAACCGATCATGATCGATGGCCAGTTCCAGGGCATCGTCGGCGCCGACCTGTCGGTGAACTTCATCCAGGACATGCTCGTGGCCGCCGATGGCAAGTTGTACGACGGCGCCGGGGAAATGGCCTTGCTCTCCAGCAACAATCGACTGGTGGCCTTCACCCAGGACCCGAGCAAACTCGGAGAAAAGGCCAGCGACCTGCTGGACGCCAGCGCACTGGATAACCTCGCCAAGCTGGGCGTCGGCGAAGTGCGCTATGACATCGACGAAGCACACGGGCATATCGAGGTGTACATGCCGTTCGGCATCGGCGAGACCAACGCCCGCTGGACGCTGATGTTGCAGCTGCCACTGAACGCGGTCATGGCCGACCTGCAAGCGCTGCAGAAAGACCTCGACCACCAGCGCCAGGCCGACATCTTCGGCATGGCGATAGTGGGCCTGGTGATTGCCGGCATCGGTCTGCTGGTGATCTGGCTGGTGGGCCACGGCATTGCCCGACCACTCAAGCAAATGGTGGCGATGCTCGATGACATCGCCCAGGGCGAAGGCGACCTGACCCGCCGCCTGGTGAGCGACCGCGCCGATGAGCTGGGGGCGATCGCCAGGGGCTTCAATACCTTCCTGAGCAAGTTGCAGGGCATGATCACCCAGGTGGTGACCTCGGTGCAGAGCGTCAGCGATTCGTCGGAGCACACCGCCGATATCGCGATCCGCACCAACCAGGGCGTGCACAAGCAGATGTCAGAGATCGATCAAGTCGCCACCGCCGTGCACGAAATGACCGCCACCGCCCAGGACGTGGCCCGCAACGCGACCCAAGCCGCCCAGGCCGCCAGCCATGCAGACCAGGCTGCCAGCCAGGGCATGCAGATCGTGCGGGACACTTCCACCTCCATCGGTGCCCTGGCCGTGGAAATCGGCAAGGCGGTGGGCGTGGTACAGACCCTGGCCAAGGACAGCGAGAACATCAACGCGATCCTCACCGCCATTCGCGGAATCGCCGAGCAGACCAACCTGCTCGCCCTCAACGCCGCCATCGAAGCCGCCCGTGCCGGTGAACAGGGCCGTGGTTTCGCGGTAGTCGCCGATGAAGTGCGCAACCTGGCGCAGAAGACGCAACAGGCGACCGAAGAAATCCAGACGATGATCCAACAGTTGCAACAAGGCACCCGGGATGTGGTGCGGGTGATGGAAGACAGCCAGACCCGCACCGACGAAAGCGTGCAGCATGCGGCGAAAGCGGCCCAGGCCCTGGAAACGATCACCCAGGCCGTGTCGGTGATCAACGACATGAACACCCAGATCGCCAGCGCCGCCGAGGAACAAAGCGCCGTAGCCGACGACATCAACCGTAACGTGATCAACATCGGGCAAGTGGCGAACGAAGTCGCCAGCGGCGCCGACGAATCCAGCGCGGCCAGCGCCGGGTTGACCAAACTGGCGGAGCAGCAGCGGCGGTTGATCAATCAGTTCAGGGTCTGATCCGAAGGCCCCATCGCGAGCAGGCTCGCTCCCACAGAGGATTGGCGGTGGAACGCCGACAGTGCGAACACCCCAAAACAACTGTGGGAGCGAGCTTGCTCGCGATGGCGTCGGTTCAGCCAACATCGAAGCGACTGACACTACGCCTTCGCGGGCAAGCCTGCTCCCACAGGGGATTTGCAGGGTTTCAGAGTTCGCCGAGGGCTTCGATCAGGGCCTGGTTCTGCTCCGGTGTACCGATGCTGATCCGCAGGAATTGGGCAATCCGCTCCTGCTTGAAGTGCCGCACGATCACCCCCTGTTCCCGCAGTTTCGCCGCCAACCCTGCCGCATCGTGCCGAGGGTGGCGGGCGAAGATGAAGTTGGCCGCCGAGGGCAGCACTTCAAAGCCCTTGGCTTGCAGTTGGGCCACGACCCATTCACGGTGCTCGATGACTAACCGGCAAGTCTTGTCGAAGTACTCGCGATCCTCGAACGCCGCCGCGCCGCCGACATTCGCCAGGCGATCCAGCGGGTAGGAGTTGAAGCTGTTCTTGATCCGCTCCAGCGCTTCGATCAGCTCCGGATGGCCCACCGCCAGGCCCACGCGCAGCCCCGCCAGGGAGCGGGACTTGGACAAGGTCTGGGTCACCAGCAGGTTCGGATAGCGATCCACCAGGCTGATGGCCGTCTCGCCGCCGAAGTCGATATAGGCCTCGTCGACCACCACCACCGAATCCGGGTTGGCCTTGAGGATCTGCTCGACCGCTTCCAGCGCCAGCAGGCAGCCGGTCGGCGCGTTCGGGTTGGGGAAAATGATCCCGCCATTGGGTTTGGCGTAGTCTGCCGGGTCGATCTGGAATTGCGCATCCAGCGGCACCGCATCGAACTGAATGCCGTACAGCCCGCAATACACCGGATAGAAGCTGTAGCTGATGTCCGGAAACAACAGCGGCTGGTCATGTTGCAACAGGCCGTGAAAAATGTGCGCCAACACTTCATCCGAGCCATTCCCCAGGAACACCTGGTTGCTCTGCACGCCGTAATAGCGGGCCACGGCGCCTTTGAGCAGGTCGCTGTTGGGATCCGGATACAGGCGCAGGTTGTCGTTCAGCTCGGTCTGCATCGCCGCCAGGGCCTTGGGCGATGGGCCGTAGGGATTCTCGTTGGTGTTGAGCTTGACCAAGCGGGTCAGCTTCGGCTGTTCACCCGGCACGTAGGGCACCAGGTTCTTGACGAACGGGCTCCAGAATTTACTCATTTCAGTTCCCCTGCCCTTCAATGGAAGGCTCGTCAAGAATGCGGTACTCGGCACTGCGCGCGTGGGCGCTCAGCGATTCGCCACGGGCCAGCACCGAAGCGGTCTTGCCCAGTTCGGATGCGCCCTGCTCAGAGCAGAAGATGATCGACGAACGCTTCTGGAAGTCATACACCCCCAGCGGCGACGAGAAGCGCGCGGTGCCGGAGGTCGGCAACACGTGGTTGGGACCTGCGCAGTAATCGCCCAGGGCCTCACTGGTGTGGCGGCCCATGAAGATCGCACCGGCGTGACGGATCTGCGGCAACCAGGCCTGCGGGTCGGCGACCGACAACTCCAGGTGTTCCGGCGCGATACGGTTGGCGACCTCGATGGCCTGCTCCATGTCGCGGACATGGATCAGCGCCCCACGGCCGTTGATCGAGGTGTTGATGATTTCGGCGCGGTCCATGGTCGGCAGCAGCTTGTCGATGCTGGCGGCGACCTTGTCGAGGAACTCGGCGTCGGGGCTGACCAGGATCGCCTGGGCGTCTTCGTCGTGCTCGGCCTGGGAAAACAGGTCCATGGCGATCCAGTCCGGATCGGTCTGGCCGTCGCACACCACGAGGATTTCCGAAGGGCCGGCGATCATGTCGATGCCGACCTGGCCAAACACGTGGCGCTTGGCGGTGGCGACATAGATGTTGCCCGGCCCGACCACCTTGTCGACCCGCGGCACGCTTTCGGTGCCATAGGCCAGCGCAGCCACGGCCTGGGCACCGCCAATGGTGAACACCCGGTCCACGCCGGCAATGCAAGCGGCGGCCAGCACCAGCTCGTTGATTTCACCCCGCGGGGTCGGGACGACCATGACCACCTCGGTCACGCCGGCGACCTTGGCCGGGATCGCGTTCATCAGCACCGAGGACGGATAGGACGCCTTGCCACCCGGCACGTACAGGCCGGCGCGGTCCAGCGGCGTGACTTTCTGGCCCAGCACCGTGCCGTCGGCTTCGGTGTAGCTCCAGGAGTCCTGTTTCTGTCTTTCGTGATAGTCGCGCACCCGGGAAGCGGCTTTTTCCAGGGCTTCGCGCTGGGGCACGGTGATCCGGGTCAGGGCCAGTTCCAGGCGCTCGCGCGGCAGGATCAGGTCGGCCATGGACGCCACTTGCAGGCCGTCGAATTTCTGGGTGAATTCCACCAGGGCGGCATCGCCACGCTCGCGCACGGCCTTGATGATGTCCAGCACCCGCTGATTGACCGAGTCGTCAGACACACTTTCCCAGCTCAGCAGATGATCCAGATGATGTGCGAAATCCGGATCGGCAGCGTTGAGTCGGCGAATCGAAGTGGGAGCGGTCATAGCGAGGGCCTCATTAATGGCAAATGCTCAGGCGCCCTAAGCTACCAGTCCATTCGCGTGGGCACCTGAGAAAATTGGCTATGACACGGATAGACGGGCGCGACTCAAGGTCGCGCAGGTGAATCAGCCGCGGTGTCGCGATTCCACTGCCTTGCGCAGGGTATCGATCAGAGCCTGGATACGGGCGTGCTGCATTTTCATCGAAGCCTTGTTGACGATCAGCCGGGAGGTGATGTCGGCGATGAAATCCTGGGGTTCCAGGCCATTGGCCCGCAGGGTGTTGCCCGTGTCGACCACGTCGATGATCTTGTCCGCCAGGCCGATCAGCGGCGCCAGTTCCATCGAACCGTACAACTTGATGATATCGACCTGACGGCCCTGCTCGGCGTAATAACGCTTGGCAATGTTGACGAACTTGGTCGCCACGCGCAAACGCCCCTTGGGCTCCGGCGCGCCGACTTTACCGGCGGTCATCAGCTTGCAGCGGGCGATCTGCAGGTCCAGGGGCTCGTACAGGCCCTGGCCGCCGTATTCCATCAGCACGTCCTTGCCGGCAACGCCCAGGTCGGCGGCGCCATGTTCCACGTAGGTCGGCACATCGGTGGCACGCACGATCAGCAAGCGCACATCGGCCTGGGTCGTGGGGATGATCAGCTTGCGGCTCTTGTCCGGATTCTCGGTCGGCACGATGCCCGCTTCAGCCAGAAGCGGCAGGGTGTCGTCAAGGATGCGGCCCTTGGACAGTGCGATGGTCAACATGGGAAACGTCAGTCCTTATCAAGGTACTCATGCCCGGTCGCAAGCGGCGCCGGACACACATCGAGGGTGCAACCACCCTCGATAAAACGAAATCAACGGACGCGTCCCTGCGCCCATGCAGCCGGAACTAGCCCGGCACGCGGCGGATCTTGGCGCCGAGCATCTGCAGTTTTTCTTCGATGCACTCATAACCACGGTCGATGTGGTAGATGCGATCGATCAGGGTATCGCCTTCGGCAACCAGAGCCGAGATGACCAGGCTGGCCGAGGCCCGCAGGTCGGTGGCCATCACTGGCGCGCCCTTGAGCTTCTCGGTGCCGGTCACGATGGCCGTATTGCCTTCCACCTGGATCTTGGCGCCCATGCGGTGCAGCTCGTAGACGTGCATGAAACGGTTTTCGAAGATCGTCTCGATCACCGCACCCGTGCCTTCGGCAATGGCGTTGAGGGAGATGAACTGCGCCTGCATGTCGGTCGGGAACGCCGGGTACGGAGCGGTCCGCACGTTGACGGCTTTTGGCCGCTTGCCGTGCATGTTCACTTCGATCCAGTCTTCGCCGCAGGTGACTTCGGCACCGGCTTCCTTGAGTTTCTCCAGGACGGCTTCAAGGATGGTCGGATCGGTGTCCTTGACCTTGACGCGGCCACCGGTGACCGCAGCGGCCACCAGGTAGGTACCGGTTTCGATCCGGTCCGGCATCACTTTGTAGGTGGCCGAATGCAGGCGCTCGACGCCATCGATGGTGATGGTATCGGTGCCAGCGCCGCTGATCTTGGCGCCCATGGCGATCAGGAAGTTCGCCAGGTCGACCACTTCAGGCTCGCGTGCGGCGTTTTGCAGCACGCTACGGCCCTTGGCCAGTGCGGCGGCCATCATGATGTTCTCGGTCCCGGTCACACTGACGGTATCGAAGAAGAAGTGCGCGCCGCGCAAGCCGCCTTCCGGCGCCTTGGCCTTGATGTAGCCGCCTTCGACGTCGATTACCGCGCCCATGGCTTCCAGGCCGCGAATGTGCAGGTCCACCGGGCGCGAGCCAATGGCGCAACCGCCAGGCAAGGCGACTTCGGCTTCACCGAAACGGGCGACCATCGGGCCCAATACCAGGATCGACGCACGCATGGTCTTCACCAGCTCGTACGGGGCGACCAGGGTCTTGATGGTGCGCGGGTCGATCTCGACGCTGAGCTTCTCGTCGATTACCGGCTCAATGCCCATGCGGCCGAACAGCTCGATCATCGTGGTGATGTCGTGCAGGTGCGGCAGGTTGGCCACGGTCACCGGGCCATCGCATAGCAGGGTCGCGGCCAGGATCGGCAGGGCGGAGTTCTTTGCCCCGGAAATACGGATTTCGCCATCAAGACGAACGCCGCCGGTAATAATCAGTTTATCCATAAGAATCTCGAGGCCCTTGGGCTCAGGTGCGCTCGGCCCAGGCCGCGCTGCTGAAAAATTTCATCGTGACCGCGTGGATGCTGCCATCGGCGATCCATGGGTTCAAATGGGCATAGATGCTCTGCTGACGCTTCACTGGGCTCAACGCCGCCAGTTCATCGCTGATCACGTTCAGCTGGAAGTTGCAGCCTTCGCCTTCAACTTCCACCTGCGTACCAGGCAGCTTTCCTTCTAGGAAGCTCTTCACTTCTACAGCCTGCATGCTCAACCTCAATCGGCGCCCTGTGCGCGCGGGTCGCACATCATACAAAAAAGCCCCGCGCCTGCGAACCCCGCGAAGCAGGACTCTGACGAGTAACGCTGGCCACTTGCTTGCGTGAATCATCATGGCGAGGGCGCTTGCTCCCGCCTGACTGCAAAGCTATCCCAATAAAAGCAGGGGCCGCTGCGCGGCCAGCGGGAGCAAGCTCCCTCGCCACAATGGGTCAGGGGTGCGCCAACAACTCGGTCAGTTCGCTGACCTGGGCTATTTCGCGCATGTCTTCGGGCATCCCACGGATGCTCCACGTTTTGCCGGCAGCCTTGGCGTCCCGCATGAAGCACAGCAGCAACGATAGGCCGACGCTGCTGGACTTCTGCACCGCCGAGCAGTCAATGACCACCTCGGCGGCACTGATGGACTTGATCAGCGCCTGGCCCTCCTTGCGCAGGGCCGGGCCCGTGCGGTAATCCAGCACGCCACTGAGCATCAGCACGCCAGCCTCACCCAGACGCACGGCCGATTCACTCACCGACTCGATCATTGCGCCTGCTTCTCTTCGGCTTCTTCGGCCACTTCCTTGGCCTTGGCGACCTCACCGGCCCAACCGTTGATGGTCTTGTCCAGATCGTTGCCATTGCGCTGCATCGCGTCGGCGAACTGATCGCGGAACAGCTTGCCGATGTTGATGCCATTGATGATCACGTTGCGCACCTTCCACTCGTCGTTGATTTTCTCGAGTGTGTAGGAGACAGGGTAGATCGCGCCGTTGTTACCCTTGACCTGCATATCGACGCTGGTGCGGGTGCCGCTTTCGTCCTTGGCCGGCGAAACGGTGATGCCCTGGTTGTTGTACTCAAGCAAGGCGTTGCCATAGAACTGCATCAGGCTGCGCTTGAAGTTCTCCTGGAAACGAGTCATCTGTGCCGGACTCGCCTTGCGCGAGTACTTGACGGTCATGATGCTCTTGGAGATGCCGTCAGCGTCCACCACGGGGCCGACGATGCCGTTCAGCGCGTCATAGAACGCACTCGGGTCCTGCTTGTACTTCTCTTTGTTGGCGGAAAGGTCCGCCAACAGACGGGTCGTCGTGTCCTGGATGATGTCATGGGCCGAAGGCGCAGCCACGGCGTTAGCCATCAACGGCAGCGCGGCGAGCAGCACCAACAGGCCACGTCGCAAGATAGAGATCATTCAAAAGCTCCTCATTTGGCGTCTTTGCTAACGGTATTGAGCAGGAATTTACCGATCAGGTCCTCGAGCACCAGGGACGACTGCGTGTCGTGGATGACACCACCGTCCTTGAGCACGGTGTCTTCCCCACCCACGCTGATGCCAATGTACTTCTCACCCAGCAGCCCAGCCGTGAGGATAGATGCAGTGGAATCAGTCGGCAGGTTATCCACGCGCTTTTCCAACTGCAGCGTCACCCGACCGGTGAAATCCTCGCGATTCAGATCGATTGCCGTGACCTTGCCGATAGTGACACCGGCCATGGTCACCTTTGCTCTGACCGTCAAACCGGCGATATTGTCAAAGTTGGCATAAAGTTTATAAGTATCGGTGCTTGCCGTCGGCGCCAGTCCACTGACCCGCAGGGCCAGCAGCAGCAAAGCCAGGATGCCAGCCAGCAAGAAAAGGCCGACACCGATTTCCAGGGTGCGGTTTTGCATCAGAAATCTCCAAACATCAAGGCGGTCAGAATAAAGTCGAGGCCCAGGACCGCCAGCGAGGCGTACACCACGGTCTTGGTTGTGGCACGGCTGATCCCCTCTGACGTGGGCTCACAGTCATAGCCTTGAAACACGGCGATCCAGGTCACGACGAAAGCGAATACGGCACTTTTGATCACGCCATTGAGGACATCGTCGAGGAAGTCGACGCTGTTTTGCATGTTCGACCAGTAGGAACCCTCATAGACCCCCAGCCAGTCGACAGCCACCCACGAGCCGCCCCAGATCCCCACGACGCTGAAAATCATCGCCAGCACCGGCAGGGAAATGAAACCGGCCCACAGGCGCGGGGCAATGATGTACTTGAGCGGGTCGACACCAATCATTTCCAGGCTGGACAACTGCTCGGTGGACTTCATGTTACCGATTTCGGCCGTCAGCGCCGAACCGGCACGCCCGGCGAACAGTAGCGCCGTTACCACGGGGCCGAGCTCACGCAGCAGCGTCAACGCAACCATCTGCCCGACCGCCTGCTCCGAACCGTAGCTGGACAAAATGCTGAAGCCCTGCAGCGCCAGCACCATGCCAATGAAGATCCCGGAGACCACGATGATCACCAGGGACATCACGCCCACCGAGTGCAACTGCTTGACCAGCAGGCCAAATCCGCCGCCCGTCGAGTTGCGACCGAGCAAGGCGTGCATCAGGAACAGCGAGGAGCGGCCCAGTACCGCCACCACATCCATACCCGAGCGACCAAACAGGCGAATTCTTTCCAACAGTGATTTCTTGCGCATCAGCGCTTCCCCAGCAGATCGGTACGGTAATCCGTGGCCGGAAAATGGAACGCCACCGGCCCGTCCGGATCACCCTTCATGAATTGGCGAATGCGCGGATTGTCAGAATCCGCCAGTTCCTGAGGCGTGCCCTGCCCCAGCACCTGGCTATCGCCAACCACATAGATATAGTCGGCAATGCTCGCGGTTTCGGCCAGGTCGTGGGAGACCACGATGCTGGTGATGCCCAGCGCATCGTTGAGCAGGCGGATCAGGCGCACGAGCACACCCATGGCGATCGGGTCCTGCCCGACGAAGGGTTCGTCGTACATGAGGATCTTCGGATCAAGGGCAATCGCCCGCGCCAGCGCGACCCGCCGCTTCATGCCGCCGGACAGCTCGTCGGGCATCAGGTCGAGGGCGCCCCGCAGCCCGACGGCCTGCAACTTGAGCAGGACGATGTCGCGGATCATCTCTTCCGGCAGCTCGGTATGGACCCGCAACGGGAACGCCACGTTCTCGAACACATCGAGATCGGTAAACAGCGCGCCACTCTGGAACAGCACGCCCATGTGCTTGCGCGCATCGAACAGGTCGCTGCGAGACAACTGGGGAAGATTCTGACCATTGACCCAGACTTCGCCGGCGCTGGGGCGCAGTTGTGCCCCGATCAGCCGCAACAGCGTGGTCTTGCCACACCCGGAAGGCCCCATGATGCCGGTGACCTTGCCGCGCGGAATGCGAATATCGATGTCATTGAAAATGCTGCGCGTCCCTCGCTTGAAGGACAGTCCCTTCAGCTCGACCGCGTAGGCGTTGTCGGCACTCATCTAAACTCCTTGCGATGCAGCCTCACATTCGAATGCCCTGGGCAGCCGACAAGCGCCGGTACCGCCGGGCACGCGAACCGGCGGCGAACTATATCACTGCAACGGCCAAGCGCCCAAGGCCAACGCCCCGCCTGTTAAGCTTGGCTTAAGGTTAAAAGCCACATTTTATGTCGAACCTTGCGGCCCCTCGAACAAAGCATGACGAACTTACGTGAGGGAATTGTTCATTGCCGCTATAATCGCCGCCTTTTCATCGGGCTATACGATTTCTGACATGAGCCAATCCAGCGACCTGATTCAATCGGCACAACGTACCATCCGCCTCGAGCTCGAAGCCGTGCAAGGCTTGCTGCCCCATATCGACGCTAATTTCGTACGCGCCTGCGAGATGATTCTGGCCAGCAAAGGCCGGGTGGTCGTGGTCGGCATGGGCAAGTCCGGGCACATCGGCAACAAGATCGCCGCCACCCTCGCCAGCACCGGCACCACAGCCTTTTTTGTCCATCCGGCCGAAGCCAGCCACGGAGACATGGGCATGATCACCCGGGACGACGTCATCCTGGCCCTGTCCAACTCCGGCTCCACCAATGAGATCATAACGCTGCTGCCGCTGATCAAGCGCCTGGGCATCCAGTTGATCAGCATGACCGGCAACCCGGACTCGCCGCTGGCCAAGGCCGCCGAAGTCAACCTCAATGTTCATGTCGAACACGAAGCCTGCCCGCTGAACCTGGCACCGACCTCCTCCACCACCGCGGCCCTGGTCATGGGCGACGCCCTGGCCGTGGCGCTGCTGGAAGCCCGGGGCTTCACCGCGGAAGATTTCGCCTTTTCCCATCCCGGTGGCGCCCTCGGCCGTCGCCTGCTGCTGAAAGTCGAAAACGTGATGCACGCTGGCCAGGATTTGCCACAAGTGCTGCGCGGCACGCTGCTCAAGGACGCCCTCATGGAAATGACCCGCAAAGGACTGGGCATGACGGTGGTCCTGGAGACCGACGGCAAGCTCGCCGGGATCTTCACCGACGGCGACCTGCGCCGCACCCTGGACCGCACCATCGACATCCACAGTGCGACCATCGAGCAAGTCATGACGCCCCACGGCAAGACCGCCCGCGCCGAGATGCTCGCCGCCGAGGCCCTGAAGATCATGGAAGACCACAAGATCAGCGCCCTGGTGGTCGTCGACGACGAAGACCGTCCGGTGGGTGCCCTGAACATGCACGATTTGCTGCGTGCGGGAGTCATGTAAATGAACACAGACCTGTTGCAACGCGGCCAAGCCATCAAGCTGGCGGTTTTCGATGTGGACGGCGTGCTGACCGATGGTCGCCTGTACTTCCTTGAAGACGGCAGCGAGTTCAAGACGTTCAACACCCTCGACGGCCAAGGCATCAAGATGTTGATGGCCGCCGGCGTGCAGACCGCTATCATCAGCGGCCGCAAGACCCCGGTGGTCGAGCGGCGCGCGAAGAACCTCGGCATCCCGCACCTTTACCAGGGACGCGAAGACAAACTGGTGGTGCTGGACGAGCTTCTGGGTCAACTCAACCTAAGCTATGAACAGGTGGCCTACCTCGGTGACGACCTGCCAGACCTGCCGGTGATTCGCCGGGTCGGCCTGGGCATGGCGGTCGCCAACGCGGCCAGCTTCGTCCGCGAGCACGCCCACGGCGTCACCACGGCGCGAGGCGGCGAAGGTGCGGCCCGCGAATTCTGTGAACTGATCCTGCGCGCCCAGGGCCACCTCGAAGCGGCCAACGCCGCGTACCTGTGAGCCATTTATGCTGAGCAAGAAGATTCGCACCATCGTGGTGTTCGGCTGTATCGCGGCGATTTTTGCTGCGGTGGGCTACTGGAACATCAGCCCCGAACGGTTTCTCGACCGGCCAGCGGCCCAGATCGAGGAAAAGATCGACTGGTACGCGACCAACACGCATACCCTGCAATACCTGCCCGACGGCAAAGTGCAGTACGAGATGACGTCCGACAAGGTCGACCACGTAAAGGCCACTGACATTACGCTGGTCACCAAGCCCGATCTGAACATGTTCCGCGGCACCGAGTTTCCGTGGCATGTGCAGAGCGAGCATGCCGAAGTCAATTCCGGCGGCACCGAAGTGGAACTGATCGACTCGGTGCGCATCGCCCGAACCGACGAGAAAAACCGTACGACCATCATCACCAGCACGCGCATGACCGTGTTCCCACAGCAAGAATATGCGCAGACCGAGCAACCCGTTAGAATCGACGGCGCCGGGGGTGTATCGACCGGCACGGGAATGAAAGCGTATTTGAAGGAAAGCAGGATACACCTGCTATCGAACGTAAGAGGACAGTATGAAGCTCGCTAAAACCCTCCCTATTTTGCTCAGTCTGGGCGCAGCAGCACTGGGAAGCGCGAGCGCCTGGGCTCTTCCCGACGACCGCAACCAGCCTATCCGCATCCAGGCCGACGACGCCCAGCTCGACGACAAGAATGGCGTCGCCACCTATAAAGGCGACGTGATCATCACCCAGGGCTCGATGAAGGTCACCGGCAATACCGTGACCATCACCCGCACCCAGTCCGGCGACATCGACGTGGTGACCTCGGTGGGCAACCTGGCCTATTTCGAGCAGTTGCAAACCGCAGGCGATACCAAGCCTGTGCAGGGTTACGGGGTAACCATCCAGTACCACGCCTCCCAGGATCGCGTCGTCCTGATCGACCGCGCCAAGGTCGTCGACAAGGACAACAACGTGACCCAAGGCGAGAAAATCGTCTACGACACCAACAAGAAACTCGCCAGCGCCGGTCGCGCCACCGGCAGCAAGGTGACCGAGTCGCGTCCGCGGATCGACATGGTGATCCAACCGAAAAAGAAAACCGACGAGCAGAAGGCCCAGTAATGGCAACTCTGAAAGCTCAGCACCTGGCCAAGAGCTACAAGAGCCGTCAAGTCGTGCGTGATGTCAGCCTGTCCATCGACAGCGGCCAGATCGTCGGCCTGCTCGGCCCCAACGGCGCGGGCAAGACCACCTGCTTCTACATGATCGTCGGCCTGGTCCAGGCCGATCAGGGTCGCGTACTGATCGACGACGTGGATGTCAGCCACCAGCCGATGCACGGCCGAGCGAAGGCAGGTATCGGCTATTTGCCGCAAGAAGCATCGATCTTCCGCAAACTGTCGGTTGCCGACAATATCATGGCGATCCTCGAGACCCGCAAGGAACTCGACAAGGCCGGCCGTCGCCAGGAGCTGGAAAGCCTGCTGCAGGAATTCCACATCAGCCATATTCGCGACAACCTGGGCATGAGCCTGTCCGGCGGTGAGCGGCGTCGCGCGGAAATTGCCCGCGCCCTGGCCACCGCACCGAAGTTCATCCTGCTCGACGAACCGTTCGCTGGCGTGGACCCGATCTCGGTAGGTGATATCAAGCAGATCATCCATCACCTCAAGGCCAAGGGGATCGGCGTGCTGATCACTGACCACAACGTGCGCGAGACGCTGGATATCTGTGAAACCGCCTACATTGTCAACGATGGCCAACTGATCGCCGAAGGCGACTCCGCAGCCATCCTGGCCAATGAGCTGGTCAAGGAAGTGTATCTGGGCCATGAGTTCCGCCTGTAATCACAAGTGTCTGGCGAATTGTCCGAGCGTCGTTTAATTTTATTGTGGCGACGCTCTAGGCAAACACTTCAGTTTCAGGCATATAATTTGCTTAAGTTTGGCGCTTCGGCGCCCTGTAGTGGATGGCGCATGTGCGCCGGCTAATAAGGTGTTAAGCCCCTGCCATGAAACCATCGCTAGTCTTGAGAATGGGCCAGCAGCTGACGATGACACCGCAGCTGCAACAGGCCATCCGCCTGCTCCAATTGTCGACCCTGGACCTGCAGCAGGAAATCCAGGAGGCCCTGGAGTCCAATCCGATGCTCGAACGCCAGGAAGAAGGCGACGACTTCGACAACACCGATCCGCTGGCCGACAACGTCGAGCAGAAGACCAACACCGAAATCCCGGAACCGACCTACCAGGAAACCGCCCCGACGGTGGACAACCTCGAGGACGGCGAATGGAACGAACGCATCCCCAACGAACTGCCCGTGGACACGGCCTGGGAAGACGTCTACCAGACCAGCGCCAGCAGCCTGCCAAGCAGCGATGACGACGAGTGGGACTTCACCACCCGCACCTCTGCGGGCGAAAGCCTGCAAAGCCACCTGCTGTGGCAGTTGAACCTGGCGCCGATGTCCGACACCGATCGCCTGATCGCCGTGACCCTGATCGACTGCATCAACAACCAGGGCTATCTGGACGAGACCCTCGAAGAAATCCTGGAAGCCTTCGACCCCGAGCTCGACATCGAGCTGGACGAGATCGAAGCCGTCCTTCATCGCATCCAGCAGTTCGAACCGGCCGGCATCGGCGCCCGCAACCTGGGCGAGTGCCTGTTGCTGCAACTGCGCCAGTTGTCCGCCAAGACACCGTGGCTGGCCGAAGCCAAGCGGCTGGTCACCGATTACATCGACCTGTTGGGCGGCCGCGACTACAGCCAACTGATGCGTCGCATGAAGCTCAAGGAAGATGAGCTGCGCCAGGTCATCGAACTGGTGCAGAGCCTCAACCCGCGTCCCGGCTCGCAGATCGAATCCACCGAGCCCGAATATGTGGTCCCCGACGTGATCGTGCGCAAGCACAATGATCGCTGGCTGGTGGAGCTCAACCAGGAGTCGGTGCCCAAGCTGCGGGTCAACGCCCAGTACGCCGGCTTTGTGAAGCGTGCCGACACCAGTGCCGACAACACCTTCATGCGCAACCAGTTGCAGGAAGCGCGCTGGTTCATCAAGAGCCTGCAAAGCCGCAACGAAACCCTGATGAAAGTTGCCACCCAGATCGTCGAGCATCAGCGCGGCTTCCTGGAGTACGGCGATGAAGCGATGAAACCGTTGGTCCTGCATGACATTGCCGAGGCAGTGGGCATGCACGAGTCGACGATTTCCCGGGTAACCACCCAGAAATTCATGCATACCCCTCGGGGTATCTATGAATTGAAATACTTTTTCTCCAGCCACGTCAGCACCTCCGAAGGCGGCGAATGCTCGTCCACGGCCATCCGCGCGATCATCAAAAAACTGGTGGCCGCGGAAAATCAGAAAAAGCCGTTGAGTGACAGCAAGATCGCTGGTTTACTGGAGGCACAAGGCATTCAGGTGGCCCGCCGCACCGTCGCCAAATACCGCGAATCCCTCGGGATCGCGCCTTCGAGCGAACGTAAGCGGTTGATGTAACAGGCCACGCCACAGCGTTCCAGTGGCAGGCATTTCTGCCTGCCGCTTTATGCACTGGCAACGAAGGAGAAGCTGTATGCAAGTCAACATCAGTGGACACCAACTGGAAGTGACCGAACCCCTGCGCACCTACATCGGCGAAAAACTCGACCGATTGGAGAGGCATTTCGACAAGATCACCAACGTGCAAGTCACGATGAACGTCGAGAAGCTGCTGCAGAAAATCGAAGCCACGCTGCATATCCCCGGCGGAGAAGTGGTTGCCAACGCAGAGCACACAGACATGTATGCCGCGATTGACCTGCTGACCGACAAGCTGGATCGCCAACTCAAAAAGCATAAGGAAAAGACCCAGAGCCTCCTCCAGGGCGCAACCGGTCGTTAACCCCCCCAATCCATGATCCGACTAGAAACCATCCTGACCCCCGGCCGTTCCCAGGTGAACGCGCCGGGCGGCAGTAAAAAGAAAGCCCTCGAACACATTGCCAACCTGATCCACCGCGAGGTTCCGGATCTGGAAATGCAGGACGTCTTCGAGGCCTTGGTTGCCCGTGAAAAACTCGGCTCCACCGGTTTTGGCAACGGCATCGCCATTCCCCACTGCCGTCTCAAGGGTTGTGCCGCGCCGATCAGCGCGCTGTTGCACCTTGAAACTGCTATAGATTTCGACGCCATCGACGGCGCCCCGGTCGACCTGCTGTTTGTATTGCTGGTACCGGAAGCGGCGACCGATGCGCACCTCGAGCTGCTGCGCCAGATTGCCAGCATGCTGGACCGCAAGGAAGTGCGCGAAAAACTGCGCAGCGCACCGAGCAACGAAGCGTTGTACCAGGTTGTCCTGGACGAGCAGAACGGTCATTAAAAATGCGCATGATCATTGTCAGTGGTCGCTCCGGCTCCGGTAAAAGCACGGCCCTCAACGTGCTTGAGGACAGCGGCTACTATTGCATCGACAACCTGCCCGCCGGCCTGCTGCCGGAACTGGCCGAGCGCGCCCTGATCCACACCGAGTTGGCACAGCCGCTGGTGGCGGTGTCCATCGATGCACGTAACCTGCCAAGCCACCTGTCGCGCTTTCCTGAACTGCTCGAGGAAGTGCGCAGCCGACATATCCAATGCGACGTGCTGTACCTGGATGCCGATGAAGAGACACTGCTCAAGCGTTTTTCCGAAACCCGCCGACGCCACCCACTGAGCAATGCCAACCGTTCGCTGGCCGAAGCCATCGAGGATGAAAGCCAGCTACTGGGGCCGATCGCCGACCTGGCAGACCTGAAGGTCAATACCACGCACCTGAACCTGTATCAGTTGCGCGACACCATCAAGCTGCGCCTGCTCAACCAACCCGAGCCGGGCACGGCGTTCCTGGTGGAGTCGTTTGGTTTCAAGCGTGGCATGCCCGTAGACGCCGATCTGGTGTTCGATGTGCGCTGCCTGCCCAATCCTTATTGGAAACCGGAGTTGCGCGCTCAGTCCGGGCTCGACCAACCGGTGATCGACTACCTGGCCGCCCAGCCGGATGTCGAAGAAATGTACCAGGACATCTCCAGCTACCTGCTCAAATGGCTGCCCCGCTTTGCCGCGAGCAACCGCGCCTATGTCACGATCGCCATCGGCTGCACTGGTGGCCATCACCGCTCTGTCTACCTGACCGAACGCCTGGGTCAGCTCCTGCAACAATCCCTGAAGAACGTCCAGGTTCGCCACCGCGACCTCAGCTAAAGGATTCACATCGCGATGCCTGCTCTGGAAATTGAAATCATCAACAAGCTGGGTTTGCATGCCCGAGCGTCGGCCAAGTTCGTCGGAGTCGCGGGCCAGTTCAAGGACACCACCATCAGGGTGGGTCGCACACCCGAGACCGCGGTCGACGGTAAAAGCATCATGGCGATGATGATGCTCGCCGCCGGCAAGGGCACCAAGATCCACCTGCACACTGAAGGCGATCGAGCGCAGGAAGCGATGGATGCCCTGGTGGACCTGATCAACAGGTACTTCGACGAAGGCGAATAACCCCCCTGTGGTGAGGGGATTTATCCCCGCTGGGGTGCGAAGCGCCCCCCCAAAAAAGCCCATGCAATCAACCAGGGCCACCGCGAGGGTAGGTTTTGGGGCTGCTTCGCAGCCCAGCGGGGATAAATCCCCTCGCCACAGATTGATCCTGCCCCACAGATTGTCCCCCCTGCCACACAGATTGATTCCTGCCCCACAGATTGTCCCCCTGCCACACAGATTGATCTCTGTCCCACAGACTTTCCCTGTCACGCCAACGCCGTATCCATCACCATCATCAGGCAAAACCCCACCAGCAACCCGAGGCTCGCCAGCTTGTCATGGCCATTGCGGCGCGATTCGGGAATGACCTCGTGAGTCACCACCAGCAGCATCGCCCCGGCCGCCAGCGCCAGCCCCAGGGGCAGCAGCATCTCGGCCAGGCTCACCAACCAGGCGCACAACAGCGCGAACACTGGCTCGACCAGCCCTGACGCAGCGCCAATCGCGAACGCCTTGAGCCGCGACATCCCGGCCGCCGCCAGCACCAGCGCGATCACCAGCCCTTCAGGGACATCCTGCAAGGCGATCCCCATCGCCAGGCTGTCGGCATCGGGCATGCCGCCACCCGCCGATACGCCAACGGCCATCCCCTCAGGAATGTTGTGGGCCACGATGGCAAACACGAACAGCCAGATCCGCGGGGCAATGATCGGACGTCCGGGCGCCTCTACCAGCCTTGCAGGGCTGGCTGACACTTTACGGTCGACCAGGTACAGCCCGAATGCCCCCAGCAGGATACCGAAGCTGATCAGGCCACTGGCCGCCCAAGGCGTGAGCCCCAGCTGTTCGGCTGCGGCAATGCCCGGCACGATCAGCGAAAACGCCGTCGCGGCCAGCATCACGCCAGCCCCGAAACCGAGTAACGAATCACTCACGGCCTGGGGCATGCGGCGGATCACCAGCACCGGCACAGCGCCCAACGCCGTGCCCAAGGCGCAAAGCCCACCGCCCTGCAGGGCACGCAACAGTTTCGGCTCCAGGTCCAGCCACGCCAGGCCCTGGGCTACCAGCAATGTCATCCCGGCCAACAATAACAGCGATCCCAAGGCGTAGCGGAACATCCGTCCGCTCCCTATCGCCAGCGTTTCAGTATCCATAGTCAGCCTTGGATTGTTTATGAGGCACTCAGGCCAGCGCAGCCTGGTAACGGCGTGCGACTTCCGGCCAGTTGATCACGTTGTAGAACGCGTTGATGTATTCCGGCCGACGGTTCTGGTACAGCAGGTAATACGCGTGCTCCCAGACGTCCAGGCCCAGGATCGGCGTATGGCCGTTCATCAACGGGCTGTCCTGGTTGCCGCTACTTTCCACCACCAATGTCTTTTGCGGCGTCACGCTCAACCAGGCCCAACCGCTGCCGAAACGGGTCAGCGCCGCTTTGGTGAACGCTTCCTTGAACCGCTCGAGACCGCCCAATTGCGCCTCGATCGCGGCGGCCAGGGCTCCCTCGGGTTGCCCCCCGCCCTGGGGCGCCATGACCTCCCAGAACAACGAATGGTTGGCATGGCCGCCGCCCTGGTTGATCACCGCGGCCCTGAGGCTTTGCGGCAATTGCTCGATGCTGGACAGCAGTTTTTCGACCGGCCATTCGGCGTATTCGGTACCGTCCACCGCCGCGTTGAGGTTGTTGATGTAGGTCTGGTGATGCTTGGTGTAGTGGATTTCCATGGTTTGCGCATCGATGTGCGGTTCCAGGGCATCGTAGGCGTAGGGCAATGCAGGCAAGGTAAAAGCCATTTTCAATGAACTCCGTAATGAACAGGGGCATCGCGCTGCTGGGGCGAAGCGGCATTGCAACCCAGCAGGCGCTGGGTACGAGGGTATTCACCGTGTTCGCTGATGAACGTCAGCAGTTCGACATAGGTCTTGTGGCTCTGACGCAACGCAGCAGCACGCAGGGCCGGCGCCATGCGCTCGTCCTGCAGGGTCTGCAACAACCGCTGGTGGATGGCGCAGAGGTACTCGGCGCTCTCCTCCGGCTGGTTCAGGCGCAAGTGCAGGTCCGCCAGGTTGTGATGGGAGACGACGCACGCGGCCACGGCTTCGTCGGCATCCGACCAACGCTCGAACAGCACCTGGGCCAGCGCCAGGGCTTGCAGGTAGGCTTCGCGGGCATCTACCAGCTCGCCCAGCATGAAACAGCGGTTGGCCCGTTCAATCGTACGTTTCCAGTGTTCCATGATGAGTCCTCCACACAGGTGTCGGGGGTTACACGCCGCCGGCGGTGAGTTTCTCCGGGTCCAGCAGGACTTCGAGTTCGCTGCGTGTCAGGTCGGTGTGCTCCAGGGCGACATCGATGACCGGCCGACCTTGCTGGTAAGCCTTCTTGGCGATTTCAGCGGCCTTCTGGTAACCAATGATCGGATTCAGCGCGGTCACCAGGATCGGATTGCGCGACAATGCTTCCTTGAGCCGGGCCTCGTTGACCTTGAAGGTGGCGATGGCCTTGTCCGCCAGCAAGCGGCTGGCAGTGGACATCAGCGCGATGCTGCTCAGCAGGTTCTGGGCGATGATCGGCAGCATCACGTTCAATTCGAAGTTGCCCGATTGACCGGCGATAGTGATCACCGTGTCGTTGCCAATCACTTGGGCCGCCACCATCGCGGTGGCTTCAGGAATGACCGGGTTGACCTTGCCGGGCATGATCGAGGAGCCCGGCTGCAAGCCCTCGAGCTCGATCTCGCCCAGGCCCGCCAGTGGCCCGGAGTTCATCCAGCGCAGGTCATTGGCGATTTTCATCAGCGACACCGCCGTGGTCTTGAGCTGTCCGGACACCGCCACGGCGGTGTCCTGGGAGCCGATCAGCGCGAACAGATTCTGGCCTGGGGTGAACTGCACCTGGGTCAGTTGCGTCAGTTGTTGACTGAACAGCTCGGCGAAGCGTGGATGGGCGTTGACCCCGGTGCCGACCGCCGTACCGCCCTGGGCGAGGGATTGCAGGCTCGGCAGCAGGTCCTGCAAGTGGCCGATATTGGCCTTGAGTTGCTGCGCCCAGCCGTCAAGCACCTGGCTCAGGCGCACCGGCATGGCATCCATCAGATGGGTGCGACCGGTCTTGATGAACGGGTGCACCTCCTCGGCCTTGCGCTCAATCACCTGCACTAGGTGCAACAGCGCCGGCAGCAGTTGCTCATGCAAGGCCAGCGCAGCGCTGACATGAATGCTGGTAGGGATGATGTCATTGCTGCTCTGGCCGCAATTGACGTGGTCGTTCGGATTGACCGTTTCCCCCAACAGACGACTGGCGAGGGTGGCGATCACTTCGTTGGCGTTCATGTTGGAGCTGGTGCCGGAGCCGGTCTGGAAGATATCCACCGGGAAGTGGTCCATGAATTGGCCTTCGAGTAGCCCTTGGGCGGCGTCGACAATGGCCTTGCCCTGTGCAGGGCTGATTTGTTCCAGCTCTACGTTGGCCCGAGCGGCAGCCGCCTTGGCCAGGATCAGGGCGCGGATGAACTGCGCCGGCATGCGCTGGCCGCTGACCGGAAAGTTATCCACTGCGCGCTGGGTCTGGGCGCCATAGAGGGCATCCACCGGGACTTGCAGCTCGCCCATGCTGTCGCGTTCGATACGGGTATTACTCATCGGGAGATCCTTGCACCAGTTCAATAAGAGGAATCGACGGCTCCAGGGCGCAGGTCGCCAGCGCCCAGGCATGACTCTGCCAACGCTTGAGGCGGCAGCGGCACAGTGATTGTTGTTCGAGCTCACGCAGAGGACGCCAGGCCTGGTCGAGGCAGAGATTGCGCCAATGCCACGGCAGCGCGACGTCGGCGGCGGTGTCGAGCAGCAAGCGGAACGCGGTTTCGGAAATCATCCACGGCGAAGTGGCGGTGCAGCAGGCCAGATAACGGCCTTCGGCCAGGTAATGCTCGATCAGCCGCGGCTCGTCCGGACTCATCGCACAACGGATCTGGCGACTCATCCAGCGCCAGCTTTCAAGGTAGGGTTGTTCGTGCAGGGCAGAACTCATGACCGGGGCTCACTCGGCAAATGAGATTCATTATTAGATGATAATAAGAAGCAACACAACCATAAGCCCGTACAAATTTCACCGTGGCGAGGGAGCTTGCTCCCGCTGGTCTGCGAAGCAGACCCTAGCAATCTGGAGCTTCACCTGTTTCAGTGAGGCTAAGATTTTTGCGGCTGCTGCGCAGCCGAGCGGGAGCAAGCTCCCTCGCCACAGGGGTTTCTGCGATTGAAGGTCAGCTACCCGCCACCGTCATCCGCTCGATCAACACCGAACCGGTGCGGATGTTGCTGCGCAGTTCCAGATCGTTGCCCACCGCTACGATCTGCTTGAACATGTCGCGCATGTTCCCGGCGATGGTCACTTCCTGGACCGGGAACTGGATCTCGCCGTTCTCGACCCAAAAACCCGCCGCGCCACGGGAATAGTCGCCGGTGACCATGTTCAGGCCATGGCCCATCAGTTCAGTCACCAGCAGGCCACGCCCCATGCGCCGCAGCAAGGCGGCCTGGTCTTCTTCGCCATGGGTCACGAACAGGTTATGCACACCACCGGCATTGGCGGTGCTCGGCATGCCGAGTTTGCGGCCCGAATAGGTGCCGAGGATGTAGGACACCAACTCGCCCTTTTCCACGAACGGCTTGGCGTAGGTGGCCAGGCCGTCGCCGTCGAACGCGGAG
This sequence comes from Pseudomonas sp. 3JA, assembly GCF_036961705.1. Classification (NCBI taxonomy): domain Bacteria; kingdom Pseudomonadati; phylum Pseudomonadota; class Gammaproteobacteria; order Pseudomonadales; family Pseudomonadaceae; genus Pseudomonas; species Pseudomonas sp. 3JA. The sequence goes on from NZ_JBAMDJ010000017.1 coordinate 65,250, forward strand.
CTGCCCATGGCCTGCATCAGGTGCGGACGCTCGTCGATGGTCAACCATTCCGGGAACAGTTTCTGCCCCAGCGCGCCCTCGAGGAACGACGACTTGCGGTACAGGTTGCCGCCGGACACCGCCGACAGGAAGCTGCCGAACAAGCCGCCGGCCAGCTCGGCCGAAAACAACACCGGCACTTCACAGGTCGGCACCGGCCGCGCGCCCAGGCGGCTGGCCGCCCGTTGCGCGGCTTTCTGGCCAATGCTCACCGGGTCCGCCAGCAAGGTGCCCTGGCGGTTGACGTCGTACCAGTAATCACGCTGCATCTGACCGTCGGCTTCGGCGATCATGACGCAACTGAGACTGTGGCGGGTCGATGCATAACCGCCGATGAAGCCGTGGCTGTTGCCATAGACCCGGCAGCCCTGGTGGGTATTGAGCGTCGTGCCGTCGGCATTCTTGATCCGGCTGTCGGCCTCGAATGCCGCCGCTTCGCAACGCAGTGCCTGTTCGATGGCCTGCTCGGGGGTGATGTCCCAGGCGTGAAACAGGTCGAAGTCGCGCAGCTCCTTGCACATCAGCGCAGCATCGGCCAGGCCCGAGGCTTCGTCTTCGGAGGTGTGCTTGGCAATAGCCAGTGCCGCGGCGACGGTTTCGCGAATGGCCTCCGGACCACTCGCCGACGTGCTGGCCGAGCCCTTGCGCTGGCCCACGTACAAGGTGATGCCAAAGCCCTGGTCGCGATTGAATTCGACGGTTTCCACCTCGCGCTGGCGCACCGACGTCGACAGGCCCTGCTCCAGCGATACAGCCACTTCACAGGCACTGGCGCCCTGGCGCTTGGCCTCGGCAAGGATCTGCTCGACTTGTTCCTGCAGTGCCGGCAATGCTTGCGGGCCGACGCTTTGAACTGCACTCATGGTGTTCTCCACTCAAATTCTTCTTTCGGTGATGGCCTTCGAGCGACCGGGCCGGACAAGCGGCCCCCGACTGGTTATCATGGCGGCGTTTCTTTGCGGACTGCCACCATGGTTGATTCTTACGACGACTCCCTCTACGAGGGTGAAAAAAGCAAATCCCAGGTCAAACGCGAGCTGCATGCTCTGGTTGACCTCGGCGAGCGACTGACAACACTCAAGCCTGACTTGCTGGCCAAACTGCCCTTGACCGACGCCTTGCGCCGAGCCCTGGCCGATGCGCCCAAGCACACCGCGAATATCGCGCGTAAACGGCACCTGCAATTCATCGGCAAACTGATGCGCGATCAGGACACTGACGCCATTTTGGTCCTGCTCGATCAACTCGATGCCTCCACCCGGCAATACAACGAACGTTTCCACAACCTGGAGCGCTGGCGCGATCGCTTGATCGCAGGCGACGACGGCACCCTGGAAAAATTCGTCATCGACTACCCGGAGGCTGATCGTCAGCAATTACGCTCCCTGATCCGTCAGGCCCAGCACGAGCTGGCGCAGAACAAGCCACCGGCCTCGAGCCGTAAAATCTTCAAGTACATCCGTGAGCTGGACGAGACCCAACGCGGCTTGCGCTGATCGTTCACTGGCTCACCAATCCCTTGCCAGGGTAGCCATTACCGTGGCGAGGGAGCTTGCTCCCGCTCGGTTGCGCAGCGACCGCATGGGGCTACTGCGTAGCCCAGCGGGAGCAAGCTCCCTCGCCACGGGGGCCGCTGAATATTTTCATGCGCCCGTGCCACCCACGGTAATCGCGTCGATCTTCAAGGTCGGCTGGCCGACGCCCACCGGCACCGATTGCCCGTCCTTGCCGCACGTGCCCACACCGCTGTCCAGCGCCAGGTCGTTACCGACCATCGACACCTTGCTCATCGCCTCCGGCCCGTTGCCGATCAGGGTCGCGCCTTTGACCGGCGCGGTGATCTTGCCGTCTTCGATCAGGTAGGCCTCGCTGGTGGAGAACACGAACTTGCCACTGGTGATGTCCACCTGGCCGCCGCCGAGGTTGGCGCAATAGATACCTTTTTTCACCGAGGCGATAATTTCCGCCGGATCGCTTTGACCACCGAGCATGTAGGTGTTGGTCATGCGCGGCATGGGCAGGTGCGCGTAGGATTCACGGCGACCATTGCCCGTGCGGGCCACGCCCATCAGCCGGGCATTGAGTTTGTCCTGCATGTAGCCCTTGAGCACACCGTTCTCGATCAGCGTGGTGCATTCGGTCGGGGTGCCTTCATCGTCGACGCTCAGGGAGCCACGACGCCCGGCCAGGGTGCCGTCATCGACGATGGTGCAGAGTTTCGAGGCGACCATTTCCCCCATGCGCCCGCTGTAGGCTGAGCTGCCCTTGCGGTTGAAATCGCCTTCCAGGCCGTGACCCACCGCTTCGTGCAGCAGCACGCCGGACCAACCGGACCCCAGCACCACCGGCAACGTACCGGCCGGGGCCGGAATGGCCTCGAGGTTGACCAGCGCCTGGCGCAGCGCTTCGCGGGCGTAGCCCATGGCGCGGTCTTCGCTGAGGAAATAACGGTAATCGGTGCGTCCGCCGCCGCCATGGCCGCCGCGCTCACGGCGACCGTTCTGCTCGACGATCACGCTGACGTTGAACCGCACCAGCGGCCGCACGTCCGCCGCCAGACCGCCGTCGGTGGAAGCCACCAGGATTCGCTCCCAGACCCCGGCCATGCTCACCGTCACTTGTTGGATACGCGGATCGAGGGCACGGGTGGCGACGTCGATGCGCTTGAGCAGCTCGACTTTTTCGGCGCGGCTCATGACTTCCAGCGGGTTATCCGGCGCATACAACTGCGCCACGTCCTGGCTGCTGAACGCCTGGACCGTGCCGTTCTGCCCGGCGCGGGAGATCGAGCGGGCCGCACGGGCCGCGGCACCGAGGGCCTCCAGGGTAATGGCGTTGCTGTAGGCAAAACCGGTTTTTTCCCCGGACTGGGCGCGCACACCCACGCCCTGGTCAAGGTTGAAACTGCCTTCCTTGACGATGCCGTCTTCCAGCGACCAGGATTCGGAGATCTGCCCTTGGAAATACAGGTCGGCCGCATCGATGCCCGGGCCGGCCAGGTCGCCCAGCACGCCTTGCAGGCTCTCCAGGGTTACGCCGCCAGGGGCTAAGAGGTGTTCACTGACTGAGGACAACAACCCGCTCATATGTTTTACGCCTTGAATTCGTCGTCTTGGACAGGTCGCTGTCGAGCGCCCTGCGAGAAAAAGCGCCGATGGCTGGCCACCGGCATGCGCGCCCGGATGGACGCCTGTTCGCTGCTGTCGCGTGCGGCCAGCAGCACGGCCTCACCTTGATCCTGCTGTGCCAGCACACGGCCCCACGGGTCGACAATCGCGGCATGGCCAAAGGTTTCCCGCGGCCCCGGATGCACGCCGCCCTGGGCGGCCGCCAGCATGTAGCACTGGGTCTCGATGGCCCGGGCGCGAATCAATACCTCCCAATGGGCCGCGCCGGTCACCGCGGTAAACGCCGACGGCGCCGTGATCAGTTCGGCCCCGGCAGCCCGCAACTCGCTGTAGAGCTCCGGAAACCGCAAGTCGTAACAGACCGTCAGGCCGACCCGGCCCACGGGGGTATCGGCAACCACCACGTTAGCGCCATAAGCATAGTCATCCGACTCGCGATAGCGCCCGCGATTGTCCGCCACATCCACATCGAACAAGTGCAGCTTGTCGTAGCGCGCCACGATCTGGCCCTGATCGTCGACCAGCAACGAACAGGCGTGGGACCTGGCCTCGGGCTGGTCCACCGGTGGCAACGGCAACGTGCCGGCCACAATCCATAACTTGAGGTCTCGGGCGACCTGTTTCAACCAGGGCAGGATCGGTCCCTGACCAAAGGCTTCGGCACGACCGATATCGGCAATGTCCCGCCGTCCCATCGCCGCGAAATTCTCCGGCAGCACGGCCAGCCTGGCGCCGCCGGCGGCAGCCTGTTCCAGCAGCACACGGGCACGGGCCAGGTTGGCGAGCACATCGCTTTGACTGACCATTTGAATCACGGCGAATGGCATGGTGCCTCCTCCCTGTCTCATCTCGTTCCCACGCTCTGCGTGGGAATGCATCAAGTGATGCTCCGCGTCACAGGGACGCAGAGCGTCCCGGGCGGCGTTCCCACGCAGAGCGTGGGAACGATCAAAGCTGTCAAAACGGCTTGTCGAAGCTGATCTTCGGCTCTTTCCACGGCCCCTTGACGTCGTATCTTACGCTGGCAAAGCGCGCCACGCGGTCACCGATCAGTTTGTCGATCAGAAACAGCGCCCCACCCACCGCCGGGGCACCGACGATCAGCGCGGCGATTGGCAGGTTGTTGGTCACCGGCAGCGTCACCAGCAACTTGGCGTCGACCCGGTCGGCCACCATGTCCAGCGTGCCGTTGAGTTCCAGGTTGCTCGACGGCCCGGTCAGGGTAATGGGTTCGCGGGTCACGTACACACCGTCGCTCGCCACCAGCAGTCCCTTGACCCGGTCGTAGCTCAGCCCCTTGCCGAACAGGTCGGAGAAGTCCAGGCGCAAGCGTCGGCCGATGGAGTTGAAGTTCAGCAGGCCAAATACCCGCAACGCCTGGGCGCTGCCTTCCACTTCGACAAACTGGCCCTTGCTCAGCGACGCGTCGAGGCTGCCGGAAAAACGCTTGGTGGCGACCCACGCTGGCGAGCCGGGCCAGCGGCCATCGACATCCAGGCGGAACGTCTGGCTGGTCACGCTTGGGGCATAACCCCAGCCCTTGAGCACGTCACCCAGGTTCTTGCCGCCGATACGGCCCTTGTACCAACTGCTGGTGGAACCGGGCGCGCCTTCCCAACCACCGCTGCCGTTCAACACCATGCCCTTGAGGCCCATGTCCAGCTCGTTCAGCGCGATGCCCTTGGCGGTCGGTCGTACTTTCAACGACCACGCACCGATGAGATCAGGGCCCTGGAACAATTGGTCGATGGCAATATCCATGGCCGGGATTTTGCCGGGATCGACCGACGCCAACGGGTCCGGTGAGTTTTCATCCGCCTGGACCGTCGGGTCTGTGGCCGGCAGGCGCACATAATCAAGCTTGATACCAATCGGGGCGGCCTTTGCGTCCGGCAGGCTGACATTGCCCTTGGCCTGCTGGCTGTCGAGCCGCAAGGCCCAGGCGTCCGGCCTGCGGTCCAATTGCACCGATGCCTGGTCCAGGGTCGTACCCATGGCCGTAAGCTTGCCGACAGTCAGATCGACGCTGCTGAGCAGTTGCTTGGCACTGCCGCCCGGATCCTGGCCGGCGTACTTGTTGACCAGGTCCTGCCAGGGACTCACGTCCAGTGCAGGCAGTGTGCCGCGCAGTCGCAGTCCCTTGGCCCCGGGTAGAACGGCATCGCCGGCCCCCAGCAACAATTCGCCACGACCATCGGCGACTTTCCCGCTCGGCGCGGCGTAAGTGAAATTGGCCAAATCGCCATAATCGAGCCAATAACGCCGCTCCGGCCCTTGCAGGGTCATGCGAAACACCGTGTCGCGCCCGACATCGGCGGCCATGCCGAAGGGTGCCGGCAGGTCCACCGCCACGCCCTTGAGGTTGGAACTGACCGACAATTGGCTGTCGGCGCCGTCGAGGATCACTTGCAACTGGTACGGCACGACACCGGATACCGGCAACGGCTGGGTGACATTCAGCCAACTGGTGAGTTTCTTGATCTCCACCTGCCCGAACGCCGTGACTCGTGTGTTGAGCGCTCCGGCGTGGCCTTCGGCGAAAATCTGTGCGGTCACGGGCCGGTCGAATGCCCGGGCACTGATGCCCTTGCCGCTCAAGCCCTTGTTGCTGTCGAAGCGGAAATCGCCCTTGAGTTGGGTCAGTTCCAGTACCGGCTCGCTGAGCTTGAGACGGGCCTTGTCGGTGGCGAAATCCACCAGGATCTTCGGTTGCTCGCCTTTGACCAGGGGGATGTCGAGCTTCACGCTGCCTTGCAGGTCGCCCTCGCCTTCCCAGCCGGCAAATGTCTCGGCGGTCCCGATCGGTGCGGTCTGGAGGATTTTCAGACCGTCCCCCAGTCCTCCAGCGAACCCGCCGTCCAGAAACAGATGAACGCTCTGCCCGCTGGGGACATGGGGAATGTTCACCGAAACATCCTTGACCTGGGTATCGAGCAATTGTCCTTGGCTGGCGAAGATGCGCACGCCGCTGTCTTCGACGAAGACATCGCCGCTGACCTTGCTGACCGAAGGCCAGCCCGGCTGGAACGCCAGTTCGGCGTCATGCACCTTGAAAAACAGGCTGATACTGCGTGCCGCGTCTTCGGCACCGTGATTGAGCGAGCCTTGATACTGGAAGAAACCCTCGTCCACCGCGCCCTTGACGATGGCCGTGCGCAGCCACTCATCCAGCGCCGGGCTGAGGACCGCCGGCAGGTACTTGGCGGTGTAGCGTCCGTCACCGTCCACCAGGCCAACCCGCAGGTCCATGTAGTCTTCCTGGCTGTGGTCGAAATGCAGGCGGATCAGGAAATCGCCGGCAATCCGCCCCTCCTCGCCCAGCACCTTCAAATATGGCGCGATCAGGGTGAAGCCTTGCTTGTCGAGCTTCCAGGTCAACCGGGCGTTGGCCTGCAGATACTGCCAGGGCTTGGCGAAAATCGGGTCCAGGTGCAGGGAAAAATCCTTGCTGTCCATGCGCAGCTCGCCGCCACCGAGGTCGCCGCTCAGACTCCCCGATACATTGCGCGCAGCCGGGGCGCCGCGATAGGCATCAAAGCCCACGGTGTCCAGGTTGGTGGCGAAGCTGATTTTCTGGTCACCGGTGTTCTGCGGCCGGTAGTCCAGCAGCACGTTGCGCAGCCCACCGGTCACCTTGAGACGGTCGATGGTCGTCGCCAGGCCTTCAGGCAACGGTGCCAGGGCGTTGAGCAAAGGCGTAAGCGGGGTCAGGTCGAGGCGATCGGCCTGCAGGTGCCAGCGCTCCTCGGCCTTTTCGGTGGCAGCACTCTGTTGCAGTTGCAGGCGCGATTCCCAGCGGGTTTCGCCCAGGTTCATCGCCAGGGAATCGAAGGTCGCGGTAAATCCCTGGTCACCACGCTGGAAATATCCATTGAGCGCCAGGTTATGGATCTGCACCGGCTTGCGCTCGGCGTAGGCCCCCAGGATGTCAGGAGCGTTCAAGCGCATGGCCGCGCTTTGCACCGTACCGCCGCCCCAACTCAGCCAGAACTCGCCACCGGCCTTGATCCGGGAAAAATTCCATTGCTGGGTCAGGCGTTTGGGCAGCCATTTGGCCCAGTCGCTTTGCGGCAGGCTCAGGTACGCATCGGCCTGGCCGTTCTTCCAGTCACTGGCGCGGATACGGGTGCGCAGGTTGATCGCCACCGGCTGACCGTCAGGCAGGGTCAAGCGCACGTCCAGCCGTTGACGGATGGCGCCGGTGCGCAAGCTCAAACCGACGTAGGTGAGGGTCAGCGGTGGTTGCTCGACAGGTTGCAACGTCACCTGGCTATCGAGCAGCGAGAACCTGGAGACCACCTGCATGCGTTCGAGCAATTGCTGCGGATCGAGGGGCTGCTCGTCCTTCACCGGCAGGCCTTCCAGGGCCCACTTGCCGTCGGCGCCCTCCTTGAGGCTGATCTTCAGGCCGCTGACTTCCAGGTGGGCAATACGCACCTGACGTGCCAGCAGGCTGTCCCATAGGTCAGGCACGGCTCGCACCTGATCCAGGTGCAAGGCGTTGGGGCCTTCGCCGACCACCACGTCGCGCGCCGCCAGGATCGGTGCCAAAGCGTCCCAACTGCCGTCGAGGCTACCGATGTGCACAGGCATGCCCAAGGCGGCACCCGCGCGGGTCTCGACCTCGGCGCGGTACTCGGCCACCAGCGGGACCAGCTCGCGACCGAGGCTGACGTACAACGCCAGCAACACCAGCAACAGGGCGCACAGCCCCAGCCCCCAACGGGTCAGCGTCGCGATCAAGCGTGTCAGACGCTCCATGTCAGTGGGCTCCCCTGGCAAAGACAATCAAATCCGCGGGCCCGCCGCTTCCCAAGCTCTTCAGAGCAACACCACGTCGTATTGTTCCTGGGAATACATGGTTTCCACCTGGAAGCGAATCGTGCGTCCAATAAACGCTTCCAGCTCTGCGACATTGCCTGACTCCTCGTCGAGCAGGCGGTCCACGACTTTCTGGTTCGCCAACACTCTATAGCCGGTCGCCTGGTAGGCGCGCGCCTCCCGGAGAATTTCCCGGAAGATTTCGTAACACACGGTTTCCGGGGTCTTGAGCTTGCCGCGGCCCTGGCAACTGCTGCACGGCTCGCACAGCACCTGTTCGAGGCTTTCGCGGGTGCGCTTGCGGGTCATCTGCACCAGGCCCAGCTCGGTGATACCGATGATGTTGGTCTTGGCGTGGTCGCGTTCGAGTTGTTTTTCCAGGGTCCGCAGCACCTGGCGCTGGTGCTCTTCATCTTCCATGTCGATGAAGTCGATGATGATGATCCCACCCAGGTTGCGCAGGCGCAGTTGCCGGGCAATGGCGGTGGCGGCTTCCAGGTTGGTCTTGAAGATGGTTTCTTCCAGGTTGCGATGGCCGACGAACGCCCCGGTGTTGACGTCGATGGTGCTCATGGCCTCGGCCGGATCCACCACCAGGTAGCCGCCGGACTTGAGCGGGACCTTGCGTTCAAGGGCTTTCTGGATTTCGTCTTCGACGCCGTACAGGTCGAAAATCGGCCGTTCGCCAGGGTAATGCTCGAGGCGGTCGGCGATTTCCGGCATCAGTTCGGCGACGAACTGCGTGGTTTTCTGAAAGGTCTCCCGGGAGTCGATTCGGATTTTCTCGATCTTGGGGCTGACCAGATCGCGCAAGGTCCGCAGCGCCAGGCCCAGGTCTTCGTAGATCACGCTGGGGGTGGCGATGGTCTTGATCTGCGCGGCGATCTGGTCCCAAAGCCTGCGCAGGTAGCGGATGTCCATGAGGATCTCATCGGCCCCGGCCCCTTCGGCGGCGGTGCGCAGGATGAACCCACCGGCTTCCTTGATGCCTTCTTTTTCCACGCAGTCGCTGACCACCTGCTTGAGACGCTCGCGCTCGGCCTCGTCTTCGATCTTCAGGGAAATGCCGACATGGGCGGTGCGCGGCATGTACACCAGGTAGCGCGACGGAATCGACAGTTGCGTGGTCAGGCGCGCGCCCTTGGAGCCGATGGGGTCCTTGGTGACCTGCACCACCAGGCTCTGGCCTTCATGCACCAGCGCGCTGATGCTCTCCACGGCCGGCCCTTCGCGCATGGAAATTTCCGACGCATGGATGAATGCCGCGCGGTCCAGGCCGATGTCGACGAAGGCCGCCTGCATGCCCGGCAGCACCCGCACCACCTTGCCTTTATAGATATTGCCGACGATGCCACGCTTTTGCGTGCGCTCGACGTGGACCTCTTGCAGAACACCGTTTTCAACCACCGCCACGCGCGATTCCATCGGCGTGATGTTGATCAGGATCTCTTCACTCATGGCAGGGTCTCGTTCAGGCATGTTCACGATTATGGCCGCATCAAGTCAGACGGCGCTCAGCGCGCGCTCAAGGTTTGCCAACAGGGTATGCCGAAATGGCCCAGTAGTTCTGCGGTTTCGCACAGCGGCAGGCCGACCACGGCTGAATAACTGCCTTCAAGCCCGGAGACGAATACCGCACCCAGCCCTTGAATGCCATAGCCGCCGGCCTTGTCCCGGGGTTCACCGCTGGCCCAGTAGGCCGCCGCTTCCTGTTCCGTGATCGACCGAAAGCGCACCAGGCTGCGCACAACGCGGGATTCACAACGCTGCCCTCCCAGTATGGCAATGGCGGTCAATACTTCATGTTCGCGACCGGACAGGCTCAAGAGCATCGCCATGGAATCGGCCTGGTCCACGGGTTTGCCGAGAATTCGCCCGTCCAGTACCACAGCCGTATCGGCGCCCAACACGCAGCCATCCATGCCGGCGTCCAGGGCTCGCCGACCCGCCTCGGCCTTGCCGCGCGCCAGGCGCTCGACATAGGCCGAAGGGGTTTCGTGGTCCAGGGGAGTTTCGTCGATGTCAGCGCCGACGGCGGTAAAGGGCACGCCGATCTGCGTGAGCAGTTCACGCCGACGCGGCGAACCTGAGGCGAGGTAAAGCGGTTTCATCAAGACATCTCCCTCTCAAAGCACAGCCATCCAGCCAAAAACAGCTTTTGTGGCGAGGGAGCTTGCTCCCGCTCGGTTGCGTAGCGACCGTAAAAGTTGGGGCCGCTGCGCAGCCCAGCGGGAGCAAGCTCCCTCGCCACAGGGATGTAAGTCATTAGAAAAAGTGTAGGTATCCTGACCGAATCAGTTGATTTTGAAACGCAGGCGCAGGCCACGCAAACCGAAGCTGACCCAGGGCCAGAGCAAGGCGCTGACCAGGGCTGGCAAGACCAGCGCCAGGGTCGGCTGGCGGTTGCCAGTCAGCGCGCTGAGCCACAACTGCACCAGTTGCGCCAGGCCGAAGATCACCAGGATCACCAGGCACTGCTGCCACATAGGGAACATCCGCAGGCGTTGTTGCAGCGACAGCACCAAGAAGGTGATCAACGTCAGGATCAGCGCGTTCTGCCCCAGCAACGTGCCATAAAGCACGTCCTCGGCCAGGCCCAGGCACCAGGCGGTGACCATGCCGACCTTGTGCGGCAAGGCCAGCGCCCAGAAGGCCAGCAACAGGGCCAGCCACAGGGGGCGCAGGATTTCCATGAACTGCGGCAGCGGTGAAACGCTGAGCAACAGGCCGATGGCGAAGGTCAGCCAGACCATCCAGCCGTTACCGGATTGGGTACTGCTCATTCTTCTCGTGCTCCCCTGGGGGCTGGCGCGGTGGCCGGCGTGGAGGCTGGCGGTTTGGCGGCGGGCCGGGCTGGTTGAGCAGGCTGCGCGGCGGGCGCGTGGGTGGCCGAGCGGGTCGGTTTCACAGCAGGCGCGGCGGGCGCGGTGGCCGGGGTTGCCGCCGGCGCGGTGGCCGGAGCCGCCGTCGCGGGTGCTGGCACTGGTGGTTTTGGCACCGCGGCCGGGACAGGCGCCGGCGCTGCGGTCACTGGGGCGGCCGACTCGCCGCCCTGGCGGTCCTGGGCTTCCTGGGCCACGGCGGCATCGTTGGCACGTTCTTCGGGCGTGCGGTTGTCGCTGAATACCAGCAGCAGGTAGCGGCTGCGATTCAATGCCGCCGTCGGCACCGCGCGAACGATGGCAAACGGCTGGCCGGAGTCATGGATGACTTCCTTGACCGTCGCCACCGGATACCCGGCCGGGAAGCGCTGGCCGAGGCCGGAACTGACCAGCAGGTCGCCTTCCTTGATATCGGCGGTATCGGCCACATGCCGCAGCTCCAGGCGTTCCGGGTTACCGGTGCCGCTGGCGATCGCCCGCAGGCCGTTGCGGTTGACCTGCACCGGAATGCTGTGGGTGGTATCGGTCAGCAACAACACGCGGGACGTGTAGGGCATCAACTCCACCACCTGGCCCATCAGGCCACGGGCGTCGAGCACCGGCTGGCCGAGGACCACGCCGTCGCGCTCGCCCTTGTTGATGATGATACGGTGGGTGAAGGGGTTGGGGTCCATGCCGATCAACTCGGCCACTTCGACCTTCTCGTTGACCAGCGCCGAAGAATTGAGCAACTCGCGCAGCCGAACGTTCTGCTCGGTGAGGGCCGCCAGCTTCTGCATGCGCCCCTGCAACAGCAGGTTTTCGGTCTTGAGTTTTTCGTTTTCGGCGACCAGTTCGGTCCGGCTGCCAAACTGGCTGGCGACACCTTGCCACAGGCGCTGCGGCAGGTCGGTGATCCAGTAGGATTCCATCAACACCAGCGACATCTGGCTGCGTACAGGCTTGAGCAGCGTGAAGCGGGCATCGACCACCATCAGCGCGACCGATAGCACGGTCAGCACCAGCAGGCGCACACCCAATGAGGGGCCTTTGGCGAAAAGCGGTTTAATAGGCCGCTCCTCCCAGGCAAATGTTTTCTTTATTCATACGGCATCAAACCGGCCTGGATACGAATGACAGAAGATAAACGCCAACGGGCAGCACTGCAAAGTGCTGCCCGGGAGCGAACAACATAGACCACTTCAGCAAAACTTATTCGCTGGAGAGCAGGTCCATGGTGTGCTTGTCCATCATTTCCAATGCTCGGCCACCGCCGCGGGCAACGCAGGTCAACGGGTCTTCGGCAACGATCACCGGCAGGCCGGTTTCCTGGGCCAACAACTTGTCAAGGTCACGCAACAGTGCGCCACCACCGGTCAGCACCAGGCCGCGCTCGGCGATGTCCGACGCCAGCTCCGGCGGCGACTGCTCCAGGGCGCTCTTGACCGCCTGGACGATGGTCGCCAGCGACTCTTGCAGCGCTTCGAGCACTTCGTTGGAGTTGAGGGTGAAGGCCCGTGGAACGCCTTCAGCCAGGTTGCGACCACGTACGTCGACTTCACGCACTTCACCGCCCGGGTAGGCCGTGCCGATTTCCTGCTTGATGCGCTCGGCGGTGGATTCGCCAATCAGGCTGCCGTAGTTGCGACGCACATAAGTGATGATCGCTTCGTCGAAACGGTCGCCGCCCACACGTACGGATTCGGCGTAGACCACACCATTGAGGGAGATCAGCGCGATTTCAGTGGTACCACCACCGATGTCGACGACCATCGAGCCGCGGGCTTCTTCCACCGGCAGGCCGGCACCGATGGCAGCGGCCATTGGCTCTTCGATCAGGAACACTTCACGGGCACCGGCGCCGAGGGCCGATTCACGGATAGCGCGTCGCTCTACCTGGGTGGACTTGCATGGAACGCAGATCAGCACACGAGGGCTGGGCTGCAGGAAGCTGTTTTCGTGAACCTTGTTGATGAAGTACTGCAGCATCTTTTCGCAGACGCTGAAGTCGGCGATCACGCCATCCTTCATTGGGCGAATGGCCGCGATGTTGCCCGGTGTACGGCCCAGCATGCGCTTGGCTTCCGTACCGACAGCCACGACACTTTTCTGGTTACCGTGGGTGCGGATGGCCACGACCGAGGGTTCATTCAGGACGATACCGCGCTCGCGCACGTAAATAAGGGTGTTGGCAGTGCCCAGGTCAATGGAAAGATCGCTGGAAAACATGCCACGCAGTTTCTTGAACATGGGAAAGGGACCCTAGGCAACGCGTGGGTAAAAAAGTGCGGCAAACTCTAACAACGACAGGGATTTTGGGCAAGGCGCCAATATGTTAAATTGGCCGCTTTTCTGTGCACCAAACCCCACAATCGCGGCCAGTGCCCTGTGTCATAAGTGCGCTCCTTCTTTGACGAGTGGCTATTGTCGTCAGGCAAGGCGCCGCGACGAGTCATAGCCTGCTATGGCGAGAAGCGGCAACGCAGCATGACGGCAATAGACGCCGTCAAAAAGGAACAGCACTTGTGATACAGGGCACTAGGGCCGTAGAAATGCGGTAGTGTTCCGACAATCTAACACACGGACAGACTGCGTCCGTTTTGTTTTCCACTGGAGAATCCCATGGCGCTTGAACGCTCCGACGTGGAAAAAATCGCTCATCTGGCCTGTCTGGGCCTCAATGAAGCCGATCTTCCACACATCACTTCTGCCCTGAACAGCATTCTGGGGCTGGTCGACGAGATGCAGGCGGTCAATACCGACGGCATCGAACCACTGGCACACCCACTGGAAGCCAGCCAGCGCCTACGCGCCGACGTCGTGACCGAGTCCAATCACCGCGAGGCCTACCAGTCCATCGCACCAGCGGTCGAAAACGGCCTGTACCTGGTTCCGAAAGTCATCGACTAAAGGGAAAGAGCCTCTCATGCATCACATGACCCTGGCCGAGATCGCCCGCGGACTCGCCGATAAAAAGTTTTCTTCCGAAGAGCTGACCCAGGTCCTGCTGGCGCGCATCGCCCAGCTTGACCCGCAGCTCAACAGCTTCATCAGCCTCACCCAGGAGCTGGCCCTGAGCCAGGCCAGGGCCGCCGATGCCCGGCGCGCCAATGGTGAAACCGGTGCCCTGCTCGGTGCGCCGATTGCCCACAAGGACTTGTTCTGCACCCAGGGCATCCGCACCAGCTGCGGTTCGAAGATGCTCGACAACTTCAAAGCCCCGTACGATGCCACGGTGGTCGCCAAGCTGGCCGCCGCCGGCACCGTGACCCTGGGCAAGACCAACATGGACGAATTCGCCATGGGCTCGGCCAACGAGTCGAGCTACTACGGCGCGGTGAAAAACCCGTGGAACCTGGAACACGTACCGGGCGGTTCGTCCGGTGGTTCCGCCGCCGCCGTGGCCGCACGCCTGTTGCCGGCCGCCACCGCCACCGACACCGGCGGTTCGATTCGCCAACCAGCGGCGTTTACCAACCTCACCGGCCTGAAGCCGACCTACGGTCGCGTCTCGCGCTGGGGCATGATCGCCTACGCCTCCAGCCTCGACCAGGGCGGCCCGCTGGCCCGCACCGCCGAAGACTGCGCGATCCTGCTGCAAGGCATGGCCGGCTTCGACCCGAACGACTCCACCAGCATCGATGAGCCCGTGCCTGACTACAGCGCCAGCCTCAACGGCTCGCTGCAGGGCCTGCGCATCGGTGTGCCGAAGGAGTACTTCAGCGCCGGCCTCGACCCGCGCATCGCCGAGCTGGTCCATAACAGCGTCAAAGAGCTGGAGAAGCTCGGCGCGGTCATCAAGGAAATCAGCCTGCCGAACATGCAGCACGCGATTCCCGCGTACTACGTGATCGCCCCGGCGGAAGCGTCCTCGAACCTGTCACGCTTCGACGGCGTGCGCTTCGGCTATCGCTGCGAGAACCCGGAAAACCTGATCGACCTGTACAAGCGCTCCCGTGGCGAAGGCTTCGGTGCCGAAGTGCAGCGCCGGATCATGGTCGGCGCCTATGCGCTGTCCGCCGGCTACTACGACGCCTACTACCTCAAGGCGCAGAAAATCCGCCGCCTGGTGAAGAACGACTTCATGGCGGCCTTCAACGAGGTCGACATCATCCTCGGCCCGACCACGCCGAACCCGGCCTGGAAGCTCGGCGCCAAGAACAGCGACCCGGTCGCCGAGTACCTGGAAGACGTCTACACCATCACTGCCAACCTCGCCGGCTTGCCGGGCCTGTCCATGCCGGCCGGTTTCGTCGATGGCCTGCCGGTGGGCGTGCAGTTGCTCGCGCCGTATTTCCAGGAAGGCCGCCTGCTCAACGTGGCTCACCAGTATCAGTTGAACACTGACTGGCACACCCGCACCCCAACCGGCTTCTGAGGAGAAACACATGCAATGGGAAGTCGTGATCGGGCTGGAGATTCATACCCAGCTCACCACCCGGTCGAAAATCTTTTCCGGTAGCTCCACCACGTTCGGCTCCGAGCCCAACACCCAGGCCAGCCTGGTCGACCTGGGCATGCCCGGCGTGCTGCCGGTGCTCAACGCCGAAGCGGTGCGCATGGCGGTGATGTTCGGCCTGGCGATTGACGCCGAGATCGGCCAGCACAACGTGTTCGCCCGCAAGAACTACTTCTACCCGGACCTGCCCAAGGGCTACCAGATCAGCCAGATGGAACTGCCGATCGTTGGCAAGGGCCACCTGGACATCGCCCTGGAAGACGGCACGGTCAAGCGCGTCGGCATCACCCGGGCGCACCTGGAAGAAGACGCCGGCAAGAGCCTGCACGAAGAGTTCAACGGTGCCACCGGCATCGACCTGAACCGTGCTGGCACGCCGCTGCTGGAGATCGTCTCCGAACCGGACATGCGCAGCGCCAAGGAAGCCGTGGCCTACGTCAAGGCGATCCATGCGCTGGTGCGCTACCTGGGCATCTGCGATGGCAACATGGCCGAAGGCTCGCTGCGCTGCGACTGCAACGTGTCGATCCGGCCTAAAGGCCAGGTTGAGTTCGGCACGCGCTGCGAGATCAAGAACGTCAACTCGTTCCGCTTCATCGAGAAGGCGATCAACAGCGAGATCCAGCGCCAGATCGAACTGATCGAGGACGGTGGCAAGGTCATCCAGCAGACCCGCCTGTACGACCCGAACAAGGACGAGACCCGTCCGATGCGCAGTAAGGAAGAAGCCAACGACTACCGTTACTTCCCCGACCCGGACCTGCTGCCGGTGGTCATCGAGAACGCGTTCCTCGACGAGGTGCGCGCCACCCTGCCGGAACTGCCGCCGCAAAAGCGCGAGCGCTTCCAGGCCCAGTTCGGGCTGTCGAGCTATGACGCCAACGTCCTGGCCACCAGCCGCGAACAGGCCGATTACTTCGAGAAAGTCGTGAGCATCGGCGGCGACGCCAAGCTGGCGGCCAACTGGGTGATGGTGGAACTGGGCAGCCTGTTGAACAAACAGGGCCTGGAAATCGACCAGTCACCGGTCTCGGCCGAGCAACTGGGCGGCATGCTGCTGCGGATCAAGGACAACACCATTTCCGGCAAGATCGCCAAGATGGTGTTCGAAGCCATGGCCAATGGCGAGGGCAGCGCCGACGAGATCATCGAGAAGCGCGGCCTGAAGCAGGTCACCGATACCGGCGCCATTTCCGCCGTGCTCGATGAAATGCTCGCGGCCAACGCCGAGCAGGTCGAACAGTACCGCGCGGCAGACGAAGCCAAGCGCGGCAAGATGTTCGGCTTCTTCGTCGGCCAGGCCATGAAAGCCTCCAAGGGCAAGGCCAACCCGCAACAGGTCAACGAACTGCTCAAAAGCAAGCTCGAGGGCTGATGGACATGGAGCCAGTACCTGTATCTGGCTCATTCCCCTGTGGCGAGGGAGCTTGCTCCCGCTGGGCTGCGCAGCAGCCCCCCGTATCTGGCAGCAGATTGTTGGGGGCCGCTTCGCGCCCCAGCGGGAGCAAGCTCCCTCGCCACAATGATCCTCACAACCACACTGATGTGGGAAACCCTTTGATGAAGCGTCTCCTCGGCGCCTGCGCCCTGCTGTCCCTGCTGGCCGGTTGCGCCAGCCAGAGCGGGACGGTCGATCCACACGGCTACGACCAGACCGGCGTCGCCTCCTATTACGGTGCCAGGCACCATGGCAAGCGCACCGCCAGCGGCGAGCGTTTCGACCAACACAGCCTGACCGCCGCCCACCGCCAGTTGCCGTTCGGCACACGGGTGAAAGTCACCAACCTGAAAAACAACGACAGCGTCGTGGTCCGTATCAACGACCGCGGTCCGTATACTCGAGGCCGTTTGATCGACGTATCCCGCGAAGCCGCCGAGCAACTGGGCATGCTGCGCTCCGGCACCGCACGGGTACGCGTGCAAGCCCTCGACGATTGATAGACGGAGCCCGGCCATTTCCCTACTCACTGCCCTACCGCTGCTCAGCCTGATCGAATTGCTCGGTGGCCTGCTGTTGCTGATCACCGGCGCCGAGCTGCTGGTGCGCGCCGCTGTGGGCCTGTCAGCACGCTTGCACGTGCGGCCGCTGATCATCGGCCTGAGCGTCGTCGCCTTCGGCAGCAGCGCCCCACAAATGGCCGTCAGCCTGCAGGCGACCCTGGCGCAGAACGCCGACATCGCGGTGGGCAGCGTAATCGGCAGCAGCATCTTCAACATCCTCGTCACCCTCGGGTTGTCAGCGCTGATCATTCCGCTGCGTGTTTCACGCCAGTTGGTGCGCTTGGATATCCCGCTGATGATCGGCGCCGCCCTGCTGGTGTTCGTGCTGGCCTGGAACGAGGAACTGACGCGACTGGACGGCGTGCTGCTGCTCATCGCCCTGGCGGTGTACCTGGGCTTGTTGCTGCGTCAATCGCGGCACTCAGGACGACCGCATCCGGTGGGCGTCGACGTGGCCCAGGTGTCCTGGTTCACGAGCCTGTCGATGATCGTGCTGGGCCTGGCAATGCTGATTTTTGCCGGACACCTGCTGCTGGGGGCGGCGGTGGAAGTGGCGACGGATCTCGGGCTTTCAGAGCGCATCATCGGCCTGACCATCGTCGCTGTCAGCACCTCGCTGCCGGAACTCGCCACCTCACTGATCGCCGCCCTGCGGGGCCAACGGGACATCGCGGTGGGCAACGTCATCGGCAGCAACCTGTTCAATTTGCTGGGTGTGCTGGGGGTGACGGCCCTCGTTGCGCCAACGCCACTCTCGGTCTCGCCCAACGCTCTGGATTTCGACCTGCCGGTCATGCTCGGCGTGGCCGTGCTGTGCCTGCCGGTGTTTTATTCCGGCTATCGTGTCACCCGCGCCGAAGGCCTGTTGTTTTTGGGCTTGTACCTGGCCTACGGGCTGCACGTGATGTCGTTCACCACCGGCATGCCCTTGGCCGGCCAGTTAGAACGGCTGATGCTGTTTTATGTGCTGCCGGCCTTGC
This sequence comes from Pseudomonas sp. 3JA, assembly GCF_036961705.1. NCBI lineage: Bacteria > Pseudomonadati > Pseudomonadota > Gammaproteobacteria > Pseudomonadales > Pseudomonadaceae > Pseudomonas > Pseudomonas sp. 3JA. The sequence goes on from NZ_JBAMDJ010000017.1 coordinate 83,539, forward strand.
TCGCGTTTTTGCTGTTCACCTCCTTGCGCGCCTGGCGCCGCCAACACCACAAGAGGGATTTGCCATGACCGACACTCCAAAGACCGGCCTGGACATGCGTCGCCAGGTCATGGGCGACGCCTTCGTCGACCGCGCCCTAGGCAACGCCACCGACTTCACCCAGCCGTTGCAGGACTTCGTCAACGAACATGCCTGGGGCAGCGTCTGGAGCCGCGAAGGCCTGCCGCTGAAAACCCGCAGCTTGATCACCCTCGCCGCCCTCACCGCCCTCAAATGCCCGCAGGAATTGAAAGGCCACGTGCGTGGCGCGCTGAACAATGGTTGCACGGTGGAAGAGATTCGCGAGGCGTTGCTGCATTGCGCGGTGTACGCCGGCGTACCGGCGGCGATTGATGCGTTTCGGGCGGCGCAGGAAGTGATCGAGGCGTACGAGCCTTCGGCATAGATGGGAAATCGACCACAGGCGTGAACGTGTCACGCCTGTCCGGACCTATCCGGCTCAACGCCAGATTCGAGCACTTTCAGCTTTGAAAAACTCGACCTTGTGAGCGCCCAGATAAGCCTGGGCCCGTCCCTTCATCAAGGTATTTTCTTCGCTGTCCTCGTCACCATAGACGCTCACGAAGACCCGATACACCCTGCTCCATCTTATTTGATCGAAGATATGCCTGTCGTTGGCGTCGAACGAATGCCCATAAATGAATAACACGCCATCCAAGCCGCCCAGCCGATCAAAACAATAGCTAAGGTAGGGGTTATGCTGAATCCTCACGCGCTTGCGTTCATGGGAAGGTTCCGAAACGAAAGTGGGGAACCTCTTGTTTTCCATGTTCCACTTCACTTGCTCGATAATCGACTCGCCTTGGTCGTTAAAAGCGTGTTTCTTGACACCGGCCTGCGTGTCGTAGATATGCAGGCCACCGTGAAGAAAATGCACATTCTGCGTAGGGGGCCCTTCCCATATCCGGCCGGCTCGAAAACCATCATCTGTCTCATAATCGGGTTCGAGACGATCCTTATTCCTGGCCCAATAGAACAACAGGTCGTAATTGAGGGTAAACACGTCATCGAATGGCTTGAGAAACTTCCTGACCGATACGTACTGCGAATCGGTGACTTCGTGGGGCAACTCGGGATGAGTTTTTGAGATAACTTCGATCAAGGCGTTCTTTATGACCTCCTGATCTGTTTGAACCTTCTGTATAAGCCCAGGATCGGCATTATATATTTTGAGAACATCTTCAGTCGCAATCAGCTTCTTCATGATCTTTTCAAAGTCATACGTTTTGAAATTATCGAAAATGCGTCGAATAACCTGTTCCCTTTCGCCAAATTCAGCGCTTGAAAACAGACTTTTATAACTGAATATATTTTTGTTCCAGGCCTGGGAAAATCCATTGGCCAGGAGAATGGATCGGCTGTCATCGCCGATTGATGAAAAAGCTTCTTCGAAGGTCATCACGTCTACGGATCCTTGTGGCGGTGCGGTCAAGTCCTGCCACAACAATATCAATATGCCATCACTCAGACCAATTTTTCCTCTATAGAACATTAGGCAGGAGCTCAATCCGCCCGAGCCCGCGAAGAGACACCTGCACGAGACAACGACATATCCGGACAACATAGCGGCATCAATCGAACGTGCCTAGCGGAGTGTCGTGGACCAAACTGGCGACTCAGTTCATGGACGCCTATCCACAAGGAGCCCCACATGTGGAAATTCCCACTACGCCTCGTATCGGCCATCGTCATAGCGCTTGCTTCGCTTGCCTGCGCTGCTGCCGCGCAACCTTTTCAGCACTGCCCCGGGGCAGAATCCGCAGATTTCAGTGAGGTACTGGCCTGTTACAAGAAGACTCAGGACAGCTACCCACTCAACTACCATCTTGTTGAAACCCAGCGCTTGCCTGACCAGGAGAAACGTAGCTTTCGCCTGAACTCGCAGGACTGGTCCCCCCGCGAGCTGGTCAGCCCCGCACGTTGGCGGCACACGGTAGACATCTACATTCCCAACGACGCGATCAAGCACCGCGCACTCCTGGTAGCCAATAACGGCATCAGCATCCCCGCCTCAGGCAAGATATCCGGTCCTGCGACGGACTTCACGGAAGCGACGCTGCTGGAAATTGCCCGCAAGAGTCGCACCATCGTGATTTCGGTCAGCGACGTGCCCAGCCAATACCTGACCTACTCCGATGACCAGGTTCCTCGCCGTGAGGACTCCAGTGTCGCGCACAGTTGGCAACTCTTTCTCAAGGCGCCGGAATCCAATCCATTCATGCCCCTGCATTTGCCCATGGCCGCGACGGTGGTCAAGACCATGAACCTGGCCCAGGCGGAACTGAAGGACTGGCAAATAGATACGTTTGTTGCCACCGGCACTTCGAAGCGTGCCTGGGCAGTATGGTTGGCCGCGATCGTCGACTCACGGATCAACGGCATTGTCCCGTTCGTGATAGACATACTGAACATGGATCAGGTCCTCGAACACACTTGGCGCACGTACGGCAAACATTGGCCGCTGGCGTTTCGTGACTATCACGAGCAAGGCATCACCCGGCAACGACACACCACCGCCTTTGCCCAACTGCGGCAAATCGAAGACCCGCTGGCCTATCTAGACAGCGCGTATGCCGAGCGCCTGTCGATCGACAAGTACATCGTCAATGCCAGCGGCGACGACTTCTTCGTCCCGGACAACGCCCGTTTCTACCTCGAAAAGCTGCCCACGCCGACCGCCCTTCGCGTGGTTCCGAATAGCAGCCACTACGGCATTTCAGCATTCACCAAACAGACCTTGATCACAGTGCTGAGACACTGGCAGAGTGGCCGCCCCTTGCCTATCGTGCGCATGGAACAGCTTAGGGTGGCGCAGAAGCCGATGCTTGATGTGAAGTTTTCCGAGGCACCGTCAAAGGTCGTTCAATGGACGGCACATAATCCGCTAGCCCGCGACTTCCGCCATTCTTGTGGCATCCGCTACGTATCGAAACCATTGCAGCCCGGTGAACCGCTACATCTGCAAGTACCGCTCGCCACACCAGACAGCGGTTGGAGCGCCACGTTTGTCGAAGCGACATTTGCCGATGGGTTCGTCTCGACCACACCCGTCATCATTACGCCGGACAGCTACCCTACGGTCGCTCCACCCGTGATCGAGCCAGCCTGCAAGACGTTGGCTGGCCACTGAACAGGCGAGGGTCTAGATCCACCCCCCCCACTGCAACACAAAAATCCCCAGGTTGGTGGTAATCGCCGCCATCAAGGTGGTAATCACGATGATCGCCGCCGCCAGTTCATGATTGCCATCGGCCGCCCGGGCCATGACGAAGCTCGCGGCGGCGGTGGGGCTGCCGAAATACAGGAACAGGATGCCCAACTCCGCGCCGCGAAAGCCCCAGAGCCAGGCACCGAGGGTGGTCAGCAGCGGCAGGCCGACCATTTTCACCAGGCTCGAACTCAGGGCCATCTTGCCGCTCTTGCGCAGCGCCGCCAGCGACAGCGTGCCGCCGATGCAGATCAGCGCCAGGGGCAAGGTCATTTGCGAAAGGTACTTGGCCGAGGTCTCGAACCAGTTCGGCACCCCGATCTGCCAATAGGCGAACGGCGCGGCGACAAACACGCTGATGATCAGCGGGTTGCTGACCACGCTTTTGCAGATACTCCACGGATCGGACTTGATCACCGGGCTATAGACCGCCAGCACGATGGTCGACAAGGTGTTGTAGAACAGGATCACTAACGCCGCGAGGATCGCCCCCAGGGAAATCCCGTAGTCGCCGTACATGCTCGCCGCCAACGCCAAGCCAATCACGCCGTTGTTGCCGCGAAACGCACCCTGGGTATAGATGCCGCGATCCTCCCGCGGGCAACGCCAGATCGCCCAGCCCCAGGCCATGGCGAAACTTGCCAGGGTAGCGACGGAGAAATAGATCAGCAGGTCGGGCTGCAACGCCGCATGCAGGTCGGCATGGAGGATGCCGAGGAACAACAGCGCCGGCATGGTGACGTTGAACACCAGGGACGAGGCGATGTGGATGAAGTTGTCGTTGATCCAATAGATGCGCTTGAGCAACACCCCCAGAAACAGCATGGCAAACACCGGTGCGGTGATGTTCAGGGTTTCGAGGAAAATTGCCAGCATGCCGGGGACCTTGAGAAGGGTGTCGTTAGGTGGCTAATGATAAGCCACTCACGGCACTGGCGTCTGGTGAACTGATCGTTCCCACGCTCTGCGTGAGAATACAGCCAAGGACACTCCGCGTCCCAAGATCCGAACGCGGAACGTCCGCAGAGGCATTCCCCCGCGGAGCGTGGGAACGATCAACGACAACGCTAGGTCAGGTAATCGGCGCCGGGTTGAACAAGGTGATGTCGTTGTGCAACTTGTGCCGCTCGGCCCAGGTCTGCTTCTTGCCGCTGGCCACGTCCAGGTAGTAGTGGAACAGCTCCCAACCCAGTTCCTCGATGGTCGCGCGTCCAGTGGCGATGCGACCGGCATCGATGTCGATCAGGTCCGGCCAGCGCTGGGCCAGTTCGGTGCGGGTCGAGACTTTCACTACCGGGGCCATCGCCAAGCCGTACGGCGTGCCTCGGCCGGTGGTGAACACGTGCAGGTTCATCCCCGCCGCCAGTTGCAACGTGCCGCAGACAAAATCGCTGGCCGGTGTGGCGCAGAAGATCAGGCCCTTTTGCTTGAAGCGTTCGCCCGGGCCGAGCACGCCGTTGATCGCGCTGCTGCCAGACTTGACGATCGAGCCCAGGGATTTTTCGACGATGTTCGACAGCCCGCCCTTCTTGTTGCCTGGCGTGGTGTTGGCACTGCGATCGGCTTCGCCCTTGGCCAGGTAACGGTCGTACCAATCCATTTCCCGCACCAGCTCCTGGGCGACTTCCTGGGTTTGCGCCCGGGAGGTCAGCAGGTAGATCGCATCGCGCACTTCGGTGACTTCGGAAAACATCACCGTCGCCCCGGCCCGCAGCAGCAAGTCCGAAGCGTAGCCCAGCGCCGGGTTGGCGGTGATGCCGGAAAACGCATCGCTGCCACCGCACTGCATGCCCAGGATCAGCTCCGACGCCGGCACGGTTTCGCGGCGGCGCTGGTCGAGTTTCTTCAGGCGGGTTTCGGCCAGCTCCATGATCTGCTCGATCATTTCGGTGAAACCGTGACTGGAATCTTGCAAGCGATACAACCACGGCTCGCTGAGATCCACTGAACTGTCGTTTTCGTGCATCACCTGCCCGGCCTGCAATTTCTCGCAGCCCAGGCTGATCACCAGTGCCTCGCCGCCCAGGTTCGGGTTGCGCGCCAGGTTGCGCACGGTGCGGATCGGGATGTACGCATCGGTGGCGGTGATCGCCACGCCACAGCCGTAACTGTGGGTCAGCGCCACCACGTCATCGACGTTCGGGTACTTGGGCAGCAGCTCATCCTTGATGCGCTTGACCGCGTGGTCCAGCACCCCGGTCACGCACTGCACCGTGGTGGTGATACCCAGGATATTGCGCGTACCGACGGTGCCGTCGGCGTTGCGATAACCCTCGAAGGTGTAGCCCTCCAGCGGCGCATCGGCCACCGGCACATCGGTGGACAGCGGCAGGCTGTCCAGCGGCGGCGCGGTGGGCATGCGCAACTGGTCTTCCTTGACCCAGCTGCCACGGGGAATCGGTTGCAACGCGTAGCCAATGACCTGGCCGTAGCGAATCACCTCGCCACCCTGGGGAATATCTTCCAGGGTGACCTTGTGGCTCTGGGGGACAAAGTCCACGGTAACCAGGCCGTCCGGGAACTCGGTCCCGGCCGGTACGCCTTGGTCATTGACGACGATCACCACATTGTCCCGCTCGTGCAGGCGGATGTAACGCGGCGAATCGGCATGTTCAATCAGTTGCATTGATGCCGCTCCTTCAGGATTTAGCTTCAGACAGGCTGGAGATGCCGGCATCCTTGGCCGTTGGTTCCTTGAGCACCACACGCTTGATCGGCCCAACGATGACCAGGTAGCTGAACACCGCCATCAGCGCGTTGCAACCGACGAACACCAATGCCCATTTGAACGAACCGGTGGAGCTGATGATGTAGCCGATGACGATTGGCGTGGTGATCGACGCCAGGTTGCCGAAGGTGTTGAACAGGCCACCGCTCAGACCGGCGATCTGTTTTGGCGAGGTGTCGGACACCACGGCCCAGCCCAGCGCGCCCACGCCTTTACCGAAGAAGGCCAGGGCCATGAAGCCCACCACCATCCATTCGATGTCCACGTAGTTGCAGGCCACGATGCTGCTGGAAACCAGCAGGCCGGCGATGATCGGCGTCTTGCGGGCGAAGGTCAGCGAGTGGCCCTTGCGCAGCAGGTAATCGGAAATCACCCCGCCAAGGACACCGCCGATGAAACCGCAGATCGCCGGCAAGGACGCGATGAAACCGGCCTTGAGGATGGTCATGCCGCGTTCCTGCACCAGGTACACCGGGAACCAGGTCAGGAAGAAGTACGTGATGCCGTTGATGCAGTATTGGCCCAGGTACACGCCGAGCATCATGCGGTTGGTCAGCAGTTGACGGATGTAATCCCACTTCGGACCGTCGGCTTTCTTTTCCTTGCCCTTGTCCTGGTCCATGTCGACCATCGCGCCGTTGGCGGCGATGTGATTGAACTCGGCTTCGTTGATCATCGGGTGCTGGCGCGGGCTGTAGATCACTTTCAGCCAGATCAGCGAGAACACGATACCGATCACGCCCATCACGATGAACACGTGCTGCCAGCCGAAACGGTAGACGATCCAGCCCATCAGCGGTGCGAACAACACGGTGGCGAAATACTGCGCCGAGTTGAAAATCGCCGAGGCGGTGCCGCGTTCTGCGGTGGGGAACCAGGCGGCGACGATCCGTGCGTTGCCCGGGAAGGACGGCGCTTCGGCCAACCCCACCAGGAAGCGCAACATGAACAGCGCAACCACGGCCGTGGACATGCCGAATTCACCGACATAGCCTTGCAGCACGGTGAACAGCGACCAAGTGAAAATGCTCAAGGCATAGATTTTTTTCGACCCGAAACGGTCGAGCAGCCAGCCGCCAGGAATCTGCCCAGCCACGTATGCCCAGCCGAAAGCGGAGAAGATATAACCGAGGGTAACGGCATCGATGCCGAGGTCTTTTTGCAGGCTGGAGCCTGCGATGGCGATGGTGGCACGGTCGGCATAGTTGATCGTCGTCACCAAAAACAGCATGAGCAGGATCAAATAGCGGACGTGTGTCGGCTTGGTCGCTTGCATGTAGAGGTACTCCCACTATTTATTTTTATGCGGGTCAGCAGATTGTGACGCCAGGGCCGGAAGGCCGGCCCTGGCGGTGTCGCACTTACGATCCGATGTAAGAAGTTTTAACCACGGTGTAGAACTCTTGCGCGTAGCGACCTTGCTCACGCGAACCATAGGACGAACCTTTGCGCCCGCCGAACGGCACGTGGTAATCCACGCCGGCAGTCGGCAGGTTGACCATCACCATGCCCGCCTGGGAATGGCGCTTGAAGTGGTTGGCATACTTCAGCGAGGTGGTGGCGATACCGGCCGACAAGCCGAACTCGGTGTCGTTGGCCATCGCCAGCGCCGCCTCGTAGTCGGCCACGCGCACGACGTTGGCCACCGGGCCGAAGATCTCTTCGCGGCTGATGCGCATCGAGGCTTCGCTGTCGGCGAACAGGGTCGGCGCCAGGAAATAACCTTCGGTGTCGCACGTCACCAAGCCACCACCGCTCACCAGCCGCGCACCTTCGCTCTGGCCGATGTCGATGTACTTCAAGTCCTGGTTGAGCTGGGCTTCGGAAACCACCGGGCCGATATCGGTGCCGGCCTTCAACGCATGGCCGACCTTGATCGACTGCATGCGCTCGGCCATCGCCGCGACGAACTTGTCATGGATGCCGGCGGTGACGATCAGGCGACTCGAGGCCGTGCAACGCTGGCCGGTGGAGTAGAACGCACTCTGTACTGCCAGCTCGACGGCCTGCTTGAGGTCGGCGTCGTCGAGGATGATCTGCGGGTTCTTGCCGCCCATTTCCAACTGGACCTTGGCCTGGCGCGACACGCAGTTGACCGCGATCTGCCGGCCTACACCGACGGAGCCGGTGAAGCTGATGCCGTCGACTTTCGGGCTGTTGACCAGAATGTCGCCGACCACACGGCCGCTACCCATCACCAGGTTGAACGCACCGGCCGGGAAACCGGCGCGGGAAATGATCTCGGCCAAGGCCCAGGCACAGCCCGGCACCAATTCGGCGGGTTTGATCACCACGCAGTTGCCGTAGGCCAGGGCCGGGGCGATTTTCCACGCGGGAATGGCAATCGGGAAGTTCCAGGGGGTGATCAGGCCGACCACACCCAGGGCTTCGCGGGTGACTTCGACGTTGACGCCCGGACGCACCGACGGCACGTAATCGCCGGACAGGCGCAGGCATTCACCGGCGAAGAATTTGAAAATGTTACCGGCGCGGGTCACTTCGCCGATGGCTTCGGGCAGGGTCTTGCCCTCTTCCCGGGCCAGCAATTGGCCGAGTTCTTCACGGCGGGCGAGGATCTCGCTACCGACTTTGTCCAGCGCATCGTGACGGGCCTGGATGCCTGAGGTCGACCAGGCCGGAAACGCGGCGCGGGCGGCTTCGATGGCGGCATTGACTTGCGCTGCGTCAGCCTTGGCGTATTCACCGATGACATCGGACAGGTCAGACGGGTTGATGTTGGTGCAATAGTCAGCACCGGCCACCCACTGACCGTTGATGTAGTTATCGAAACGCTTTGAATCTGCCACGGATGCTCCTCCTAACAAAAAGCCTGTCTAGTCCCAAGATCATTCCCACGCGTTGCGCGGGAACGCCTCAACGGACACTCCGCGTTCGGCTTAAGGGACGCAGAGCGTCCCTGGCTGCGTTCCCACGCAGAGCGTGGGAACGATCAAGCCTTACGCAAAAGCCGCTGATTGCTCAGCGGCCTTGTCGGGTCTGTTATTGCTTGCCTTGCTTGTCGATCAGCGCGGCCAGGGCTTCGTATTCTTCTGGCAGCAGATCGGTCAGCGGCGTGCGCACAGGACCTGCGTCGTAGCCGACGATTTTCGCGCCGGCCTTGACGATGCTCACCGCGTAACCGGCCTTGCGGTTGCGGATGTCCAGGTAAGGCAGGAAGAAGTCGTCGATGATTTTGCCGACGGTCTCGTGATCGTCGCGGGCAATGGCGTGGTAGAAGTCCATCGCGGTTTTCGGAATGAAGTTGAATACCGCCGAGGAGTAGACCGGAACGCCCAGGGCCTTGTAGGCCGCGGCGTAGACTTCAGCGGTCGGCAGGCCGCCCAGGTAGCTGAAACGATCGCCGAGGCGACGACGGATCGACACCATCAGCTCGATATCACCCAGGCCATCCTTGTAGCCGATCAGGTTCGGGCAGCGCTCGGCCAGTTGCTCCAGCTGAGTGGCGTTCAGGCGGCAGACGTTGCGGTTGTACACCACCACGCCGATTTTCACCGATTTGCACACGGCTTCAACGTGGGCGGCGACGCCGTCCTGGCTGGCTTCGGTCAGGTAGTGCGGCAGCAGCAACAGGCCCTTGGCACCCAGGCGCTCGGCTTCTTGAGCGTATTCGATGGCCTGGCGAGTGGCACCGCCAACACCGGCAAGAATTGGCACGCTGGTGGCGCAGGTATCGACGGCGGTCTTGATGACTTGCGAATACTCGCTGGCGGCCAGGGAGAAGAATTCACCGGTGCCGCCTGCTGCGAACAGCGCAGAAGCGCCGTACGGAGCCAGCCACTCGAGACGCTTGATGTAGCTGGCGCGATTGAAATCGCCTTGGGCAGTGAAATCGGTGACCGGGAAAGACAGCAGGCCAGACGAGAGGATGGACTTCAGTTCTTGTGGATTCATTATTCGAACACCCTGGGACGCAAAATGTGTATGAAATGGTTAAGCTTCGGCCAGAAGTTGTAGGTCATCGTACAACTTAAAATACACACGTCAACTGCATTTCGTCTTTTGTCAGGTGTGAGAGCACAGGGAGCGCTCGCAAAGCCTTGTAAATCAGGCCATCTGGCGGAATTGGAAAGCCAATGAAACTTGCGAGCGAGTGCCCAGGACCGCTCATCGCGACTGTCAACTCTGTCAGTAGGCGACGTTACGGGACGAAGGCATAACGGCAGTGTGGCCGTGCGACGCCCGGCCGTGGTCCTTTTCCGAAACCTTTAAAGTGAGTCGCCCGTAAGCGACAATCAGGGCCGTCTCACAAGGAGTGACATCATGGCGAAGACGTATGCGAAACCAACGCTCAAGGATTTTCCAGCCACCGGGGAAGTCACGGTCAGCTTGTCAAAGACAAAGACGTTAACCGTGAAAATTCCGGATGCAGATTTCGCCCCGTACTCGAACGCCCAACTGACTGTGGGCGTTGGCTCGACACATCCAACTTCGGTAGGCGCGTTTAGATCTCTGACCGAAGGCGAGGAAGGTACGCCACGCAAGGGTGTGACAGTGACGCTAACCCATGCCGACTTGACAGCTTACGTCGGCCAATTGGTTGAGCTTCGTTACGTGGTGAGTTACGAGAGCGGTAGGGACAGCGATATATCCGAGCCGCAAATGTTGCGGATCAGCGCGTAGGACTGGCGCCGACGATTTGTCAGACAGGCACACAGATCGGAAACCGGACACCGCTCTCTTTGCCGAGGGGATGCTTCATGTGGCGAGGGAGCTTGCTCCCGCTGGGCCGCGAAGCGGCCCTAGAACCTGGCAACGCGGTGGATCAGGTTGATTGAGTGAGCTTGGAAAGGGGGCTGCTACACAGCCCAGCGGGAGCAAGCCCCCTCTCCACAAAAACATCCCGGTCGACCAACCGATTTGCTCTTGAAACTGACACTGATTCGAGGCATTCCCTTAACCCGCACCGTGCCCAATTCCCCGTGGCGAGGGAGCTTGCTCCCGCTGGGGCGCGCAGCGGCCCTAGAACCCGGCGACGCGGTGGATCAGGTTGATTGGGTGGGCTTGAGAGGGGCTGCTGCGCAGCCCAGCGGGAGCAAGCTCCCTCGCCACAAAAGCATCCTGTCACCAGCGTCTTCAGCCCTGCGCCTGCGCCTCTTCATGGGCCTGGCGCAGCCTTTCACGGCTGTTGGTCAGGTGCAAACGCATGGCCGCACGCGCCGCCTCGGAGTCCTGGCGGGCGATGGCGTCGTAGATCTCCTCGTGCTCACGGCTCAGGCGGTTCATGTAGCGCTGCTGGTCATCGTGGGCCAGGCGCGCCGAGTTCACCCGGGTACGCGGAATGATGCTGGTGCCCAGGTGGGTCATGATGTCGGTGAAGTAGCGGTTGCCGGTGGACAGGGCGATTTCCAGGTGGAAGGCGAAGTCCGAGGCCACCGCATCGCTGGCGTGGGCGGCGCTTTCGTTCAAGGCGTCGAGGGCGGCGCGCATGGCGGCCAGTTGCTCGTCGCTGCGTCGCTGCGCCGCCAACCCGGCGGATTCCACTTCCAGGCTGATGCGCAACTCCAGGATCGCCAGCACGTCACGCAAGGTGACCACGGTGGCCGGGTCGATGCGAAAACCGCTCGGGCTCGGCGTGTCCAGCACGAAAGTGCCGATGCCATGGCGGGTTTCCACCTGGCCGGCCGCCTGCAAGCGGGAAATCGCCTCGCGCACCACGGTTCGGCTGACGCCATGGGCTTCCATGATCGCCGACTCGGTGGGCAATTTATCGCCGCGCTTGAGCAGGCCGTCGCGAATCTGCTCGGTCAACACCGTCACCAGCTCCTGCGCCAGGCTGCGGCGCTTGCGGGGAAAGCGTGGTACTTCGATCGGGTTTTCCATGGGGCTGTGTCTCGGTAAACGGCTGAATGGCAACATCATAGCGCAACGTGGTTGTACGATCACCGTCCCACCGGACAGCCCTCGTTGAGGATGACCGTTGTGGCGAGGGGATTTATCCCCGTTGGGTGCAAAACGCCCCATCAAATCACAGGCCCCAATCCAGACCAATCAAGGGGCTGCTACGCAGCCCAGCGGGGATAAATCCCCTCGCCACAACAATGTTCGGCGATGGTCATCAAGCGGTCACAGTGCGCTCCACCAGTTGGCCATTTTCGATACGCACATGTCGCGGATGGAAACGTTTCAAACTGCTTCGGTGGCCAACGCTGACGATGCTCAAACCCGGCAACTGGTCGATCAGCGCCTGGTACAGCGTGGCTTCGTCTTCTTCATCCATCGCCGACGTGGCTTCGTCCATGTACAACCATTGCGGTGCATAAAGCAATGCACGGGCAAAGGCCAGGCGTTGTTGCTCGCCGGGCGAGAGCATGCGCTGCCAGTGGTTGCTTTCATCCAGCCGCGCAATCAGGTGCGGCAGGCGGCAGGTTTCCAGCACCTGGACATAACGTTCGTTGGGATAGATATCGCCGGCCTGTGGATAACTCAATACCTCACGCAGGCTGCCAATCGGTAGATAAGGCTTCTGCGGCAGGAACAGGTAACGCGCGGCCGGAAGCCGGATCGTCCCGTGCCCCGCCGGCCACAAATGCCCCATCGCCCGCAGCAGGGTCGATTTACCGCTGCCCGAACGGCCACTGAGCATCACCCGCTCGCCCGGTTCCACGGTCATGTCGGCGTTATCGAGCAGATGGCGACCATCGGCCAAGTCCAACCCCAAGTGCTGAACCTTCAACCCATCGCCCTGGTTTTGTACGTCAATGGCCGGCACGCGGTCTTCGTTGTCGCTCATGGCCTGGCGGAAACTCAGCAGACGATCGCAGGTGGCGCGCCACGCGGCGAGGTCGGCGTAGGCGCTGATGAACCAGCTGAAGTTCTCCTGCACATTGCCGAACGCCGAGTTGATCTGCATGAGCTCGCCCAATTGGATCTTACCGGCGAAATAACGCGGCGCGGCGACGATGAACGGGAAGATGATCGCGATCTGGCCGTAGCCGGAGGTGAAGAACGTCAAGCGCTTGGACACCCGCATGATGTCCCAGAAGTTGTGCCAGACCAGGCCGAAACGCCCGCTCAGGCGACGGTTCTCGTTCGGTTCGCCGTTGTACAACGCAATGCTCTCGGCGTTCTCTCGCACCCGCACCATGGAGAAACGCAGGTCGGCTTCGAAACGTTGCTGGTTGTTGTTCAGACCGATCAGGCGTCGGCCGATCAGGTGCGTCAACCAACTGCCCACCGCCGCATACACCAGGGCACACCAGAACATGTAGCCCGGGATGGTGTAGCCGAGCACCTCGATGCTGCCCGACACGCCCCACAAAATGATCGAGAACGACACCAGGCTGACCACGGTGCGCAGCAATCCCAAGCCCAGGCTCAGGGTGTTGGTGGTGAAACTGTTGAGGTCTTCGGAAATCCGCTGGTCCGGGTTATCGGTGTAGCCGCCCTGCTCCAGCCGGTAATAGTTCTTGTCACTGAGCCAACGGGCGAAATGCTGCTCGGTGAGCCAGGCCCGCCAGCGGATAGTGAGCATCTGCGTGAGGTACAAGCGATAAACGGCGCCCAGGATCGCCACCGCCGCGATACCACAGAAGTACAGGATCAACTGCCAGAACGCCGCGCTGTTCTTCTCCTGCAGGGCGTTGTAGAAATCCTTGTACCAACTGTTGACCCACACCGAGATCGCCACGCTGAACAGCGAGAGTGCGATGACGGCAATTAACAGCGTCCAGGCCTTGCCCTTCTCCTCACTGCGCCAGTACGGCGTGGTCATTTGCCAGACACGGCGGAAAAACTGGCCGCGCACCGCGTCATTGACCGCGGAATATTCAGCGTTCTGATTCATGGTTAAGGCTCAATAGGGAAAAGAACTAGTGTCATGTTTCGCAAATACGTTTCTTTTTGACGAGTGGCTGTTGTCGTCAGGCAAGGCGCCGCGACGAGTCATAGCCCGCTATGGCGAGGAGCGGCAACGCAGCATGACGGCAACAGACGCCGTCAAAAAGGAACAGTATTTGTGATACATGACGCTGGGGCCGATCATAAAGCAACGGCCCGATGTGTCGCGAGGGTGGACAGCATTCGTTCAGCGCAGGTTCAGCGACGCACAGGACGCTTTTGCAATTTGCGCTGCAACGTCCGCCGGTGCATGCCCAGGGCGCGGGCCGTCGCGGAGATATTGCCTTCGTGTTCGGTCAGCACCCGCTGGATATGCTCCCATTGCAGGCGATCCACCGACATGGGGTTTTCCGGCACCAGGGTGTCGAGGTCGGCGTGCTCGGACAACAGCGCCGCCAGTACGTCATCGGCGTCCGCCGGTTTGCACAGGTAATTGCAGGCGCCGCGCTTGATGGCTTCGACTGCCGTGGCGATGCTCGAATAACCGGTGAGAATCACCACGCGCATCTCCGGGTCCAGCTCCAGCAGCTTGGGCAGCAGCACCAATCCCGAATCGCCGTCCATTTTCAAGTCCAGGGCGGCGTAGTCCGGCAGGTCGGCCTGGGCGATGGTCAGGCCTTCTTCGGCAGAACCTGCGGTGCTGACGCGAAAACCGCGACGGGACATGGCCCGGGCCATCACGCGGGTGAACGTGGCGTCGTCATCCACCAGCAACAGGTGCGGCAGTTCTTCGCCGTCGACTTGGATCTCGTCACTCATATTCGTCTCCTCGGTCGGCATGGGGCAGGCGCAGCTCGGTGAGCGTGCCGCCTTCCTCATGGGGGTAGAGTTTCACCGAGCCGCCGGCGCGTGTCACGCTGGCTTTGCTCAAAAACAGGCCCAGGCCGAAACCTTTGCCCTTGGTGGTATAGAACGGCTTGCCGATCTGCTCGGCAATCGCCAGCGGCACACCGGCGCCGTGGTCGCGAATACTGATGGTCAGCTCATAGGCATTCCAATCCAACGCCACTTCCAGCCCTTCGGGGCAAGCGTCGGCGGCGTTGTTCAGCAGGTTCAGCAGCGCCTGGGTCAGGTCCGGCGGCGGCGCCATGCGCGGTACCACGCCCTTGCCCAGGCATTGGAAGCGATAACTGGCTTCCGGGCGCATCAGGTGCCAGCGGTTCAGGGCATCGTCGAGCCAGAAGGTGACTGCTTGCATGTCGATGTCCAGCCGGCGGTTAGCCTCGGCGGCGCGTACCAAGTATTGCAGCGTTTCCTTGCAGAGCTTGACCTGATCCTGCAACACGCTGAGATCTTCCTGCAATGCTGGATCATGATGATCCTGGCGCATCTCCTTGAGCAGCACGCTCATGGTCGCCAGCGGCGTGCCCAATTCATGGGCGGCACCGGCGGCCTGGGTCGCCACGGCCAGCAATTGCTCGTCCCGCAGGCCCTCTTCACGGCGAATGGCGCGCAGTTGTTCCTGGCGGCGCAGTTCCTCGGCCATGCGCGCGGCAAAAAACGTAATGACTGCCGCAGCCAGGGCGAAACTCAGCCACATGCCGTAGATCTGCAGGTTTTCCCGAGCGATGGGAAAGGTTTCCAGCGGGTAGAAACGCGCCAGCAGCAAGGTGTACAGCGCCAGGGCGATGCCGGAAAGAATCAGCGAAAACCGCCACGGCAACGTCACCGCGGCGATGGTCAGCGGCACCAGGTAATAAGAGACGAAGGGGTTGGTGGAGCCGCCGGAAAAATACAGCAGCGCGCTGTGGATAAACAGGTCACAGGCCAGTTGCACGGCGTATTCAAGCTCGGTCACTGGCCACGAGGTGCGCAGGCGGACGGCCGTCAGCGCGCAGAGCACACTGGAACAGACCAGGGTGATCGCCAGTTGCAGCCAGGGCAGCGGCAGCAGGTCGAACCAATAGGCGAGCCCCACCGAGCCGGCCTGGGCCGCCAGGACCAGAATGCGGATGAATGTCAGGCGCCAGAGGTTCTGGCGAGAGGCGGATGTCATTTGCAAAGGGGCGAGCATGAGCTCTCCTGATGAGCGCTCCAGGCGAATCGCACGGAGTATAACCAAGGCGCGGCTTGCAGCGGCAGCTATGCGGCAAAGCGCCACAGCTCTCAATACTACATATACCCCCTGTGGCGAGGGAGCTTGTTCCCGCTGGGCCGCAAAGCGGCCCCAACAGCAGCGACTCAATCTGTCTGACACACCGAGGTGTCAGGTTTGGGTCTGCTGCGCAGCCCAGCGGGAGCAAGCTCCCTCGCCACAGGGGATCTTCATTGGCTTCAGGTATCTGTATAGAAGTTGTAACTGTGCGAACCCACCCATTAAAGCTAGAGTCTTATCCTTCACGCAGGTCCGGACATCACCCCTGCGCATCATCCCAAGGAGCTTTCATGCACACGTTCAGTCGCCACGCAGCCCTGCTTGCCCTCAGCCTCGGCACCCTCGCCAGCCTGCCGGCCCTGGCCGCCGATGAGCTGCACTACAACCAGATATCCCTGCGCGCCGAAGTCAGCCAGGAAGTGGCCCGCGACCTGATGATCGTCACCCTCTACACCGAAGAACAGAACACCGACCCGGCCAAACTCGCCGCCGCTGTCAGCACTACGGTGAACAAAGCCATCGGCCAGGCCAAAGAGGTCAAGGGCATTACCCTGCGCCAAGGCAGCCGTAACAGCTACCCAATCTACGACAACAAGGGCCAGAAAATCACCGGCTGGCGTGAACGCGCCGAACTGCGCCTGGAAAGCGCCGACTTCGCCGCCCTGTCCAAACTCACCGGCGAGCTGCTGGGCGACATGAAAATGGGCGGCATGGACTTCGCCATCGCCACCGCCACCCGCCAGGGCAGCGAAGACGCCCTGCTCAAGGATGCGGTCAACGCCTTCAAGGCCCGCGCCAAGTTGGCCACCGAGGCCCTGGGCGGCAAGGGTTACAAGATCGTCAACCTGAACTTCAATACCAACGGTTATCCACAACCGTTCATGCGCCCGCAAATGATGATGAAAGGCGCGTCCATGGACGCTGAATCCGTGACGCCGGAAGTGGAAGCGGGTACCAGCAAGGTGACCATGACGGCGGATGGGGTGGTTGAGGTGTCGATGTAGTAATGATGGGCAGCGGCTCAGCCAGTTCTCTGCTGGCTGAACGCTAACCTCCAGCATCGGCGCTCCCCGTGGCGAGGGAGCTTGCTCCCGCTGGGCTGCGCAGCAGACCCAAACCCTGGCACCGCGGGGTGTCAGATAAATGCAGTCGCTGCTTTTGGGGCCGCTTCGCAGCCCAGCGGGAGCAAGCTCCCTCGCCACGGGGACGGTGCCCGACCTTAGGTGGGCGGGCAGGCCGAACTGGCCGGCGCCTCGACCTGATCCAACGCCTTGTCCACCAGCAACTGGCACAGCTCCACCAACTGATGAATCCCCAACGCCACGCTCCGGCGCGTGCCCTCCACTTCGAAAGCCAGATCCTCGGCCATGGCTTTTATCGAGGCAAGGGTTTCCGAGGTACTGGTGAGCAGCGTATCGGTGTCGGCTTTGGCGGTGACGGAGAACAGGCTTTCGATGCGTGGATCGGTGCTTGGTTCTGGTTTTTTTGGATTCAGGTAATGATCGAGGGCGCGCTCGGCGGCGGCGCGGTCTTTTAAGAGGTCTTCGATGCCGTCGAAATCCGCCAATGGATGTGTTCTGTTGAAATTCGGTTCAGTCTTTCCTTCGTTCATGCGAATGCTCCTGATGAAATTGGAGCCATCACTTGCCGTTACGGTCGTGAGGCTTACGACCTGTTAATTTCGGGTTTCCACTCCCGGCCGCTGTTTCGCAGCGACACGCAAAAGGTTAGAGAGCCCACTTCCGAGGGACAACCTTAAAAGCTTGTCGGATCTTTCGTTCTGAGGAGCGGATCCTTCCGACGCACCTGAATGATTTATGCAGCCTTCCGCCCCACCGCAAACCCCGTGGCGAGGGAGCTTGCTCCCGCTGGGCTGCGCAGCAGACCCAACCCAAGCGCCGCGCTGTGTCAGATAAATGGAGTCGCTGCTTTTAGGGCCGCTTCGCGCCCCAGCGGGAGCAAGCTCCCTCGCCACGGGGTTGGTGTCCGGCGGCGCGTGCTTTGACCTCCGCAGGAGTTTCTTCAGAACGGACTCTAAAAATAAGTTTTGACATCACAAAAAACAGCGCGCAACACTTGTCCACGTTTCATGGAATGTGGACAGATAGAGATTCATCGGACATGAAAAGTCAAGATATTTTACTCATGTACAAAATGACCAGCCTTCACGCGCAGGAAGAAGTGTCTCCGACCGGCAGCCAAACAGTGGCATGGGGCGGCTTATCTCAGATTGACTTGCTGCCGGATGACTACAGCCCCGAGCCAGAATTGATCACCTCCCCGCCGCCTGAAAAATCCTGGGACAACTTAGAGGTCGCCATAAAACGCATCATCGACGCAGACTCGTTCCAGTGGGAAGGCTGGGACGCCGACGATGATACCTCCCAGAAAAGAGCCGCTGCCAAATGGGAAGACCGCTACACCCTCCGAGCCCTGGCTGAGTCCCTGGGCTTGAGCAAAAGCGAAATATCGAACTCGATCACCCGGTGCCGGGAGGCAGGACTGGTAACAAACGACTATGAAACCTCCTTGCCCAAAGTGAATCGCCTCGCGCTTTTAAAGATCACCGAGCACGCGCTGAAGTACTTTTTCCCCGTCAAGCCTGGCGCCCTGGCACGAGGAATTCCGACCGGGTTTGCATCGCCGGTGCTTTCCAAACACCTTAAAAGCGCCGGAGGAAACATCCATGTCTGGCCCGACCCGCACGGCACCGAGCGCGGCCAGACCGTAGAACCGATTTACAAAACAGTACCTGAGGCCGTGAAGAAGGATCGAACCCTCTATCACTACTTAGCCTTGGTGGACTCGATACGGTTGGGCGGCCCTCGCGAAACCAGCGTCGCCATCCAACTGCTTAAAAAAGGTATGGGCCTTTGAGCATCGCCTCAGATCACAATTACGAGATGTTGAGTGCCGTCGCACAGGGATTGGGTGACGAGCTGTTAAAGGAGGTCGCCTTCGTTGGCGGCTCTACCACCTGGCTTCTGTGCACAGACGACATTGTGCTGGACGATATCCGCAGCACTGACGACGTCGACCTGGTGATTGAGCTAGGTGGCATCGCTGACTGGCAAAGACTGACTGAGCGCCTGGCCGATAAGGGGTTCAAGATTACCGCCGAGTACAGCGACGTAACGTGCCGGTTCAAGTTCAACGATGTGATTGTCGACGTGATGCCATCCGTGAAAGAAGTGCTCGGCTATGAAAACCGCTGGTTTGTGGATGGCCTCGCGAACGCAGACACGCTCACCCTGCCCTGCGGGATTGCGATCAAAATGTTCAAACCCGCCTACTTTGTCGCAACAAAACTCGAAGCATTTAAAGGCCGCGGCAACGGCGATGCCTACCATAAAGATGTCGAGGATATCGTTCTCGTTGTAGACGGCCGAGAGAGTTTACTAGAGGAGGTTAGCCAGGCAGATCAGGCACTACGAACGTACATTGCGGCGGGCATCACCGGGCTGCTGGCACTCGATTCACTGGATTATGTAATACAAAGCTTCCATTCCGTGCGCGCCAACCCAGGCCGAGACAGACTGATTTATCAGCGCCTGAAACAACTGGGCGACATCAAATGATTTACTCAGCCAGGTCTGTCAAAGGGCGGGCAAGGGATGAGAACCGAGACAGTGTAGGAGCCAGGTTTGACGGGATACGAGGGCTTTTTGTCGTCGTAGATGGCACATCAAGACCAGGTAGCGGCCAACTTGCACAGGCGTTGGCCGACCAAATACTCACACTGTATTGCGAGAAAATAGCGGAGGGTTGTTCAGATAACAGCCATGAAGAAACGGCCGCATTACTCAAGGAGGTGTTGAAAGACGTACACGACCTGCTCTTCTCGACAGCCTTCACAGGGTCGGCGAGCTATCTGGTCGGTGTAGCCGCGGCAGGACTTCTCACAATCGCATACGAAGGCGACTGCTGCGCTGGCGTGGCTTTTTCAAACGGCCCGATCACCTGGTTCACAGCACCGCACTGTCTTGCCAACTGGAAGCGCGATCGCGACCACAGACAACTGGCAGAAGATCCAGGCAGACATCGGATAAGCCGGTGTTTCAAAGCACGGAATAGACCGGATCCCGAGATAGTCACAAGGATGGTCATCGAAGGTGAACAACTGGTTTTTGCAACCGATGGCTTCTGGGCTGACTTGAGTGATGCGACACAGGCCAAGTTACTGGAAGTCGAGATGCTTGAGCCCCTCCATGTCGATGATGACGTCTCCTGGATAGTTGTGCAGTCCGGGCCTAACAATTATCTCATTTAGGCCGCCTTCGCGAGCAAGCTCCCACAGTTTGATCGAAGTACAACCGGGAGAACCAGACCGCCTCGTCCAAAAACGCTATACCCAAACCCAACGGTCCCCCTCACTTTTCGATATTTCCAACACCCCCACCCGCAACGCTACTCTCCTGAAAACCGTCACCACCCCCAAGGGATTTCATGGACAGAACCACCTTCAAGCCCCTCCTGCTCACCCTAGCCCTGATCAGCAGCACCCCAATGGCCCAAGCCGCCACCACCCTGGTCTACTGCTCCGAAGCCAGCCCCGCCGGGTTCGACCCCAGCCAATACACCAGCGGCACCGACTTCGACGCCTCGGCCGAAACCGTCTTCAACCGTCTCACCCAATTCAAGCGCGGCGGCACCGAAGTCGAACCCGGGTTGGCCACCCGTTGGGACGTATCCGCCGATGGCCTGGTCTACACCTTCCACCTGCGCGAAGGCGTAAAATTCCACACCACCGACTACTTCAGCCCCAGCCGCGACTTCAACGCCGACGACGTGCTGTTCACCTTCCAGCGCCTGCTCGACCCACAGCACCCGTTCCGCCAGGCCTACCCCACCGAGTCGCCGTACTTCACCGACATGGGCCTGAACACCACGATCAAAAGCGTCGAGAAAATCGACGAGCACACCGTGCGCTTCAACCTGAACAACGTCGACGCGGCCTTCGTGCAGAACCTGGCGATGAGTTTTGCCTCCGTGCAGTCCGCCGAATACGCGGCGCAGTTGTTGAAGGAAGGCAAGGCCGGCGACCTCAACCAGAAACCCATCGGCACCGGGCCGTTCGTGTTCAAGCGCTACCAGAAGGACTCGCAGATCCGCTACGCCGGCAACACGACGTACTGGAAACCCGAGGACGTGAAGCTCGACAACCTGATTTTTTCCATCACCCCGGACGCCGCCGTGCGCCTGCAAAAGCTCAAGCGCGGCGAATGCCAGGTCAGTGGTTACCCGCGCCCGGCCGACATCGAAGTGATGGAGCAAGACCCGAACCTGCAAGTGCTCAAGCAACCGGGGTTCAACCTGGGTTTCCTGGCCTACAACGTCACGCACCCGCCCCTGGATCAGCTCAAGGTCCGTCAGGCGTTGGACATGGCCATCGACAAGCCGGCGATCATCAAGGCCGTTTACCAAAGTGCCGGGCAACTGGCGCAAAACGCCTTGCCACCGGCCCAGTGGTCGTTCGATCCCAATATCAAGGACGCGCCCCATGACGTGACCAAGGCCAAGGCGCTACTCAAGGAGGCCGGAGTTGCGCCCGGTACAACCATCGATTTATGGGCGATGACGGTGCAGCGCGCCTCCAACCCCAATGCGCGAATGTCTGCGCAGATGATCCAGCAGGACTGGGCCAAGATCGGCATCAAAGCCAACATCGTCAGCTATGAATGGGGCGAATACATCAAGCGCGCAAAAAATGGCGAACATGACGCAATGATTTACGGCTGGACCGGCGACAACGGCGACCCGGACAACTGGCTGGGTGTGCTGTACAGCTGCGCGGCGGTCAAGGGCAGTAACTACGCCAAGTGGTGCGACCCGGCGTATGACCAACTGATCCAGCAGGCCAAAGTCTCGACCGACCGCCAGCAACGGATCGATTTATACCGGCAAGCGCAGAAAATCCTCAAGCAACAGGTGCCGATCACGCCCATCGCCAACTCCACGGTCTTCCAGCCAGTAAACAGGAAAGTGGTGGATTTCAAACTCAGCCCATTCGGCCTGACACCCTTCTACGGCGTGGGTTTGACGAAGTAACACCCGAGCCAAACCGGTGCGCCGCGGCTGCGCGACGCACCGACAAAGGGCGATTTTGGCGCCAAAAAAACACCCGCAAACGGTCAACTGCGTCAGAAGTTACACGAATGCGACATTAAGGTACGTTCGTGCCACTGTTTCAGACTTGCAACCGCTCTGGATCTTGCATTGGGTATGGGGCCTGCATAAGTATCCGCAGGACGACTCACGAGGTCGCCCTCAAATCCAAAAATGACAACAAATCATGAGGCCAACATGCTTAAACAAGCGGTCATTCCGTTTTTAGTCGGCGCGAGCTTATTAGCCAGCGCACCTTTCGCCCAAGCCGCGACTAACCTGGTGTTCTGCTCCGAAGGGAGCCCGGCCGGTTTTGACCCGGGTCAGTACACCACCGGAACCGACTTCGACGCCTCCGCAGAGACCATGTTCAACCGCCTGACCCAGTTCGAACGCGGCGGCACCGCTGTGATTCCTGGCCTGGCGACCAAGTGGGATATTTCCGACGACGGCCTGACCTACACCTTCCACCTGCGTGAAGGCGTCAAGTTCCACACCACCCCGTACTTCAAGCCGACCCGCGAATTCAACGCCGACGACGTGCTGTTCACCTTCAATCGCATGATCAACAAGGACGACCCGTTCCGTAAGGCGTACCCGACCGAATTCCCGTACTTCACCGACATGGGGATGGACACCAACATCACCCAGATCGATAAAGTCGACGACCACACCGTCAAGTTCACCCTCAAGGATGTCGACGCCGCGTTCATCCAGAACATGGCCATGAGCTTCGCCTCGATCCAGTCCGCCGAATACGCCGCCCAGTTGCTCAAGGAAGGCAAGGCCCCCGACATCAACCAGAAGCCGGTCGGCACTGGCCCGTTCGTGTTCAAGAGCTACCAGAAAGACTCCAACATCCGCTACACCGGGAACAAGGACTACTGGAAGCCTGACGACGTGAAGATCGACAACCTGATCTTCGCCATCACCACCGACCCGTCGGTGCGCATGCAGAAGCTGAAGAAGAACGAGTGTCAGATCACCCTCTTCCCACGTCCGGCCGACCTCAAGGCGCTGAAGGAAGACAAGGCGCTGAAGATGCCTGACCAGGCTGGCTTCAACCTGGGCTACATCGCCTATAACGTGATGGACAAGATCAAGGGCAGCAACGAGCCGAACGTGCTGGCCAACCTGAAAGTCCGCCAGGCGCTGGACATGGCGGTCAACAAGCCACAGATCATCGACTCCGTCTACCAGGGCGCCGGACAGTTGGCGGTCAACGCCATGCCGCCGACCCAATGGTCCTACGACACCACCATCAAGGACGCCAAGTACGACCCTGAGAAAGCCAAGGAGCTGCTCAAGGAGGCCGGCGTCAAGGAAGGCACCAACATCACCCTGTGGGCGATGCCGGTCCAGCGTCCGTACAACCCGAACGCCAAGCTGATGGCCGAGATGCTGCAGTCCGACTGGAAGAAAATCGGCCTGAACGTCAACATCGTCAGCTACGAATGGGGCGAGTACATCAAGCGCTCCAAAGGCGGTGAGAACCAGGCGATGATCATCGGCTGGAGCGGTGACAACGGTGACCCGGACAACTGGCTCAACGTGCTGTTCGGCTGCGACTCGCTGGCCGGCAACAACTTCTCCAAATGGTGCGACAAGAAATTCGACGGTCTGGTCAAGGAAGCCAAGCGCACCACCGACCAGGCCAAGCGCACCGAACTGTACAAACAGGCACAACACGTCCTCAAGGATGCCGTGCCCATGACACCTATCGCTCACTCGACGGTGTATCAACCCATGCGCGCCAACGTGCAGGACTTCAAGATCAGCCCATTTGGCTTGAACTCCTTCTACGGCGTCAGCGTCAGCAAATAAGGTGACCCGTGGCGAGGGAGCTTGCTCCCGCTGGGCTGCGTAGCAGCCCCTTTTGCAAGCGCGATGGCAATGTACCCACAACGCCATCGCGAGCAGGACTCGCTCCCACGGCATGCCGTTGCTTTAAGCCAAGACTCAGGAAATCGCCTACATCCAAAAGCACTGCATACCACAGCAGTTGGTTTAGGACGTATCGCCTTTTCCCACAAGTCTTTCAGGCATTACGCATTTACCGCCTGGCCCACGACTCCTACCGTCGGGGCCTGGACGGCTTGCTGATCCTGCGGCATCGCGACGCAATGGAATGAGCTCAGTGTTCCGGGTCCCTGGAAGGACAGCGGTTCACTGTTAAAACACCCCGAACGAGAGAGGGAGCGTCATGCGCCATACCTTGGTTTTATCCGCATTGCTGGGCACCGGCCTGTTGGCCGCCACATCCGCAGCCCAGGCCGCCGGCGGCAGCCTGGTGTTCTGTTCCGAAGGCAGCCCTGCCGGTTTCGACACCGCGCAATACACCACGGCCACCGACAACGATGCCGCCGAGCCGCTGTACAACCGCCTGGCCGAGTTTGAAAAAGGCGCGACCAATGTCGTCCCCGGCCTGGCAACCAGCTGGGACATTTCCGAAGACGGCTTGAAGTACACCTTCCACCTGCGCGAAGGGGTGAAATTTCACACCACCGACTACTTCACGCCGACCCGGGACTTCAACGCCGACGACGTCCTGTTCACCTTCAACCGCATGCTCGATCCGCAGCATCCGTTCCGCAAGGCCTACCCCACCGAGTTCCCGTACTTCAACGGCATGAGCCTGAACAAGAACATCGCCAAGGTGGAAGCGACCGGGCCGTTGACCGTGGTCATGACCCTCAACAGCGTGGACGCCGCGTTCATCCAGAACATCGCCATGAGTTTTGCCGCGATCCTCTCGGCCGAATACGCCGACCAACTGCTCAAGAACGGCAAGCCGAGCGACATCAACCAGAAGCCGATCGGCACCGGGCCGTTCGAGTTCAAGAGCTACCAGAAAGACTCCAACATCCGCTACGTCGCCAACCAGCAGTACTGGGCGCCGGAGCGGGTCAAGCTGAACAACCTGATCTTCTCCATCAACACCGACGCCTCGGTGCGGGTGCAGAAGCTCAAGGCCAACGAATGCCAGGTCACCCTGCATCCGCGTCCGGCCGACGTACCAGCCTTGAAGAACGACCCCAAGTTGCAACTGATCGAGAAGCCCGGTTTCAACCTCGGCTACATCGCCTATAACACCCGCCACAAGCCGTTCGACCAGGTCGAAGTGCGCCAGGCACTGGACATGGCGGTAAACAAGCAAGGCATTCTCAACGCCGTGTACCAGGGCGCGGGGCAACTGGCGCAGAACGCTATGCCGCCGACCCAATGGTCCTACGATGACACCATCAAGGACGCTCCCTACAACCCGGAAAAAGCCAAGGAATTGCTCAAGGCCGCCGGGGTCAAGGAAGGCACCGAAATCACCCTCTGGGCCATGCCCGTGCAGCGCCCGTACAACCCCAACGCCAAGTTGATGGCCGAGATGCTCCAGGCCGACTGGGCCAAGATCGGCCTGAAGGTGAAGATCGTCAGCTACGAATGGGGCGAGTACATCAAGCGCACCAAGAACGGCGAGCATGACGTCAGCCTGATCGGTTGGACCGGCGACAACGGTGATCCGGACAACTGGCTGGGCACGCTGTACAGCTGCGATGCCATTGGCGGCAACAACTACTCCATGTGGTGCGACCAGGATTACGACAAGCTGATCAAGCAGGCCAAGGTCGTCACCGACCGCGACCAGCGCACCGTGCTCTACAAACAGGCCCAGCAGTTGCTCAAGCAGCAAGTGCCGATCACCCCTGTTGCCCATTCGACGGTCAACCAGCCGCTGAGTGCCAAAGTCGAAGGGTTCAAAGTCAGCCCCTTCGGTCGCAATGTCTTTTCGGGCGTCAGCCTGAACCCATAACCGTTAGCCACACAGCGCGGGCTTCCTTTGGAAGCCCCGTGCCGACGTCTTGCCGCAATTCGCCGATCAGGCGCCAAGCAAACGTTTGCAAGCTGTGAATGAGTTGTAAACCGATAGCCGGATCACCCAAAAAGACCGGCATAAAAAAGCAAGAAAAGGAGCGTTACGGATGAAACTGAGCAGCACCGCAATACTGGCCTTGGCCATCAGCAGCGTTACCGCCACGGCGTACGCAGAATCGCAGAGCCAGGCGTTCAATCCAGTGACCGTCAAGACCACCAGCGCTCAATCCGAAGCCACCGGTTTCGTAGAAGGCCAGTCGGTCAGTGGCAGCACTCGCAACTGGTATTCCAACGAATTGCGACGCCGCGGTAGCACCTTCAGCTACACACGTGACGGCGTTACACGCAGCGATTCGCGCCGGACCAACTGGGTTCAGGGCACCATCCTGAACTACACCTCCGGCTTCACCCAAGGTACCGTTGGCTTCAGCACTGAAGTCGCAGCCTATAACGCGATCGCGTTGCTCGGCGACCACGATGACATCATGGGCGGTTCCAACCGTACCCTGGCGCACTCCGACGGCGACGCCGTCGACCAGTGGAGCAAACTGGGCCTGGCGAACGTCAAGGCACGCGTTTCCAACACCACCCTGACCGCCGGTCGTCAAAACTTCAGCAGCCCGATGGTCGACGTCATCGGTAACCGTGCCCTGCCTTCGAGCTTCCAGGGCGTGAGCCTGCACAGCGAAGAACTCGAAAACCTGGCATTCGACGTCGCGACCTTCGACCGCAACTCTCCCCGTACCGAGCAAAGCCTCAACAAGTTCCGCTCCGAATACGGCAGCTCCTCGGCCGAAGCTGATCATGTGAACACCGCCGGTATCACCTACCAGCCGTTCGCCAGCCTCACCACCAGTCTGTGGGGCACCCAGGCCGAAGACCTGTGGAACCAATACTACTTCGGCGCCAGCCACGTATTGGGCGACAGCTCGGTGCTGAGCCTGACCACCGGCCTGAACTACTACAGGACTGTGGATTCGGGCAAAAGCAAACTGGGTGATATCGACAACAACACCTACTCCCTGTCGTTTGGTCTGACTCACCAGGCCCACAGCCTGACGTTCTCGTATCAGGAAGTGGACGGTAACGAGTACTTCGACTACCTGCACGAAACCAACGGCATCTATCTGGCCAACTCCCTGCTGTCGGACTTCAACGGCCCGAACGAGAAATCCTTCCAGATCGCCTACGGCCTGAACATGGCCGAATACGGCGTGCCTGGCCTGAAGTTCAACATCTACCAGGCTCGCGGCTGGGGTATCGACGGTACGCATTACAACAGCACCGGCTATACCGATGTGAGAGCCATGGACGGTGAACATCATTACGAATACGGCATCGGTGCGTCTTACGCCGTACAAAGCGGCCCGCTGAAAGCCACCGCGGTACGCGCGACCTACACCACGCACCGCGCCAGCGAAAACCAGGCTGATGGCAACCTCAACGAGTTCCGCCTGGTCACCACCATCCCGTTCAACATTCTCTAAACTGCCACCGGGCGGTCGACTCACAAGGTTGACCGCCCGGTCTTTTGCCATTGACCCGATTGCAGAGGATTGACGATGAACATGAACCCCCTACGCGCCGCCATCGCCGCCGCATTGCTGAGCGTCGCCGTTGGCGCCACGGCCAAACCCCTGGTGGTTTGCACAGAAGCCAGCCCGGAAGGCTTCGACATGGTCCAATACACGACTGCAGTCACCGCCGACGCCGTGGCGGAAACCATTTTCAATCGCCTGGCCGATTTCAAGCCCGGCACCACCGAAGTGATTCCGGCCCTGGCCGAATCCTGGGACATCAGTGACGATGGCCTGACGTACACCTTCCACCTGCGCAAGGGCGTCAAGTTCCACACCACCGAATACTTCAAGCCGACCCGCGACATGAACGCCGACGATGTGGTCTGGAGCTTCCAGCGCCAGCTGGACCCGAATCACCCGTGGCACAAACTGTCGAGCGTGGGCTTCCCTTACTTTGAGAGCATGGGCTTCAAGGAACTGCTCAAAAGCGTGGAGAAAGTCGACGAACACACGGTCAAGTTCAGCCTGACCCGCCGCGAAGCGCCGTTCCTGGCCGACATCGCCATGGCCTTCTCCTCGATCTACCCGGCCGAATACGCCGACCAGTTGCTCAAGGCCGGCAAGGCCGGCGATCTCAACAGCAAGCCAGTCGGCACCGGCCCGTTCGTCTTCCAGCGCTACAACAAGGACGCCCAGGTTCGCTTCAAGGCCAACCCGGACTACTTCCGTGGCAAGCCGCCGGCCGATGCGCTGGTATTGGCCATCGCCACCGACAACAACGTGCGCATGCAGAAACTCAAGACCAACGAGTGCCAGATCGCGCTGTACCCCAAGCCCGACGACATCCCCAGCATCAAGAAAGACCCGAACCTGAAGGTCACCGAGCTGGACGCGATGACCGTTTCCTACACGGCCCTGAACACCAGCCACAAATACATGAGCGACGTGCGGGTGCGCAAAGCCATCGACCTGGCCTTCGACAAGGAAGCCTACGTCAACGCGCTGTTCGGCAAGGGCAACGCCACCGTGGCGGTCAACCCGTACCCACCGACACTGCTGGGCTTCAACCATGATCTGAAGAATCCGACCCGCGATCTGGACAAAGCCCGCCAGTTGCTCAAGGAAGCCGGCGTGCCGGAAGGCACCGTGTTCACCCTGTTCACCCGCAACGGCGGCGGCCCGACCAACCCCAACCCGATGCTCGGCGCGCAGATGATGCAGGCGGACCTGGCCAAGGTCGGGATCAAGGTCGACATCCGCGTGATGGAATGGGGCGAAATGCTCAAGCGCGCGAAAAACGGCGAGCACGACATGGTGTCCGCCGGATGGGCGGGCGACAACGGCGACCCGGATAACTTCCTGACGCCTATGCTCAGTTGCGAGGCCGCCAAGAACGGCGAAAACTACGCGCGCTGGTGCAACGAGAAATTCCAGGCGCTGATCGACCAGGCCCGCGCCACCGTGAACCCCGAGGAGCGCGCGAAGCTCTATGAACAGGCCCAGGTGATTTTCAACCAGGACCAACCGTGGATCAGCATGGCCCACACCCGCATGTTCACGGCAATGCGCAACAACGTAGAGGGTTATGTGATTAGCCCGCTCACCACCAACAACTTCGCCACCACCCAGGTGAAGTAGATAAGAAAACGCCCGGCATCCTTTATCGAGGGATGCCGGGCACGCCTAACCGGCTGATGAGGTACACCTGAAGATGTTTAGTTTTATTGCCCGCCGACTGGGATTGTTGATCCCCACGTTCTTCGGCATCACCTTGCTGACCTTCGCGTTGATTCGCATGATCCCCGGCGACCCGGTGGAAGTGATGATGGGCGAACGTCGGGTCGATCCCGAAATGCATGCTCAGGCAATGGAACGCCTTGGCCTCAATAAACCGCTGTATGCCCAGTACCTGGACTACATCGGCAAACTGGCCCAGGGCGATCTCGGCGAATCGCTGCGTACCCGTGAAAGCGTATGGACCGAGTTCAGCTCCCTGTTTCCCGCGACCCTGGAACTGTCCATGGCCGCCCTGTTGTTCGCCGGTATCCTGGGCCTGCTGGCCGGGGTGATCGCGGCACTCAAGCGAGGATCCCTGTTCGACCATGGGGTAATGGGCGTCTCCCTGGCGGGTTACTCGATGCCAATCTTCTGGTGGGGCCTGATCCTGATCATGTTCTTCTCGGTGTCCCTGGGCTGGACCCCGGTGTCCGGGCGGATCGACCTGCTCTACGACATCGAGCCGAAAACCGGCTTCATGCTGATCGACACGCTGTTGGCCGACGAGCCAGGCGCGTTCCTCGATGCCCTGCACCACCTGATCCTGCCGGCCATCGTACTGGGCACCATTCCGCTGGCGGTGATCGCCCGCATGACCCGCTCCTCGATGCTCGAAGTGCTGCGCGAAGACTACATCCGCACCGCCAAGGCCAAAGGCCTGTCGCCGTCGCGCGTGGTGTTCGTGCATGGCCTGCGCAATGCGCTGATCCCGGTGCTGACCGTGGTCGGCCTGCAGGTCGGCACGCTGCTGGCCGGTGCGGTCCTGACCGAAACGATCTTCTCCTGGCCGGGCATCGGCAAGTGGCTGATCGAAGCCATCGGCGCCCGGGACTATCCCGTGGTGCAGAACGGCATCCTGTTAATCGCCTGCCTGGTGATTCTGGTCAACTTCGTCGTGGACATCCTCTACGGCTTTGCCAACCCACGCATCCGTCACCAGCGCTGAGATCAAAACCATGAGTACTCCAACTACCGCGGTAGCAGTCGATCAAAGCCTGCTGTACCCATCCCCGTACAAAGAATTCTGGCACGCGTTTTCCCGCAACAAGGGCGCCGTGGCCGGGTTGCTGTTCATGATCCTGATCGTGTTCTGCGCGCTCTTCGCGCCGTGGGTCGCGCCTCACGACCCGAGCGAGCAGTACCGCGACTTTCTGCTGACGCCGCCGGCCTGGCTTGAAGGCGGGCAGATCCAGTTCCTGCTGGGCACCGACGAACTGGGCCGCGATTTGCTGTCACGGCTGATCCAGGGTTCGCGCCTGTCGCTGCTGATCGGCTTGTCGTCGGTGGTGATGTCGCTGATCCCGGGCATCCTGCTGGGGCTGTTCGCCGGGTTCTTCCCGCGCATCCTCGGCCCGACCATCATGCGCCTGATGGACATCATGCTGGCCCTGCCTTCGCTGCTGCTGGCCGTGGCGATTGTCGCCATCCTCGGCCCTGGCCTGATCAACACCGTGATCGCCATCGCCATCGTCTCGCTGCCGTCCTACGTGCGCCTGACCCGCGCCGCGGTGATGGGTGAGCTGAACCGTGACTACGTGACCGCCGCCCGCCTGGCCGGTGCCGGCCTGCCGCGCCTGATGTTCATCACCGTGCTGCCCAACTGCATGGCACCGCTGATCGTCCAGGCGACCCTGAGCTTTTCCTCGGCGATCCTCGACGCCGCCGCCCTGGGTTTCCTCGGCCTGGGCGTGCAGCCGCCGACCCCTGAGTGGGGCACCATGCTGGCCTCGGCCCGCGACTACATCGAACGCGCCTGGTGGGTGGTGAGCCTGCCTGGCTTGACCATTTTGCTCAGCGTGCTGGCAATCAACCTGATGGGCGACGGTTTGCGCGATGCGCTGGACCCGAAACTCAAGAATGCCGCCTGAGGAGATTCCCATGTCACTGCTAGAAATCAAGAATCTCAACGTTCGCTTCGGCGACGCCACCGCCGTCCCGGTGGTCGACGGCCTCGACCTGACCGTGGAAAAAGGCGAAGTGCTGGCCATCGTCGGCGAATCGGGCTCGGGTAAATCCGTGACCATGATGGCGCTGATGGGCCTGATCGAGCACCCCGGCATCGTCACCGCCGACGCGCTGAACTTCGACGGCAAGAACATGCTCAAGCTGAGCAACCGCCAGCGTCGGCAGATCGTCGGCAAGGACTTGGCGATGGTCTTCCAGGACCCGATGACCGCGCTCAACCCCAGCTACACCGTGGGCTTCCAGATCGAAGAAGTGCTGCGCCTGCACCTGAAGATGTCCGGCAAGGCCGCCCGCAAGCGCGCCATCGAACTGCTGGAAAAAGTCGAGATCCCCGGCGCCGCAAGCCGCATGGACGCTTACCCCCACCAATTGTCCGGAGGCATGAGCCAGCGCGTGGCGATTGCCATGGCCATTGCCGGCGAGCCGAAACTGCTGATCGCCGACGAACCGACCACCGCCCTGGACGTGACCATCCAGGCGCAGATCATGGACCTGCTGCTGGCCTTGCAAAAAGAACAGGACATGGGCCTGGTGCTGATCACCCACGACCTGGCCGTGGTCGCCGAAACCGCCCAGCGCGTGTGCGTGATGTACGCCGGCCAGGCCGTGGAAGTGGGCAAGGTGCCCGAGCTGTTCGACATCCCGGCCCACCCGTACAGCGAAGCACTGCTGGCGGCGATTCCGGAGCACAGCATGGGCGCCGAGCGCCTGGCGACGCTGCCGGGCATCGTGCCCGGTCGCTACGACCGTCCGCAGGGTTGTCTGCTGTCGCCGCGCTGCCCGTACGTGCAGGATAACTGCCGCGTACAACGCCCCGCCCTTGATCCGAAAACCGCCAGCCTCGCCCGCTGCTTCTACCCGTTGAACCAGGAGGTGGCGTGATGGCCGTCGTACTTACCGCCCGTGACCTGACCCGTCATTACGAAGTGTCCCGCGGCATGTTCAAGGGCCATGCGACCGTGCGCGCCCTCAATGGCGTGTCGTTCGAATTGGAGGCCGGCAAGACCCTGGCCGTGGTGGGTGAATCCGGTTGCGGCAAATCCACCCTGGCCCGGGCCCTGACGCTGATCGAGGAACCGTCCGCCGGCTCCCTGAAAATCGCCGGCCAGGAAGTCGCCGGCGCCAACAAGGCCGAACGCAAGCAACTGCGCAAAGATGTACAGATGGTATTCCAGAGCCCTTACGCCTCGCTCAACCCACGGCAGAAGATCGGCGATCAACTGGCCGAGCCATTGTTGATCAATACCAACCTGTCGGCCACCGAGCGGCGGGAAAAAGTCCAGGCGATGATGAAGCAGGTGGGCTTGCGTCCTGAGCATTACCAGCGCTACCCGCACATGTTCTCCGGCGGCCAGCGCCAGCGCATCGCCCTGGCCCGCGCCATGATGCTGCAACCCAAAGTGCTGGTGGCGGACGAACCGACGTCGGCGTTGGACGTGTCGATCCAGGCCCAGGTGCTCAACCTGTTCATGGATTTGCAGCAGGAGTTCAACACCGCCTACGTGTTCATTTCCCACAACCTGGCGGTGGTGCAACACGTGGCCGACGACGTGATGGTGATGTACCTCGGTCGTCCAGTGGAAATGGGCCCCAACGAGTCCATCTACAGCCGCCCGTTGCACCCGTACACCCAGGCGCTGCTGTCAGCGACACCGACCATCCACCCGGACCCGAACAAGCCGAAGATCAAGATCGTCGGCGAACTGCCCAACCCGCTCAACCCACCGTCCGGCTGCGCCTTCCACAAGCGCTGCCCGTACGCCACCGAGCGCTGCAAGACCGAAGAACCGGCCTTGCGACCGCTCGATAATCGGTTGGTGGCGTGTCACTACGCCGAGCGGTTCCTCGACGGCGCGGCGTAAGGCAAAAGGCAAAAGGCAAAAGGCAAAAGGCAAAAGGCAAAAGGCAAATAGAGCACTTGTGGCGAGGGAGCTTGCTCCCGCTGGGCCGCGAAGCGGACCCTCTTTTTTGGGCCTGCTGCGCAGTCCAGCGGGAGCAAGCTCCCTCGCCACAGGGGTAAGTCTTCGCTTTGGATTATGCGCCCTGCATGAAAAACCCCTCCAGCCCAGACTGAGTCTCAGTTGGGGCTGGAGGGGTTTTCCTCCGGTCAGAAATCTACGTCTGACTATTGCCCTCTTCATCCTCATCACCGTCCGGCGGATCGACGGGCGAACCATCATCATCCTCACCATCGTCCGGATCACCGGCGTCCGCATCGGTCGCGGCAAGCATCAACTCACCCTGAACCACCGAGCCACTCGACGCGTGCTGCTCATGCTCATCACATTCAGCCCATGCCGCGGTAGACCCCAGGGACAGCATCACCAAAACCTTCAGCAAAAACATCATGCGTAGAAACATGTTCATAGCCAATTCCTTCTTTTCCGGATGAAGCCGGGGCCTGACGGCGCTTAAGAAAATCTAGTTCTGAACAGGCCGGTTCACCAGATAGGACGCTCGATAACCGTTAGAAATGCCACAACGCGACAGATTGGTTTCGAATAAGTGTTATCTCCAAACCAACTAACACCCAACATTCCATGCGGGAGCGGGCTTGCTCGCGAAGAGGCCGGCACATTTAACATCCTGGCATGATGACCCACCGCTATCGCGAGCAAGCTCGTTCCCACAAGTGAGTGGCTTATGGACGAGACCCGGAGGGAATAAAAAACCCCGCAGATTTCGCTACGGGGTTTGGGGGATGAAGCTCAAGGCTTAATGATGCTCACGCGTCGCCCGGAATTTCACATCCGGCCAGCGCTCTTCCATCAGCGCCAGGTTGACCCGGGTCGGGGCCAGGTAGGTCAGGTGACCGCCGCCGTCCAAGGCGAGGTTTTCCACGGCCTTGTTGGAAAACTCCTCGAGTTTCTTCTTGTCGCCGCATTCGACCCAACGGGCGGAGTACACGGTGATCGGCTCGTAGGAGCACTCGACCTTGTATTCTTCTTTCAAGCGGCTGGCGACCACGTCGAACTGCAGCACACCGACCGCACCGAGGATGATGTCGTTGCTGCGCGTCGGGAAGAACACCTGGGTGGCGCCCTCTTCGGCCAGTTGCTGGAGGCCCTGGCGCAATTGCTTGGACTTGAGCGGGTCCTTCAGGCGTACGCGGCGGAACAGTTCCGGGGCGAAGTGGGGGATGCCGGTAAAGCCCAGGGTTTCGCCTTCGGTGAAGGTGTCGCCGATCTGGATGGTGCCGTGGTTATGCAGGCCGATGATGTCACCGGCGAAGGCTTCTTCCAGTTGCTCGCGTTCCGAAGAGAAGAAGGTCAGGGCGTCGCCGATGCGCACGTCCTTGCCAGTGCGCACGTGGCGCATCTTCATGCCTTTTTCGTATTTGCCGGAGCAGATGCGCATGAAGGCGATGCGGTCGCGGTGTTTGGGGTCCATGTTCGCCTGAATCTTGAACACGAAGCCCGAGAACTTCTCTTCCACCGGTTCCACGGTGCGCTCGTTGGCAACGCGGGCCAGCGGGCGTGGTGCCCAATTGACCACGGCGTCGAGCACATGGTCCACGCCGAAGTTGCCCAGGGCGGTCCCGAAGAACACCGGGGTCAGTTGACCGTCGAGGAATTCCTGCTGGTTGAACTCGTGGCAGGCGCCCTGCACCAGCTCCAGTTGCTCGACGAAACGCTCGTACTCGTCGCCCAGGTGCGCGCGGGCTTCATCGGAGTCGAGCTTATCGATGATCTTCACCTCGGTGCGCTCATGCCCATGACCGGCGGTGTAGACAATGATGTAGTCGTCGGCCAGGTGGTATACACCCTTGAAGTCGCGGTAGCAGCCGATCGGCCAGGTGATCGGCGCGGCCTTGATCTTCAGCACCGCTTCGATCTCGTCGAGCAATTCGATCGGGTCGCGGATGTCGCGGTCGAGTTTGTTGATGAAGCTGACAATCGGCGTGTCCCGCAGGCGGCAGACGTCCATCAGCGCGATGGTGCGTGGCTCGACGCCTTTACCGCCGTCGAGGACCATCAATGCCGAGTCCACTGCCGTCAGGGTGCGGTAGGTGTCTTCGGAGAAGTCTTCGTGGCCCGGGGTGTCGAGCAGGTTGATCATGTGGTCGCGATACGGGAACTGCATGACCGACGTGGTAATGGAAATACCCCGTTGTTTTTCCATTTCCATCCAGTCGGAGGTGGCATGGCGGTCGGACTTGCGAGATTTCACCGTGCCGGCGATCGCGATCGCCTTGCCCATCAGCAAGAGCTTTTCGGTGATGGTGGTCTTACCGGCATCGGGGTGGGAAATAATGGCGAAAGTGCGGCGTTTCGCGACTTCGGCGGCCTGTTTGGTCATGGGAAATCGCCTGGCAGGTGATTCAAAAAAGGGCGGCGATTATAGCTCAACTTGCGCCAGGAACCGAACCGTTGAGCACATCCAGGGTGGCCAGATCTTCCCTGACATGGGAACCTTTAGCCGCGTGGAGGCGTCCACCACCCTGCTACGGCTGTTCGTCAGGGTCTGAAAAATCAGCAAGTTAGCCTGACGAGGCTGCGCTCATGGCTCGATTTACCTGCCGTTTTACCGGTATGGAAAAGAGCTGCTTCTCGCGAACGTTTTCCCGGCAACCAGTGATGGTTTGCCGCCCGGGAAAGCGTGCGCCGACTGAAAGACAAAGGAGTCCGCCTGTGGCTATCCGCTATGGCAAAGGGCTTATCGGGGGTGCGGTCGTCGTCGCGCTCCTGGCCCTGTTGGTCCACTGGATCGGCATCGATACGATCCAACGCTACCACGACGATCTGCTGTTCTACCTGCAAGCGCACCTGCTGCTTGTCCTGGCCTCCATGCTGGCGGCCCTGCTCGTGGGCATTCCCGCTGGCATCGCCCTCAGCCGCCCCGGCATGGTCGGGCGCGCCGAACGCTTCATGCAAGTGTTCAACATCGGCAACACCGTGCCGCCCCTGGCCGTGCTGGCCATCGCCCTGGGCATCCTGGGCATCGGCAGCGGTCCCGCCATCTTCGCCCTGTTCCTCGCCTCGCTGTTGCCCATCGTGCGCAACACTTATGAAGGCCTGAAAAACGTCCAGGGCTCCCTCAAGGAAGCCGCCGTCGGCATCGGCATGACCCCGCGCCAGGTGCTGTGGAAAGTCGAGTTGCCCAACGCCGTGCCCATCATCGTCGGTGGCGTGCGCGTGGCCCTGGCGATCAACGTCGGCACCGCGCCGCTGGCGTTCCTGATCGGCGCCAACAGCCTCGGCAGCCTGATCTTCCCCGGCATCGCCTTGAACAACCAGCCGCAGCTGCTGCTCGGCGCGGCCTGCACCGCCCTGTTGGCGTTGTTGCTCGACGGGCTGGTGACACTGGCCAGCCGCCTCTGGCTGGAACGCGGTCTGCAACCGTCATAAGCCGGCTGGATAAAGGAAATCGTTTATGAAGAAGTTGAGCTTGATACTGGGCTGCGTGCTGCTGTTCGCAGGATTCGCCCAAGCCGCAGAAAAACCGCTGATCCGCCTTGGCGCCCGGGTGTTCACCGAACAGACGCTGCTGGCGGAAATCACCGCGCAATACCTGCGCAGCAAGGGCTACGACGCGCAGATCACCGGTGGCCTGGGCAGCAACCTGGCCCGCAGCGCCCATGAAACCGGGCAACTGGACATGCTCTGGGAATACACCGGCGTGTCGCTGGTGGCCTACAACCACGTTACGGAAAAACTCGATAGCGCCCAGTCCTACGCCCGGGTGAAAGAACTCGACGCGAAAAAAGGCCTGGTCTGGCTGACACCGTCGAAATTCAGCAACACCTACGCCCTGGCCCTGCCGGAAAAAATCGCCCGTCAGTACCCGCAGATCAACAGCATCAGCCAATTGAACACGGTGCTGCAGGCCGAAGCCGATGACAATCATCTGGTGGCCCTGGACACCGAGTTCGCCAACCGCTCCGACGGCCTGGCGGGCATGGTCGAGCAGTACGGCATGAACCTGACCCGCCAGAACATCCGGCAGATGGACGCAGGCCTGGTCTACACCGCCCTGCGCAACGGCCAGGTGTTCGCGGGCCTGGTGTATACCACCGACGGCCGGTTGAACGCGTTCAAGCTGAAGTTGCTGGAAGACGACAAGCATTACTTCCCCGACTACACCGCCGCGCCGGTGGTGCGCCAGGCGTACCTCGACGCGCACCCGCAACTGGCCGCGCAGCTCAAGCCCCTGGCCGAGCTGTTCGACGATGAAACCATGCGCCAGCTCAACGCCCGCGTGGACGTCAACCACGAAAGCCCTTCCACCGTTGCCGCTGATTTCCTGCGCCAGCATTCGCTGCTCTCACCCCAATGACCTGGAGGAAAAGCCATGGATTTTCTTGACGCCTTTTCCCATCTGGACTGGCCGCTGGTGCTGCACCTCACCTGGCAGCACATCACCTTGGTGGGCATCGCCGTGACCCTGGCCATTGTGGTCGGCGTGCCGCTGGGTATCTTCATGACCCGCTTCCCGACGCTCGCCGGCCCGTTACAGGCCAGCGCCACCGTGCTGCTGACGATTCCGTCGATCGCGCTGTTCGGCCTGTTGCTGCCGTTTTATTCCAAATTCGGCCAAGGCCTGGGCCCGATGCCGGCGATCACCGCGGTGTTTCTCTATTCGCTGTTGCCGATCATGCGCAACACCTACCTGGCCCTGACCGGCGTCGAACCGGGCATCCGTGAAGCCGCCCGCGGCATCGGCATGACCTTCGGCCAGCGCCTGCGCATGGTCGAACTGCCCATCGCCGTGCCGGTGATCCTGGCCGGTGTGCGCACCGCCGTGGTCATGAACATCGGCGTCATGACCATCGCCGCCACCATCGGTGCCGGTGGCCTGGGCGTGCTCATCCTCGCTTCCATCAGCCGCAGCGACATGTCGATGCTGATCGTCGGCGCCGTGCTGGTCAGTCTCCTGGCCATCTTCGCCGACCTGCTCCTGCAGTGGCTGCAACGCTCGCTGACCCCAAAAGGACTATTGAAATGATCGAACTTCAAAACCTCAGCAAAACCTTCAAGAGCAACGGCAAAGACGTCAAGGCCGTGGACTCGGTGAACCTGATCGTCAACGAAGGCGAGATCTGCGTGTTCCTCGGGCCGTCGGGCTGCGGCAAAAGCACCACGCTGAAGATGATCAACCGCCTGATCCCACCTACCTCGGGCAAGGTGTTGATCAACGGCGAAGACACCACCGGCCTGGACGAAGTGACCCTGCGCCGCAACATCGGCTACGTGATCCAGCAGATCGGCCTGTTCCCGAACATGACCATCGAGGAAAACATCACCGTAGTCCCGCGCCTGCTCGGCTGGGACAAGCAGAAATGCCACGACCGTGCCCGCGAGCTGATGAGCATGATCAAACTCGAACCCAAGCAGTACCTGCATCGCTACCCTCGCGAACTGTCGGGCGGCCAGCAGCAACGGATCGGCGTGATCCGTGCCTTGGCGGCCGATGCACCGCTGCTGCTGATGGACGAACCCTTCGGCGCGGTGGACCCGATCAACCGCGAAATGATCCAGAACGAGTTCTTCGAGATGCAACGGGCGCTGAACAAGACCGTGATCATGGTCAGCCACGACATCGACGAGGCGATCAAGCTGGGGGACAAGATTGCGATCTTCCGCGCCGGCAAGCTGGTCCAGTTCGATCACCCGGACACGTTGCTGGCGCATCCGGCCGACGAGTTCGTCAGCAGTTTCGTCGGCCAGGACAGCACGCTCAAGCGCCTGTTGCTGGTCAAGGCCGAGGACGCGGCGGACAACGCCCCGTCGGTCAGCCCCGAGACACCAGTGAGTGAGGCACTGGAGTTGATGGACGAACATGACCGTCGCTACGTGGTGGTCACCTGTGCCGAGAACAAGGCCCTGGGCTATGTACGCCGTCGCGACCTGTACCGCCAGACCGGCACCTGCGGACAATACCTGCGCGAATTCAACGCCACCGCCGCCTACGACGAACACCTGCGCATCCTGCTGTCGCGCATGTACGAGTTCAACCGCTCGTGGCTGCCGGTGATGGACGCCGAGCGGGTGTTCCTCGGCGAGGTCACCCAGGAATCGATCGCCGAATACCTAAGCTCCGGACGCTCGCGTGGCGGCAAGACCAGCATCGTCTCGCCGGCCGAGACTGCATTGGCCTGACTTCTGATAGCTGCCACACTCTGGAAGGTAGCCTGGGACCTGTGGCGAGGGAGCTTGCTCCCGCTGGGTCGCGAAGCGGCCCCAAAAAAGCGATGAGCGCTGCGCACTCAAGCGGGAGCAAGCTCCCTCGCCACAAAGGCACATCCGGCGACCTGAAAACCGATCCAATTGAACATCAATCTGTCACGCAGGTCGGTTACATCATGAGCTGTCGCGGGCCGCACGACGGATGTGTGCAAAAACGCGACATTTTTAGTTGATCTCAGGCCCCTCACGCCCTAAAGTTCGCGCCGAACGTCCATGCTGGAAACGATCCATCCGGCTCAAGTACTGACGACGAGACAGCAAGGCCAAGGGAATCACGCATCCCGTGGCCTTTTTGCTTTCGGCGACATGCCTTGGGAAGTAGGCGAACCAAAGTGGGGATACGGAGGACGTTCACGAGGGCTGCTTGCCCTCACACCCATTGATCCTGATGTTTGCCAGTAGGAGTCCCAAGTATGTCGATCCAGGTCGAAGATTATTTCGCGCGCGAAACTTTCCAGAAAATGAAAGCGTTCGCCGACAAGCAGGAAACCCCGTTCGTGGTGATCGACACCGCGATGATCGCCCAGGCCTATGACGACCTGCGCGCCGGTTTCGAATTCGCCAAGGTGTATTACGCCGTCAAGGCCAACCCGGCGGTGGAAATCATCGACCTGCTCAAGGATAAAGGCTCGAACTTCGACATCGCCTCGATCTACGAGCTGGATAAGGTCATGAGCCGGGGCGTTGGCCCGGACCAGATCAGCTACGGCAACACCATCAAGAAATCCCGCGACATTCGCTACTTCTACGAGAAGGGCGTGCGCCTGTATGCCACCGACTCCGAAGCCGACCTGCGCAACATCGCCAAGGCCGCGCCGGGCTCGAAAGTCTATGTACGGATCCTCACCGAAGGCTCGACCACCGCTGACTGGCCGTTGTCGCGCAAGTTCGGCTGCCAGACCGACATGGCCATGGACCTGCTGATCCTGGCCCGCGACCTGGGCCTGGTGCCGTACGGCATTTCGTTCCACGTCGGCTCGCAACAGCGCGACATCAGCGTCTGGGACGCGGCCATCGCCAAGGTCAAGGTGATCTTCGAGCGCCTGAAGGAAGAAGACGGCATCGTCCTGAAGCTGATCAACATGGGGGGCGGCTTCCCGGCCAACTACATCACCCGCACCAACAGCCTGGAAACCTACGCCGAGGAAATCATCCGCTTCCTCAAGGAAGACTTCGGCGACGACCTGCCGGAAATCATCCTGGAGCCGGGCCGTTCGTTGATTGCCAACGCAGGCATCCTGGTCAGCGAAGTGGTGCTGGTGGCGCGCAAGTCCCGTACAGCCGTCGAGCGTTGGGTGTACACGGATGTGGGCAAGTTCTCCGGCCTGATCGAAACCATGGACGAAGCCATCAAGTTTCCGATCTGGACCGAGAAGAAAGGCGAGATGGAAGAAGTGGTCATCGCCGGCCCTACCTGCGACAGCGCCGACATCATGTATGAAAACTACAAGTATGGTTTGCCGTTGAACCTGGCTATTGGGGATCGCCTGTATTGGCTGTCGACCGGGGCCTATACCACCAGCTACAGCGCGGTGGAATTCAATGGCTTTCCGCCGCTGAAATCGTTCTACGTGTGATGTGTTCGGGCGCTTGAACGTTCATCGTTCCGGCCCTGTCGCGTAATAAAAAACGGCGTTTTCCAGAAATGGAAAGCGCCGTTTTTTTGTTTTTATTCTTGATAAGACCGAGTTCCCCCTGTGTGACTTTGCCGCTCACCTCATCACTGTTCGGCAACTTTTGGGTGTGTTTATGAATGCTTCTCGATAACACACGGCATAATGCACGCCTTGATGAACAGTAAATGAACAAGGCGAGCGACGTGTTGAAGAAAACCCTGTTCCAGTTGCACTGGTTTTTCGGCATCAGTGCCGGGCTGGTCCTGGCGTTGATGGGCGTTACCGGGGCGGTGGTGTCGTTTCAGGATGAAATCCTGCGGGCCTTGAACCCGCAAGTGCTGATGGTCGAGAAACAACCGGCCGGCGTCCTGCCGCCCGCCGAACTGGTGGAACAGATCGAGGCTGCCTCCGGCAAGACCGTCGCCATGCTCTGGGTCGAGACCGACAGCGGCAACGCCGCGCGGGTGATCTTCGCGGCGCCGCCTGGGGAAAAACGTGGCGCCATGCGCTATTTCAACCCTTACAACGGGCAGTTCATGGGCGATGTGACGGGCCAGGACTTCTTCGGCTTGATGCTCAGGTTGCACCGCGTCCTGACCCTGGATGATGTCGGTCGGCAAATCACTGGTGCCTGCACGCTGATCCTGGTGTTTTTCTGCCTGTCCGGGCTGTACCTGCGTTGGCCGCGCCAATGGAAAAGCTGGCGCGCCTGGCTGACCCTCGACTGGGGGAAAAAGGGCCGGAGCTTCAATTGGGACCTGCATTCGGTGGCGGGCACCTGGTGCCTGGCGTTCTATCTACTGGCGGCACTGACCGGGCTGACCTGGTCCTACGACTGGTACAACAAAGGCGTGACCCGCCTGCTTTCCGATTCACCGAAAGAGGAACGGGTGCGCAATCGCGGCCCGGCACCCAGCGGCCCATTGCCCGTGGCCGATTACCGGGCCATGTGGAGCAGCATCTACAGCGCCGCCGGCCCGGGCCTGTCCACCTACAACGTGCGCATGCCGCCCGTGGCCGGGCAGCCGGCGACCGTGTTCTACCTGCTGAAAAACTCACCTCACGACCGGGCGCTGAACCAGCTCATCCTCGACCCGGCCACCGGCGTCATCAGCCGGCATAGCCGCTACAGCGACAAGAGCCTCAAGGCGCAGTTGCTGACCAGTGTCTATGCCCTGCATATCGGCAGCTACTTCGGCCTGGTCGGGCGGATCCTGGTGACCGTCGCCGCGCTGGCCATGCCGCTGTTCTTCATCACCGGCTGGTTGCTGTACCTGGACCGCCGCCGCAAGAAACGCCAGGCCAGAAACGCCCGCCAGGCCCTGAGCGCCAACCCGACCGATGCGCCGGCCTGGCTGATCGGCTTCGCCAGCCAAAGCGGTTTCGCCGAGCGACTGGCCTGGCAGACCGCCGGCCAACTCCAGGCCGCCGGCTTGCCGGTGAAGGTCCAGCCATTGGCCGGTGTGCGTGAGCAGGACCTGAACGACGCCACCCACGCGCTGTTTGTCGTCAGCACCTTTGGCGACGGCGAAGGGCCGGACAGTGCCCGCGGCTTCGAACGCAAGGTGCTGGGCCAGGCCTTGAGCCTGGAGCGCCTGCAGTATTCGGTGCTGGGCCTGGGTGACCGGCAATATGAACACTTCTGCGGTTTCGCCCGGCGCCTGCATGCCTGGCTGGCGGAACACGGCGGCAAGACGCTGTTCGCGCCGGTGGAAGTCGACAGCGGCGACCCTTACGCCCTGCGTCACTGGCAACAACAATTGGCGGAGCTGACCGGCCAAGCCCCGTTGGACACTTGGCAGGCGCCAAGCTTCGAAAACTGGACGCTCAGCCAGCGCACCCTGCTCAACCCCGACAGCAGCGGCTCGGGGGTATACCTGCTGGGCTTCACCGCACCCGGCCCAAGCAGTTGGCTGGCCGGTGACCTGGTGGAAATCCTGCCGCGCAATGACCTGTCGGCCATCGAGCATTTCCTCGACGGGCTTGGCCTCTCCGGCCACGCGCGCGTGCAAGTCGACGGCCTGTCCCAGAGCCTCGACCAGGCCCTGGCGACCCGCCAACTCCCGGAAAACCGCGCCCACCTGGTCGGCCTGCATGCCCAGGCACTGGTGGATGCCCTGGCACCGCTGGCGATACGCGAGTATTCCATCGCCTCGATACCGGCCGACGGTGTACTGGAACTGATCGTGCGTCAGGAACGTCGCGCCGACGGCAACCTGGGCGTCGGTTCCGGCTGGCTGACCGAACACGCACCACTGGGCAGCGCCGTCAGCCTGCGGCTGCGCCGCAACAGCAGCTTCCACCTGCCGGCCCAGGGTGTGCCGATGATCCTGCTGGGCAACGGCACCGGCCTGGCCGGCCTGCGCAGCCTGCTCAAGGCGCGCGTCACCGAGGGCATGCAGCGCAACTGGCTGCTGTTTGGCGAGCGCAACCGCGAACACGATTTCCACTGCCGCGATGAGCTGCAGGAATGGGTAACCTCAGGCGACCTGGAGCGCCTGGACTTGGCCTTCTCCAGGGATCAAAAGCAGAAAATCTACGTCCAGGACCGCCTGCTGGAATCGGCCGCGCTGCTCAAGCAATGGCTGGCCGACGGTGCGGTGATCTACGTCTGCGGCAGCTTGCAGGGCATGGCATCCGGGGTGGATCACGTGCTCAACAACGTACTGGGACGCGAGGAAGTGGAGCGGCTGATCGAGCAGGGGCGATATCGACGGGATGTCTACTGACGGGTTTCTGATTGTTTGC
>NZ_JBAMDJ010000018.1:0-117843 GCF_036961705.1 Pseudomonas sp. 3JA
GAAACGCCCCCTGCTGCACCACCAAACCGCTTTTCGTGGCGAGGGAGCTTGCTCCCGCTGGGTTGCGCAGCAGCCCTAAAAACAACTAACTCGGTCAGCCAGATACACCGTGGTGTTGGTCAGAAGAGAGGGGCTGCTACGCAGCCCAGCGGGAGCAAGCTCCCTCGCCACAGGCGTTCGGGCTGTGGGGAGTGGGGAATCCGCTTACACCGACAAACCCAACGTTACCCCAGACTCCCGCTCCGCCAAACCCTCCACCAAATACACACTTCCTCCCAAAATTTCCTTGGCATGATGCTTGGCCTGGGAAGCCAGTTCCGCCAACTGGCTGGCGTCCAATTCCTCACAGGCCTCGGCGCGCAGGTGCACCACGCCAATCGACAGCGACAACAACGCGAACTCCTGTCTAACGCCCTGTCGGTTCAACGCCGTAAAGCATCCAACCTCCAGGTGTTCGG
Organism: Pseudomonas sp. 3JA; assembly: GCF_036961705.1. Lineage (NCBI taxonomy): Bacteria > Pseudomonadati > Pseudomonadota > Gammaproteobacteria > Pseudomonadales > Pseudomonadaceae > Pseudomonas > Pseudomonas sp. 3JA. The sequence continues at coordinate 459 of NZ_JBAMDJ010000018.1, forward strand.
GGCGGTAGAAGCGGCGGCAGTGGGTCTGGAAGTCGCTGAGGAGCTGGTCCAGGCGTCTGCGCCAGTCTTCCGGGCCGAGGACCAGCAGGAAGTCGTCGCCGCCGATATGGCCGACGAAGTCGCGGCTGGGGTCGATGCGTTCGTTCAGGCATTGGGCCAGGCACAGCAGGACTTCGTCGCCGCGACCGTAGCCGTAGATGTCGTTGAAGGGTTTGAAGCTGTCGATGTCCACGTAGCAGATCACCGACTCCTGCCGCTGCTGCAGCAGGCGCGTGAGGCATTGCTGGATCGGTACGTTGCCCGGTAGCAGCGTCAGTGGGTTAGCGTAGCGGGCCTGTTGGATTTTCAGTTCAGTGATGAGCTTGAGCACATCGATCACCCGGCCCAGGCCCATGTAGCCGCCGTTGAGGGTGATGATGAAGTCCTCTTCGATGCGTTGTCGGGCGCGGCTGGTGATCAGGCGGCTGACTTGTTGCAACGACTGGTTCAACTCCACTGCGAGAAAGTCGTCGCTCATCAAGCGGCTGATGGGTTTGCGGGCGAACAGGTCGGTGGCGAAGGGTTTGAGCAAGGCATCCGAGAGCGAATGGCGATGAACGATGCCGCAGGGCTGCCCTTGATCATCCAGCACCGCCAGGGAGTTGAGGTTGGCCTGGCGACGAAACGCTTCCAGCACGGTAGCTGTCGGCGTGTTGTGGGCCACTGCCGGTTGTTCGTTGAGTAGCGCACTGAGGTCGTTGACCTCATCGCTCAACGCCGCCACGCCGCTGTCCTGCTTGGGCATCAGCGCCCTGGCATCGCGTGACGGTTGTTCCTGAGGCCGGGCCAGCAGATAGCCCTGGACCAGGTCGACGCCCATTTCGATCAGCACCGCCAGTTCTTCCGGCAGTTCGATTCCCTCGGCAATCACCTGGGCGCGGGAGGCCCGGGCGATTTTCAGGATCGAGCCCACGAACTCGCGCTTGAGGGCGTCCTGGTGGATGCCGTCGATGAAATGCCGGTCGATCTTCACATAATCGGGCCGCAATTCAGACCACAGCCGCAGGCTCGAATAGCCGGCGCCCAGGTCGTCCAGGGCAATCGAGAAACCCATCGCACGATAATGATGCAACGCGGTTTGCAGGAGCTGGAAGTCATCGATAGGGGTTTGTTCAGTCAGTTCGATCACGACTTGGCTGGGGGCAATGCCGAGATCCTGCAGCAGTTGCAGGGTGCGCCCGGTCTGGTGCGCGGATTCCAGCAGCGACTCGGGCGAGACGTTGAGAAACAGCTTGCCCGGGAGCTTTTGCTCATTGAAGCGCTGGCAGGCGCTGCGGCGGCAGGCCAACTCCAGTTCGCTGAGGCGTCCGGCCTGGCGCGCCACGGAGAGTAGCGCGATGGGGGAGTGCAACGGGCTGTTGGAGGGGCCGCGGGTCAAGGCTTCATAACCCACGATGCGCCGTTCGGAAAGGCAGATGATCGGTTGGAACAGGCTGTGCAAACCGCTTTGAGCCAGGATCGAACTCAAGGCACTCAGCTGTTCTGTCGTGGTCATGGCAATCTCTGGCGATAAAAAAAGGACCGGGTGCGTGGCACCCAGTCCTGTATTTCACGACAGACTGATGTCAGTTTGATGACACTCCGACGAGCATCGCCATTAAATGGCCATCATTCTAGTGCTTGGCGATCGCTGTGTTGAGTTTCAGGTAATCCAGCAGGATCCGCCCGGTCTCGCTCAGGTAGGCATCGTCTTCCGGCTTGGTTTTCTCCGGCTCGGTGATCAGGTCTTCGTCCTCTTTCTTCAGCTCTTTGAGCGGTTCTTCGCCCTTGGCCTTGCGACGCAGGTTTTCCATGGTCAGTTGCTTGGCCTCGATGTCGGCATGCTGCGCGCGACGGTCGGCTTCGTTGAGGGTGACGGTTTTCTCCATCATCAACTTCTGCGCCAGGGCCAGCTTGTCGCGGATGAAGACAAACTCTGCATCCTGGGCCGTGCGGGTGTCATGCTCGGACTTGAGCTGGGCCAGGAACGGCTTGAACGGATCCACCGCTGGCTTGATCGCCGGGCGGATGGTGTCCCACGGCATCGCTTCGGGCAGGGCGCTTTCACCGATTTCCTTGGTGTCGATGATCGACGGGTAATCGATGTCAGGCAGCACGCCCTGATGCTGGGTGCTCTGGCCGGAAACCCGGTAGAACTTCGCCAGGGTCAGCTTCAGTTCGCCATGGTTGAGCGGCTGGATGGTCTGCACGGTGCCTTTGCCGAAGGTCTGGCCGCCGATGATCAGCGCACGGTGATAGTCCTGCATGGCGCCGGCGAAAATCTCCGAGGCAGAAGCGGACAGGCGATTGACCAACAAGGCCATTGGCCCCTTGTAGAACGCACCGGGGTTTTCGTCTTCCAGCACATCCACTCGACCATCGGCGTTACGCACGAGCACGGTCGGGCCCTTGTCGATGAACAGGCTGGTCAGCTCGGTGGCTTCCTGCAGGGAGCCGCCGCCGTTGTTGCGCAAGTCGATGACCACGCCGTCGACTTTTTCCTTCTGCAGCTCGGTCAGCAGTTTCTTGACGTCGCGCGTGGTGCTCTTGTAGTCCGGATCCCCGGCGCGGAAGGCCTTGAAGTCCAGGTAGAAGGCCGGGATCTCAATGATGCCGAGCTTGTAATCCTTGCCGTCCTGCTTGAGGTTGAGGACCGATTTCTTCGCTGCCTGTTCTTCCAGCTTCACCGCTTCACGGGTGATGGGCACGATCTTGCTGGTCTGGTCGTTCGGCGCATTGCTGGCCGGGATGACTTCCAGGCGCACCACCGAGCCTTTCGGACCACGGATCAGCTTGACCACTTCGTCCAGGCGCCAGCCGACCACGTCGACCATTTCCTTGTTGCCTTGGGCAACGCCGATGATCTTGTCCGCCGGGCTGACCTGTTTGGTCTTGTCCGCCGGGCCCGCCGGGACCAGGCGCACGATTTTCACCTGGTCGTTGTCGCTCTGCAGCACCGCACCGATGCCTTCCAGGGACAGGCTCATGTTGATGTCGAAGTTTTCCGCGTTATCCGGCGACAGATAATTGGTGTGCGGGTCGTAGGACATGGCGAAGGTGTTGATGTACGCCTGGAAAACGTCTTCGGCGCGAGTCTGGTCCAGGCGAGCCAATTGGTTCTTGTAGCGCTTGGCCAGGGTTTCCTGGATCTGCTTGGAATCCTTGCCGGCGATCTTCATGCGCAGCACTTCGTCCTTGACGCGCTTGCGCCACAGGTCATCGAGTTCGGCTGTGCTTTTGAGCCAGGGGGCGTCCTTGCGGTCGACCAGCAAGGTTTCCTTGGTATTGAAATCGATTTTGTCGACGCCTTTGTTCAGCTCGGCCAGGGCGTAGTCCAGACGCGCCTTCACGCGGTCCAGGTAGCGCTTGTAGATGGTGAACCCGGCGTTCAGGTCGCCGCTCTTGAGGAAGTCGTCGAACTGGGTTTTCCACTTGTCGAATTCAGCGATGTCGCTGGCCAGGAAATAACTGCGCGACGGATCGAGCAGCTTCAGGTAGCTGTCGTAGATGATGATCGAGCGCGCATCATCGAGCGGCGGCTTGCTGTAGTGATGGCGCTTGAGCAACTCGACCACGTTAAGGCTGGCAATCACCTCGTCACGATCGGGCTGAAGCTTGTCCCAGCTGTTGGCTGCGAACGTATCGTTCGACAGCGGTAACAGGCCGAGGCCAATGACTAGCGCGAGGGCGGTACTGGGGAACAGATGCTTCATGCTGATTCGACGCAGGGACAATTGATAACGCATATTAGGCCGTCTTTGAAGTCGCCGGTTCCATGTGGCCCGGGCGCATAATGCAAGAAAGCCCGGCGTTGAAGCAGCGGGCCCAGTCGAGACTCACTATGGAGGCACCGTGAAAGCATTGCAAGGCGTTGAAGGCCAAGTGGTATGGGCAGATGAGCCGAGCCCGGCGTGTGATGTCGGGCAAGTTCGTATTCGTGTGGCAGCCGCCGGCCTGAATCGGGCCGATTTGCTGCAAAAAGCCGGACTTTACCCGCCGCCGCCCGGCGCCAGCCAGGTGTTGGGGCTGGAGTGCGCCGGGGTGATCAGCGAGGTCGGGCCGGGCTCGTCCTGGCAGGTGGGCGACCGCGTTTGCGCGTTGCTGGCCGGCGGTGGGATGGCCGAGGAGGTGGTGGTCGATGGCCGGCATGTATTGCCGGTGCCGGAGGGCCTGTCATTGACTGAGGCGGCCGCGCTGCCGGAGGTCTACGGCACTGCGTGGCTGAACCTGTTCCAGCTGGCGGCGCTCAAGCCGGGTGAAAAAGTACTGTTGCACGCCGGGGCCAGCGGCGTCGGCTCGGCCGCGATCCAGCTGTGCAAGGCGTTCGGCAACCCATGCTGGGTCAGTGTCGGTTCGACCGAGCGGCTGGCCTATTGCGAGGCCCTGGGCGCCCAGGGCGGCGTGGTACGCACCGATGGCCTGGAGAGTTTGAACGATCTCGGTCCGTTCGACGTGATCCTCGATCCGGTGGGCGGCAGCTACGCCAAACTCAACGTGAAACTTTTGTCAGTTGACGGCCGCTGGGTGTTGATCGGCCTGATGGGGGGGCGCTCGACCGAACTGGATTTGGCACAGGTGCTGGGCAAACGTATCCAATTGCTCGGTTCGACCTTGCGCAGCCGTGACGAGCAGTTCAAGGCCGACCTGATCAGCGAGCTGGGCCAACAGGTGTGGCCGCTGTTTGCCGACAAGCGCCTGAGCCCGCAACTGGCCAAGACCTTCGCGATCAAGGATGCCGAAGCGGCGTTCGCGGAGTTGGCGACCAACCAGGTGTCAGGGAAGTTGGTGTTGGTGATCGACGAGAGTCTGAGCTAGTCGCGCAAGCAGTACAGCTGCGGTTCCTGTGTCGAGCAAGCTTGCTCGACACAGGAATTTGAGTGTCCTGTAGTAAGTGCTCGCTCCCGCGCTCGCTGGAATTTGCAAAGGGCTAGATAGGCATACACCCTGTCAAGTCTGACAGTAGACACCCTGAAGAAAGTCACTCTAGAGTGGGTTCGAGAGTAATAGATGTCTCTCTGTTTAGTGTCCACTGACAGAAGAGGTGCTGTGATGGCTACGAAAGAGCTCCGCATGACCCAGGAATATGTTGACGACAACAGATCGCCCGACGTTGTCCTGGAGATCTATAAGGGCAAGAAGTTGCAGTTCGCGACTTTTGTCTCTGCGTCGAAAAAGAACGGCCCCTACGATACCGTCAATGTCAAAACCGACGTTGATGGCGACGGCGACATGGACAGGCAAGACGAAAAAGCAATTCTGGATCTGGCAAAAGCCTTTTCCAAGTTCAAGTAGGGCACTGGCATGTCTGATCATGTCGTTCTACACGCGCTGGTTTGTGCACTTTCATGGGTACTCGTTGAAGCTGCCCAAGCACAAGTGCCTTCAGACACGTCAGAACAAGGGCCATGGGGAGATTGGGGCGCGGCTGCATACTGCCCTCAGGGACAATATGTCTGGGGATTCCGACTCAAAAGTGAACCCGATCAGGGCAATGGGGATGATACGGCCCTGAATGCGATGCAGGTGTATTGCGGGCTCTAGCTCTAGTGCCTGTTGCCGTTTCGCAGACTCACCAGCACAGTGCAGGTGCGGCCCGTGGCAGCGACAAGGTGATATCGACGGTGGCTTTCACCTTTGACCGGCGACCACGGGCAAGCCGACCTTCGGTCGGCAGCCCGTATCCGATGCGCGGGCCCTGCTAGCGTTAACTAATGGGGGATGGGGTAACCGCAGCTTTCATTTCACCCGTCAGGTGAAGAGGTTGATCATGGCCATCGCCGAATGGCGTATGCAGGGCGTCGAATTCATTGCCTGCAACTGCAATTGGGGCTGCCCCTGTCAATTCAATGCACCACCGACCCATGGTCACTGCCAGGCGGTGGCGTCGATGCGAGTGGAACACGGATATTTCAATCAGGTCGCGCTGGACGGTTTGTGCTGGGCCGCCACCTTCGCTTGGCCGGGTGCCATCCATGAGGGCAGCGGCAGTTGCCAGGTGTTCATCGATGAACGCGCCGACGAGGCGCAACGCCAGGCCCTGTTGACCATTCTTTCTGGCTTGGAGAGCGACCCTGGGGCCAACGTGTTTCAGGTGTTCAGCAGCACCATGAGTGAAGCGTTCGAACCGCTGTTCGTGCCCATCACCCTCTCCATCGATGTCGATCAGCGCTTGGCGCACCTGGACATTCCAGGCGTGCTGCAGGCCAGCGGCGAGCCGATCCGCAGCCCGATCGACGGCTCACCTCATCGAGCCCGCCTGTCCCTGCCCAACGGCTTCGAGTTCCGTGAGGCTGAAGTGGCGAGCGGCAGCTACCAGACGCATTCAGCCCTCAAACTACAATCCCAGGGCAGTCATAGCCACCTCGCCCACGTGCACTTTACCGGCCATGGCATAGAGCCGTAATGGCAGAACCTCAGGCGGCGACGCCGAGCAAGCGACTGACAGGCGAGCAGTTGCTGCTCCTGCTCTGCCTGTTCGCGCTGACCGCCCTGGCCTGGCTGCTGCTGTTGCGCATGGCCCGCGACATGAGTGCGCCGGGCGGCATGGCTGATGCGGCGATGGGTGGCATGGTCATGCCTTGGAGCCTGGCCGATGCGCTGCTGATGTTCGCCATGTGGGTAGTGATGATGGTCGGCATGATGCTGCCCAGCACCTTGCCCATGCTGTTGATCTACCAGCAGATGCTGCGCAAGCGCATGCCGGCACCGCGGCGACACCTGGCCCTGCTGCTGTTCGGCAGCGCCTATGTCCTGGTCTGGGCAGGTTTTGCCCTGGGCGCCACGGCGCTGCAATGGGCGCTCGAGCAGCTCGCCCTGCTCAGTCCGGGGATGCGTAGCACCAGTACCGCGCTGGGCGCGGGCCTGCTGTTGGTCGCAGGCGTCTATCAGTGGCTGCCAAGCAAGGCGGTCTGCCTTGAGCATTGTCGCGGGCCGCTGCATTTTCTGCTCAGCTACTGGCGCCCCGACGTACTCGGGGGCTGGCGCATGGGGCTGGCCCATGGCGCTTACTGCTTGGGCTGCTGCTGGGCCCTGATGGGCCTGCTGTTCGTGGTCGGCGTGATGAACCTGCTCTGGGTGGCAGTGATCGGTGCCTTCATTTTGCTGGAGAAAAACCTGCCGCAGGGACTCTGGTTCAGCCGTCTCTGCGGTGTGTTGTTGCTCGGCTGGAGCCTGTGGCTGCTGCTGGGCTGAACCTGTGGGAGCGAGCGTGCCTTCTTATTGCCAGGAACTTACCGACGCACTCGTGCCCCGTGGCGAGGGAGCTTGCTCCCGCTGGGTGGCGTAGCCACCCCAATCGAGACGACGCAATTGCCCAGGCAGATCGCGTCAACCGTTTTTACGACTGCTTCGCAGCCGAGCGGGAGCAAGCTCCCTCGCCACACAAGCCTGGGTGTTCTTCCTGGGGCTGTTCAGTGTTCATTTCCAGGTATGGATTGGCCACCCGGCCGATTCGGCATGGGCCTTCAGCACGGGATCCGGGTTGACCACGTGGGGGAAATCCACCCGCAGCAACAACGGCAGGTCATTGCGCGAGTCGGAATAGAAACTGGCGCCCTCCAGGTTTTCTTCCTCGGCATCCAGCCAGTCCAGCAACCGCGCGATCTTGCCTTCGCGGTAGGTCAGGGTGCCTACGGTCTTGCCGCTGTAGACGCCATGGGCCACTTCAAGGTTTATCGCCAGGATCTCATCGATGCCCAGGCGTTCGGCAATCGGCTTGACCAGGTGCGTGCCGGAGGCCGAGATCACCAGGATCCGGTCGCCGGCCTTGCGGTGTTCGGCGATGGTCTTGGTGGCGTCGCTGAAGATGATCGGTTCGATGAAGTCTTCCACCCAAGGCCCTACCAGGTGTTCGATTTCTTCCGGTGTGCGGCCGATCATCGGTTCCAGGCTGAAGTCCATGTACTCTTCCATGCTCAGTTTGCCGTGGCTGTAGGCGTCCATCAGCGCGTTGTTGCGTTGCATGAACGACTCGGGATCGACCCAGCCCAGGCGTCCCATCTGTTCGCTCCAGAGGGTGGCGCAGTCGCCGTGGATCAGGGTTTCGTCCAGATCAAAAATTGCCAGGGCCATCAGCGCGTTTTCCTCTTCAAGATCAACTTCAAAATCGATAAAGCCATCAGGCTACCTCACACAGCGCCGACGGATCGATGGCAAGTGACAACCGTGCGCCATCGGGGTGCAGGTCGGCGGCCGAGCGATTGAGTACATCCACCACCAGTTCCACGCCACGGGCCTCGACCCGGTAGCGAATCACGTTGCCCAACAGGCTGTGGCTGCGGATCAGCGCATCGGCTTCGCCACCGCGACTCAGCTCGATGGCTTCCGGGCGAATGGCGATGCGGCCGTTCACCGGGCGTTGCAGCAGCCGGCTGGCACTGTCGGCGTCCAGCAGGTTGTAGTTGCCGATGAACCCGGCGGCAAAGACATCGACCGGCGCAGTGTAAAGGGTTTCGGCATCGCCGCTTTGTACGATCTTTCCCTGGTTCATCAGGAAAATCCGATCAGACATCGTCAGGGCTTCTTCCTGGTCGTGTGTGACGAAGATCGTGGTCAGGCCCAGTTCGCGCTGGATCTGACGGATCTGTTCGCGTAGGTGTTTGCGAATCCGCGCATCCAGGGCCGACAGCGGCTCGTCCAGCAGCAACAGGCGCGGCCGGGTCACCAGGGAGCGGGCGAGGGCGACGCGCTGGCATTGGCCGCCGGAGAGTTGATGGGGATAGCGGCCGGCAAAATCATGCAGCTCCACCAGGCGCAGGATCTCCAGCACACGCTTGTGGCTGTCCGAGGCGTCGACTTTTTGCATGCGCAGGCCGAAGGCGACGTTCTGTTCCACGGTCATGTTGGGGAACAAGGCGTAGCTCTGGAAGACCATGCCGATGCCGCGTTTCTGCGGGCTCAACGGGACGATGTCTTGCCCGTCCAGGATGATCTGGCCAGCATCCACTGCGGTCAGGCCGGCAATGCAGCGCAGCAGTGTGGACTTGCCGCAACCGGAAGGGCCGAGGAGGGTGACGAACTCGCCTTTGCTGATCTCGCAATTGATGTCGCTGAACACCGGCGTGCCGGCGTAGCTTTTTTGCAGGTGTTGGACGCTGACGTAGCTCATTGGCTTTTGTCCTTGTTCAAGATGTTGGCCGCCCAGGTCAGGACCAGTACGAAGAAGAAGTAGGAAATCACCAGGGCACTGGTGAAGTGGCCGCTGCTGTTGCGCATGTTGTTCAGGTAGACCTGCAGGGTTTCATAGCGCGTGCCGACGAGGATGTTGGCAAACACGAATTCGCCGAACAGGAACGAGAAGGACAGCAGCAACGCCACCATCAAGCCCTTGCGCAGGTTCGGCAGGACGACCAGGAACGCGGCCTGAAAGGTGCTGGCGCCGAGCAGTTGGGCGGCGTCCATCAGGTCGCGCAGGTTGATGGCTTGCAGGTTGTTGGTGATCGCCCGGTACATGAACGGCAGGGCGACGGTGAAGTAGCAGCCGATCAGGATCCACGGCGTGCCGACCATCGCCAGCGGTCCGGAGCCGTAGAGTTGCAACAGCCCCACCGATGACACCACCGGCGGCACCGCGAAGGGCAGCAGGATGAGGATGTTCATCAGCGCGTCGAGTTTCGGAAAGTGGTAATGCACCACGAACAGCAGTGGCAGGATCAACACCACCGAGAGCACCAGCGCACCAACGCAGACCAACAGCGATTGGCCGAAGGCGTGGAGAAAGCGCGGATCGCTCCACAACTGCACATACCATTTGAAGGTGAAGCCGCTGGGCAGCACGGTGGCCGACCAACTGCTGGCGATGGAGTAGACGAGCGTGCCCGCCAGGGGCAGCAGCAGGATGGCGAACAGCAGGTACACCACCGCCCGATGATAGAGCCCGGCGGAGCCCGGTTCAGCGCGAGACATGGTAGCTCCTCTTGAGCAGCAACTGGTGGACGATGGTCACCACGGTCATCAACGCCACCAACACCACGGCCAGGGCGCTGGCCAGGTTCGGGTCGAGGGAAATGTCGCCGGAAACCATGGCGGCGATGCGAATCGGCAGCACGTTGAAGTTGCCGGTGGTCAGTGCATAGACCGTGGCGTAGGCGCCGAGGGCGTTGGCCAGCAGGATCACGAAGGTGCCCAGCAGCGCCGGGGTCAGCACCGGCAAGCCGATGTGCCGCCAGAACTGCCAACCGCTGGCCCCCAGCAGTTCGGCGGATTCGCGCCAGTCTTCGCGCAGGGCGTCGAAGGCCGGATAGAGCAGCAGCACACCCAGGGGAATCTGGAAGTAGGTGTAGAGGATGATCAGCCCGGTTTTCGAGTACAGGTTGAAGTCCTCGATGATTCCCGCCTGTTTGAGCATGATCGTGATGCTGCCGTTGAACCCGAGCAAAATGATGAAGGCGAAGGCCAGGGGCACGCCAGCGAAGTTGCTGGTCATGTTGGCGAACGCGTTGACGAAGTTGCGCAACCGCGAATCCACCCGGCGCAGGGAGTAGCTGCCGAGTACGGCGATGACGATGCCGAACACACTGGACCAGAAGCTGATCTCCAGGCTGTGCTGGATCGCTTGCAGGTAGAACTTGGAACTGAAGATCTTGCTGAAGTTGGCCAGGCCCCAGCCGAACTCTTCCGATTCCAGGCTGTTGACCAGCACCCACAGCAGCGGGGCGATCTGGAACACGATGAAGAAAATCGCGAAGGGCACCAGGCACAACGCTGCCAGCCATTTGCCGCGCGTCATGGCGTTCACTTGAGTAACTCCTGGCAATAGGGTTTGTCGTGGTCGACGCCGAGCAATTGGCAAATGGTGCCGCACAGTTCGGTCTGCCGGGGCGCGGCCGCGGGATCGAGACTGAAGCCGTCACCCAGGACAAACAGCGGCACTTCCCGTTCTTCGGCCAGCAGGCCGTTATGGGAGCGATCGTTGTTCATGCCGTGGTCGGACGTCACCAGCACCTGGTAACCGGCGTCGAGCCAGCCTTGCAGGTAGACCGCCAGGTTGATGTCGGCCGAGCGGGCGCTGTTGCGGTATTGCGGGGTGTCGAGGCCGTGCTTGTGGCCGGCGTCGTCGATGTTCATCGGGTGCACCAGCAGGAAGTTCGGCAAGTAGCGCTGGCGCAGGTGTTCGGCGTCGGCGAACAGATGGGAATCGGGGTAGTGGTCATTCCAATAGAAATGCCCGTACTGGATCGGCAAATCGGGGTTGTCGGTGTGACGATCTCGACCGGCCACGAAGGGTGAGACGTTGTAGAGCTCGCTGACCCAGTGATACGCCGCGGCCGCCGTACTCAAGCCGGCTTGGGTGGCGTAGTGGAAAATGCTGCGCTGATTCGACAGGCGCGAGACGTTGTTGTGCACGATCCCGCTGTCGATGGGCACGACGCCGGTGAGGATGCATTCATAGAGCGGGCGGGACAGGGCGGGCAACTCACATTCCAGTTTGTAGAGGGCCGCGCGTCCTGCGCCGACGTAAGCCTGCAAATGCCCCATGGCATGCCGGGCGACCTCATGGTTGAGGCCGTCGAGCACCACCAGGATGACGTTGTGCTTCATGGATACCAAGACTCCGGATGGACACCAGAAAACTCGGATTCACCGCAGGTCCAATGTGGGAGCGAGATTGCTCACTCCCACAATTGGATTTCCATTGGATATCCGAGCGAGAGCTAGCGCCTCACTGCATATTGATGATCACTTCTTCCTGCCATTTCTGCGGCAGAGCCTTGGAGGTTTTTTCCCACGCATCGGCATCCTTGATCGGCGTCACGCCTTTGTACTGCTCATTCGGCAGCAGCTTGGCCTTGACCTCTTCCGGCAGTGTCAGGTGCTCGGCGCGGATGGGCCGGGCGTTGCCCTTGGCCAGGTTGATCTGGCCGGCGTCGCTGAAGATGTACTCGCGAGCCAGCTTGGCGGCGTTCGGGTGCTTGGCGTATTTGTTGATGATGGTGGTGTAGCCGGAGATGACCGAGCCGTCGGACGGAATCAGCACGACGTAGTCATCCGGGTTGGCCATCTTGGCCTTGTAGCTCAGGCCGTTGAAGTCCCAGACCACGCCGACTTCGACTTCACCTTTCTCCATCGTGGCGATGGTCGGGTTGGCCATGGATAGGCGCCCTTGCTTGGCGATCTCGGCGAACATCAACAGCGCCGGTTGCAGGTTTTTCTCGTCGCCGCCGTTGGCCAGGGCGGCAGCCAGCACGCCGTTGGCCGCCTGGGCCGCGGTGCTCACGTCACCAATGGAGACTTTGTACTTACCGGTTTTCAGGTCAGCCCATTTGGTCGGCACTTCGGAACCGTGCAGCAGCTTCTTGTTGACGATGAACGCGATGGTACCGGTGTAGGCCAGTGCCCAGTTGCCGTCCTTGTCCTTGGCCCAGGCAGGTACTTGTTCCCAGGTGCTTGGCTTGTAGGGTTGCACCACGCCCTGCTTGACCGCGATCGGGCCGAAAGCTGCACCGACGTCGCCGATGTCGGCGCTGGCGTTGTCTTTCTCGGCGGCGAACTTGGCGATTTCCTGGGCCGAGCTCATGTCGGTGTCGATGTGTTTCAGGCCGTAGACCTTGGCCAGGTCGTCCCAGGTGCCTTTCCAGTTTGCCCAGTCATCGGGCATGCCGACGCTGTTCACGGCGCCTTCCGCTTTCGCAGCGGCTTCCAATGTTTTCAGATCGGTGTCAGCGGCCATGGCGGCGGTGCACATGGCAATGGTCGAGCCTAACAGTGATGCCAGGAAAAGCTGTTTCATCCGAAGCTCCTATGGGCGTTTTCAACGCTGCGATTGCGGTTGTGTTGGTCTAGGTCAGCAATACCTGAGCCAATGTAGGCGAGCCCTGTGACATTTTGATGTCGGTGGTGGAGGCTTCAGGAAATGCCCGGCTCGTGGAGGTTGGCTGCGAATTAAGCGTAGACCATGGTTAAACAGCTGATCTGAAAGGACTTGGCCGTTAATTTGCACGCTTGCAAAACGACCGTTCGGCGGCTCTGTCATCTGCCAGTCATGTGCAGTGCCTAGGCTTGCTGGACCAAGAAGCGGATCGATGGACAGTCGATCTTGCCCCGAAACAGTGCTGGTCTAGTCCAGATAGGTAACGTTGATGCGCATCGATGCAACCAAAGCGGTGACAGCCATCGGACAGGTCCTGCAAGAGCAGCTCGACCACGGGTTGCTGGCGCCCGGCAGCAAATTGCCGGCCGAGCGCAAGCTCAGTGAGTTGTTCGGGACCACGCGGATTACCGTGCGTGAGGCGTTGTTGCAGCTCGAAGCCCAGGGGCAGATTTATCGGGAGGAGCGCCGGGGCTGGTTCGTTTCGCCGCCGCGCCTGGCCTACAACCTGATGCAACGCAGCCATTTCCACGCCATGGTCGCAGCCCAAGGGCGTGTGCCTTCTACCCAAGTGATCTCGGCGCGCCTGCAACCGGCCTCGGCGGCGGTATGTGCCTGGTTGCAACTGCCGGCGTTGTCCAGCGTGATCCAGATCTGCCGCGTGCGGCGTATCGACGAGCGGCTGGTGCTGTACGTCGAGCACTACCTGAACCCGCAGTATTTTCCGGACATCCTGGGGTTCGACCTCAACCAATCCATCACCGAACTGTACGCACGCCATTACGACCTGCACTACGGCCGGGTGAAGTTTGAAATCGTGCCCACCTCGTTACAGCCGGAAGCGGCAGCGGCGTTGAAGGTTTCGGTGGGCAGCCCCGGGCTTCGCATCGCACGGGTCAACTATGACCAGCACCAGCGGCTGATCGATTGCGACCTGGAATTCTGGCGACACGATGCGATCCATGTCGGCGTGGATGTGCCGGAGCAACCTGTACCGGAACAATCGCCCGCAGCCTGAGGCAGGCTCAGAGCGACTCGTTGAGCTTGCTCAGGATCTTGATCACCACCGTGGCGAGGATCAGCAACATGCCGATCCACATGGCAAAGACCCCGACGCTCTTGTCACGGAAGTTGAAGCCGATGGCCAGCAGGATCATGCCGGCGATGATGGGCACCAGCATGGCGTTGAACGAAGATATGGAAACCATGGAGACAGCCTTGTCGGGGGGGATAAGGTCAGTCTAGTTGGGGTTTTCCCAGGATGTGATGATGTAAGTCACATCCCCCGCGATCCCGAGGTGAACACTCTTGTGGCGAGGGAGCTTGCTCCCGCTCCAGTGCGCAGCACTGGCAAATCTGCATTCAACCGCAGTTTTGGGGCTGCTGCGCAGCCCAGCGGGAGCAAGCTCCCTCGCCACATGGGGCCATTCACACAGAGGGGGCGCGGCGGTTATGGCAACTCGCGCGACGCATAAAACGCGCTCAACACCTTCACCAGATGCGCCAGGTCATGGCTGCCGCACAGTTCGCGGATCGAATGCATGGCGAAGGTCGGTAGACCGATGTCCACGGTGCGCACGCCCAGTTGGCTGGCGGTGATCGGGCCGATGGTCGAACCGCAGCCCATGTCGCTGCGCACTACGAAGCTCTGCACCGGCACTTCTTCAGCCATGCACAGGTGGCGGAAGAACCCGGCGGTTTCGCTGTTGGTGGCGTAGCGCTGGTTGCTGTTGACCTTGATCACCGGGCCGGCGTTGAGCTTGGGACCGTGGTTGGCGTCGTGCTTGTCGGCATAGTTGGGATGCACGCCGTGGGCGTTGTCCGCCGACACCAGCAAGGATTTCTGAATGGTGCGGACGAACTCTTCACCTTCAGGCAGCAGGCGACGCAGGGTTTGCTCCAGCATCGGGCCGTCGGCACCACAGGCCGAGCACGAACCGACCTCCTCGTGATCGTTGCATACCAGCACGCAGGTTTCTTCGGTATCGGCGTTCAGCAACGCATGCAGGCCGGCGTAGCACGACAGCAGGTTGTCCAGGCGCGCACCGGCGATGAAATCGCCGTGCAGGCCAATGACCGCAGCGCTTTGTGTGTCGTAGAAACTCAACTCGTAGTCGAGTACCACGTCGGCGTTCAGGCCATGTTCGCGGGCCAGTTGATCGGTGAGCACGGCACGGAAATCGACGCGCTCGTCCCCGGCGAACTGGGCAAGGATCGGCGGCAGTTCATTCTGTGGGTTGATGGCCCAACCCTGGTTGGCTTCGCGATTGAGGTGGATGGCCAGGTTCGGAATCGTGGCGATCGGCGCCTTGAAGTCGATCAACTGGCTTTCGACCTTGCCATCACGGCGGAAAGTCACGCGCCCGGCCAGTGACAGGTCGCGGTCGAACCACGGCGCCAGCAACGCGCCACCGTAGACTTCCACGCCCAGTTGCCAGAACCCGTGGCGTTGCAGTTCCGGCTGCGGTTTGACCCGCAGGCAGGGGCTGTCGGTGTGGGCACCGACCAGGCGGATGCCATCGTGCAACGGTGAGTTGCGGCCGAGCTTGAAGGCGATGATCGAGGAGTCGTTGCGCGTGACGTAATAGCGACCGTTGGCCTCGGTGGCCCAGGTCTCGCGTTCGTCAAGACGCTGATAGCCAGCCGCTTCCAGGCGCTTGGCAAGGCTGGCGGTGGCATGGAACGGGGTAGGGGAGGCCTTGAGAAAGTCGATCAGGCCCTGGTTCAACTCTGCGCGCATAAGAAACTCCAGACAGCAATGGGCGGCAGTTTACCGTATTGGTGGTCGCTGGGGAGGGTGCGGCGTGGATATGTGAGTGACTCGGGGTGGGCCTGTGGCGAGGGAGCTTGCTCCCGCTGGGCTGCGCAGCAGCCCCAACAGCAGCAACCCCAATCAAGCAGACTTTCCGAGGTGTCAGTCTTTAGGGTCGCTTCGCGGCCCAGCGGGGATAAATCCCCTCACCACAGGGATCGGTGGTGTCTCTTAGAACGGTGCCGGGCACTCGAAGCGCAGGCGCTCGCCGCTTTGCGGATGAGTGAAGCTCAGCATGCTGGCGTGCAGGCACAGGCGTGGCCAGGCAGCGAGGGCCTGCGGGTGGGCGTAGAGTCCGTCGCCCAGCAGCGGATGACCGATGGACAGCATGTGCACGCGCAACTGGTGCGAGCGCCCGGTAATCGGCGTGAGTTCGACCCGGCACCAATCGCCGCAACGTTCCAGTACGCGCCAGAAGGTCAGGGCGTGTTTGCCGTGCTCATGGTCCACCACATGCCGGGGTTTGGTCGGCGGGTCGTAGCGCAAGGGCAGGTCGATGCTGCCGCTGTCCAGTTCCGGTTGGCCCCAGCACAACGCCGTGTAGGCTTTTTCGGTTTCGCGATCATGAAATTGCCGGGACAGTTCGCGATGAGTGTCCGGGTCGCGGGCCAACAGGATGATGCCGGAGGTTTCCCAGTCCAGTCGGTGCACGATTCGGGCTTCCGGATAGCCGTTTTCCTGCAGGCGGGTGATCAGGCAGTCCTTGTTGTCGTCGGCCCGGCCGGGCACGGAGAGCAACAGGGTCGGCTTGTCGACCACCAGGACAGCGGCGTCCTGATGAATGATGCGGATGTTGGACAGGGGCATTGAAAACAGTCTCGTTACAAACGCCAACGGCGGCGCGGGCCCTTCTCAAGCCCACGAATGGGAGGAGAAGGACCCGAGCCGCCGTGGCTCCCGCCGGCGCGATCAGCGATCCGGCAGGGTGATGTTGAGTTCCAGGATCGAGCAGCTGCCCTGGCTTTCCAGTGCCACGTGCACGTCATCGCTACCGATGTTGACGTATTTGCGGATCACTTCCACCAGTTCCTTCTGTAAGGCCGGCAGGTAGTCAGGGGTGCTGCGTTGGCCGCGTTCGTGCGCCACGATGATCTGTAGACGCTCTTTCGCGACCGAGGCGGTACTGGGCTTTTTGTTGGCACGAAAGAAGTCAAAAAGGTTCATTACCTACCTCCAAACAGGCGCTCGAAGAAACCTTTCTTCGTTACATCGAGGAAACGATGCGCTACGGTTTTGCCCAGCAGGCGATCGACGGCATCGCTGTATGCCTGGCCGGCGTCGCTCTGATCGTCGAGAATCACCGGCACGCCGGAGTTGGAGGCCTTGAGTACCGCTTGGGATTCGGGAATGACGCCCAGCAGGGTGACCGCGAGGATTTCCTTGACGTCTTCGACGCCGAGCATTTCGCCGTCGCTGACCCGTTGTGGGTTATAGCGAGTCAGCAGCAGGTGTTCCTTGATCGGCTCTTCGCCCTTTTCGGCGCGGCGGGATTTGCTTGCCAGCAGGCCCAGCATGCGGTCGGAGTCGCGGACCGACGACACTTCCGGGTTGGTCACGACAATCGCCTCATCGGCGAAGTACATGGCCAGGTGGGCACCTTTCTCGATACCGGCCGGGGAGTCGCAGACCACGAACTCGAAGTCTTCCTTGAGTTGCATCAGGACTTTTTCCACGCCTTCCTGGGTCAGCGCGTCTTTGTCGCGGGTCTGGCTGGCGGCCAGCACGTAGAGGTTCTCAAGGCGCTTGTCCTTGATCAGGGCTTGTTGCAGGTTCGCTTCACCGTTGACGACGTTGACGAAGTCATAGACCACGCGACGCTCGCAACCCATGATCAGGTCCAGGTTACGCAGGCCGACGTCGAAGTCGACGATGACTGTCTTGTGGCCGCGCAGAGCGAGACCGGTACCGATAGCGGCGCTGGTGGTGGTCTTACCCACACCACCCTTGCCGGATGTAACCACGAGAATCTTGGCCAAGGTGTTTCACCCCTAAGGAAAAAGGACTTTTTCAGCCCCTGAAAAACATCTCTGGAAAACGGCTGCAATTGGACAGGCTTGGCTGGAATCGGATGTCGGACGGGGTCTACCTCCGGTAAACACTGCCTGATCCTTTTTCCTACGTCGTTTAAGCCGTTTTCGCTCGTTTTAGAGATGCTTGGAAAATGCGGCAGTATCCGTTAAAGCCGAATGATGTTCAACACGTCGCCCGACAGGCTGATCTGAACGCCCGCCCCCCACAACGGATCGCGGCGCAAATCCTCGGAAACCTTGTACTGCCCGGCGATGGAGACCAGTTCAGCGCTCAATTGCTGACAGAAGATCCTGGCTTTCGTATCTCCCTTGACGCCGGCCAGCGCGCGGCCGCGCATCGGGCCGTATACATGGATGTTGCCATCGGCCAGAAGTTCCGCGCCCGGGCTGACCGAGGACACCACGACCAGATCGCCACCCTGGGCATAGATCTGCTGCCCGCCGCGTACTGGCGAGGTGATGACGCGCGTCGGCTTGATGGTGGGTTCTGGTGGTTTTTCCGGGACTTTCCTGGCTTCGACCGGGCTCAGTTCCAGCACGCGCTCCCGGGCGCCGGACGGCGGCAGCACCGGAATGTCCACGGCGATGGCCGCGGCGATGTCTTCGATGCGGCTGGCGCGGATCGCCAGGGTGCGCAGGCCGTGCTGGCGGCAAACGCGCATCAGGCCTGGCAGGTCCACCGCGCCTTCGCCGGCCGGCAGCTTGTCCAGGGCCAGCACCAGCGGTGCATTGCTGAAGAAGTTCGGCGCCTGGGCGACTTTGGCCGCCAACTGCCGGTCAAGGCCTTCCAGGTCGTTGCGGGCCAGCTCCAGCACCGTAATGGCGAGCATGCTGCCCTTCAACTGGAACACGGGATCTTGGTCTAGCGGTTCGGTTTGGCTCATGGTCGGCGTACAACGGCTTGTCACTAAAAGTGCCGAGACTTATAACGAGATCGTCCGCCAGCCGCAACCCGGGTCGAACAATGTAGAATGCGCGGCCCATGTCTTAATGGAAGTTGTAATGGATCGCCCGCGTTTTCGAGCTGCATTTTTTCATCCGCGTTTCTGGCTGCTGTGGTGCGGCCTGGGCCTGCTGTGGCTGATCGTTCAATTGCCTTATCCGTTGTTGCTGCGGGTCGGTCGCGCACTGGGCGCGCTGATGTATCGAGTAGCCGGCGACCGACGGCGCATCGCGCGGCGCAATCTGGAACTGTGTTTCCCGCAAAAGTCCGCCGTCGAGCGCAAGCGTCTGCTCAAGGAAAACTTTGCCTCCACCGGCATCGCTTTTTTCGAAATGGCCATGAGCTGGTGGTGGTCGCGTTCGCGTTTGGCGAAACTGGCCCATGTCGAAGGGCTGGAGCATCTCAAGCAGGCCCAGCGCGAGGGCAAGGGCGTGATCCTGATGGCGCTGCATTTCACCACCCTGGAAATCGGCGCGGCGTTGCTCGGCCAGCAGCACACCATCGATGGCATGTACCGCGAGCACAAGAACCCGCTGTTCGACTTCATCCAGCGCCGCGGCCGCGAGCGGCACAACCTCGACTCCCTGGCCGTGGAGCGTGACGACGTGCGCGGCATGCTCAAGCTGCTGCGGGCCGGGCGGGCGATCTGGTATGCGCCGGACCAGGATTACGGCGCCAAGCAGAGCGTGTTCGTGCCGCTGTTCGGCATCCAGGCCGCGACGGTCACCGCCACCAGCAAGTTCGCCCGCTTGGGCAAGGCGCTGGTGGTGCCCTTCATCCAGGAACGCCTGGCCGACGGCAGCGGTTATCGCCTGGTGATCCAGGCCCCGCTGACGGATTTTCCGGGCGAGACCGAGGAAGTCGATTGCATCCGCATCAACCAGTGGGTCGAGCAGTCGGTGTGTGATTGTCCTGAGCAATACCTCTGGGCCCACCGGCGCTTCAAAAGCCGTCCACCGGGCGAGCCGAAGCTGTACGACAAACGCGGTTGAGCCAATATCCGCCATTTCAGCACCTTGAGCACGGAGCATTGCGATGACCCCAGCTGAACCGGTTACAGGTTTGATTCTTTCCGGCGGTGGGGCTCGAGCGGCGTATCAGGTAGGCGTGCTGGCGGCCATCGCCGAATTGTTGCCAGACGGTGCGGACAACCCGTTCCCGGTGATCGTCGGTACGTCGGCCGGGGCAATCAACGCCGTCAGCCTGGCGAGCGGGGCGATGGACTTCAAGACCGCCATCGAGCGGCTGACGGCGTTCTGGCAAGCGGTGCGCAGCCATCAGGTCATGCGCAGCGACTGGCGAGGCGTGATCGCCCAGGCGACGCGTTTCATTACCCACAGCCTGTTGGGCCTGGGGTCCAAGTTGCCCGTGGCACTGATCGACAGTTCGCCGTTGCGCGAACTGCTCCAGGCCCAATTCCACGCCTCGGGTATCGAGCAGGCCATCGTCGAGCAGCAACTGCGCGCGGTGGCAGTGACGGCGTTCGGTTATGAATCCGGCCAGGCCGTCACCTTCTACCAAGGGCGCGGGACCATCGATGCCTGGCTGCGACATCGACGTATCGGGGTGCCGACGCAGTTATCGGTGGAGCACCTGCTGGCCAGCTCGGCGATTCCCTTGTTGTTCGCGCCGGTCAGGATCGGCCCGCAATACTTCGGTGACGGCGCGGTACGGCAATCGGCGCCCATCAGCCCGGCCTTGCACCTGGGGGCCAATCGGGTGCTGGTGATCGGCGTCAGCGGCAATCCCCGTGGCGCGGGTGGTCAGGATCCCGCCGAGCGCAGCTACACCGGCCTGCAACCGACCCTGGCGCAGATCGGCGGCCATATGCTCAACAGCACGTTCATTGACAGCCTGGAAAGCGACATCGAGTTGCTTGAGCGCCTGAACGGGTTCAGTCACCTGCTGCCCGCCGACGTGCCGGCCCACGCCCTCGGCGCGGCGCCGGTGGACGTGCTGGTGATTTCGCCCAGCCAGCCCATTGATGAAATCGCCGCCCGCCATCGGCAGGAACTGCCCCGTGCGCTGCGGTTATTCTTGCGCGGGCCGGGCGCGACCAAGACCAGCGGCGCGGGGGTGCTGAGTTATCTGTTGTTCGAGTCGGGCTATTGCAGCGAACTGATCGAGCTGGGACGCCAGGATGCACTGGCGCAGCGTGAGGCGTTGAGTCGGTTTTTGGGGTTGTCCTGACGGATGCAAGCAGGTCCCCCGCTATCGCGAGCAAGTTCGCTCCCACAAGGGATTTGCGGTGGGCGCTAAATCCTGGCTTTCACGAAACCAATGTGGGAGCGAGCTTGCTCGCTCTCACCTGGGTGGTGCGATTAGAAATGGTACTTGAGCAAGAAGCTGGTATTGCTCTGGTTGGTCTTGAACCCGTCGCTGTCTTCGATCCCGTACTTGTTCTTCCAGTAGTCGTACTCCACGCCCACATACAACTGCTTGGCACCGAGCTTCAACGCCTTGCCCAGGTCATATTTGATCTGCGGGTTGATGTGCAGGTTGGCGTGGTAGGTGCCCTTGGAGTTGGTGTCATTGTCCACCACCCAGTCGATGAAACCGTCGATCAGGAGGTCGGATGAGCCCATGGGGATGGTGTAGGCCCAGGTCGGAGTGATCTGCCAGACGTTGTCACCGGCGCGTGGACCTTCGGTCTGGCGGTTGTAGAAGTTCAGCTGGAAGTAGTCGAAGCCGGGAATCGCCAGGTCGAAACCCGGGCCGATCAGGTAGGACTCGTTGTCGCCTTCGCCGAATTCATACGTCATGGCCAGCAGCACGTCCTTGATCGGACCCAGTTCCAGCTTCTGGTCGAAGATCTTGCCGAACGACAGGCGTGGGCTGAACTCACCGTAGTAGGTGTTCGGGCCGGACTGGCTGTCGTCCTGGCCGTTGTAGAAGATCCGGTCGAGGAAGAAGAAGTTATCCCCGTATTTCCAGGCATCGGCGTGTTCGAAGGTTACGGTCTGCTGGATGCGCGGGTTGACCTGGAAATCCTTGCCGTACAGGTAGGTCAGACTATTGTTCTGCCATTGGAACAGGTCATCGGCCATCGCTTGGCCTGCGACCAACAAGGCGCCTGCGAGTGTCAGGCTGGTGCATGTACGTTTCATTCGGTTTGCTCCCAAAGGTAAGTGGTACCGCCATTTTTTTTTTCAGATCAGCGCTCTTGATGTGGCGCTTTTTTCTACGGATAAAAACATCCGTTCGGTCAGCTTTTTGCTCGTGGCAGATGCTGATAGCAAGAGCTGAGCCAAACCCGAAAAAAGCTCGTCCAGCTATTTGGAACAGTCGAAAAAGATGTTTTCCGGGGACGTCCGATATCCCCCGTGATGCCGGGATAAGCTGGCGTTTCGGTCAGGATTCGATGATTTTTTTACGCTGCCCGGGTGTGAACGGCCGCGCAGGGTACGGGCTTGTCCTGGTGGGATCAAGTGCCCTGCAACGGCGCATTCGCGGCGAATTTGGGGCGCGGCTCAGTTGGTCCGCGCGCCCTGGTTGATCCACGCGCCGATCAGGTCGCGTTCCTGCTGGGTCATCTGGGTGATGTTGCCCAAGGGCATGATCTGGGTGGCCACGGCCTGGGCCTGGATGCGCGCAGCCTGTTGCTGGATTTGCTCTGGCGTATCGAACATCACCCCACCTGGCGCGGCGCTGAACAACGGGCTAGTGGGCTTGGCTGAATGGCAGACCGAACAGCGCTCCTGGATCACGCTGTGGACCTTCTCGAACGACGGGCCCTGGGCGTTGGTCGCCTGGGTGGGCGCCGGTGCCGGTGCGGCCGGGGCAGTCGCTGGTTTTGCGCCACCGCCCACCGCCGTTTCCGGCAGCGGCTGGTATTCGATGGCGGCTGGCGTCTTGGCCACGTCCGGTGCGTTGGAGACTGGCTTGGGGCCGGTGACATACGCCAGGCAGATCATCGCCAGGGCGCCGACCGGCAGCGTCCAGGCAAACCGGTTGCTGTCATGGCGGGTGTTGAAGTAATGCCGCACCAACACCGCCGCCACGGCGATCCCGGCCAGGATCAGCCAGTTGTACTGGCTGCCGTAGGTGCTCGGGAAATGGTTGCTGATCATGATGAACAGCACTGGCAGGGTGAAGTAGTTGTTGTGGCGCGAACGCAGCAAACCCTTGGCCGGCAACGCCGGATCGGGCGTGCGGTTCTCGGCGATGGCCGCCACCAGCGCACGTTGGGCTGGCATGATGATGCGGAACACGTTGCCGACCATGATCGTGCCGATGACCGCCCCGACGTGCAGGTAGGCACCGCGACCGCTGAACACCTTGCTGAACCCGTAGGCGGCGGCGATCAACAGCACAAACAGGATCAAACCGAGTAGGGCGGGGCGCTTGCCCAGGGCCGAGTCGCAGAGAAAGGAATAGACGAACCAGCCGACGAACAACGAGCCGATACCCAGCGCCACGCCTTCGGGGCCGCTGAGGCTGCTGCCGGGGGCCAGCAGGTATAGGGTCGGGTTCCAATAGAACACCACGCACAGCAGCGCGACACCCGACATCCAGGTGAAATACGCTTCCCACTTGAACCAGTGCAGGTTGTCCGGCATGGACGGTGGCGCGAGTTTGTATTTTTCCAGGTGGTAGATGCCGCCACCGTGGATGGCCCACAAGTCACCAGCCAGACCACTTTTTGGATTGACGCGATTGAGGTTGTTTTCCAGCCAGACGAAGTAGAACGACGCGCCGATCCAGGCCACGCCAGTGATCATATGAACCCAGCGTACGCTCAGGTTCAGCCATTCCAGCATATGTGCTTCCACAGTCTTTACCTCTCGCCCGTCACGCTTGTCTGCGCGTGATCGGACGCTTCTCTTATTGGTGGGGGGCGAGGATCAGTAACTCATCCTCTTGGAAAAAATGCTCATCGCAGTTATTGCCTGTGCCACTGCGATCAACCACCAGGAAGTCATCCCGCTTTTCGATCGTCAGCACCGGGTGGTGCCAGACGCCGCGATGGTAATTAATGCCCTGCCTGCCGTTGGTGACGAAGGCGCGGACCAAGCCTGATACAGGTGCATCGCCAAGTGGCGCGACCACGATCAGAAAGGGGTTGCCGAGCAGCGGAATGAACGCCTGGCTGCCCAGCGGATGGCGCTCCAGCATGCGCACGGTCAACGGCATCTCCAACGCGTCGGCGCGGAAGATGCTGATGATCGCCTGATCGTCCGGCGTGGCGGTTTGCACCGTTGCCAGACGATGGAAGCGCATGGTCGAGCCGTTGTTGATCATGAAGTGATCGCTGCCATCGGTTTCGATCACGTCACCGAACGGGGCGAAGGCTTCTTTGGTCAACGGTTCGATCTTGAGTGTGCGCATGCTGGTCTTCTTATCCAAAAAATTCTGTGTCGTTTGTTCAGCTTTTGTGGCGAGGGAGCTTGCTCCCGCTGGGTCGCGAAGCGGCCCTCGAAATGGGACTGCTGCGCAGTCCAGCGGGAGCAAGCTCCCTCGCCACAGGTGCGGTGTTTACTTCGCTATCTTGCCCAGCACCCGCAGACGACTCACGCCACCATCCGGGAACACGTTCAGGCGAATGTGGGTGATCGGTCCCAGGGCCTTGATCTGCTCGGCGAAGGTGTGTTCGGCGTGCATTTCCAGTTTCTGGCTGGGCAACAGCTCACGCCAGAACAGCGATTGGGTTTCGATCTGGCTGTCGGTGCCGCCCTTGACGAACGCGCCCTGGATCGAGCAACTGTCGGGGTAGTTGCCCTTGAAGTGCAGGGTGTCGACGATGACTTGCTCAACGATGCCGGCATGGCCCAGGGCGACGATGACCCAGTCATTGCCCGGGGTGCGACGACGGGCGGTTTCCCAGCCATCACCCATGTTGACGCCACGACCCGGGTTGAGGATGTTGCTCATGCGGCCGAAGTGTTCATCGGAGCAGGCCAGGGCACGGCCTCCGTTGAGGGCTGCGGCCAGGTCGATCTGTTCGTTGTCGCCCACGGCCGACCAGTCGCGGTACGGAATGCCGTAGACCCGCAACCGAGCCACGCCGCCATCGGGGTAAATATTGAAACGCAGATGGCTGAAGGCCTGGTCGTTGTTGATTTCGTGATAGTGGTGGCTGTTGCCTTGCAACTCGACGGCCGAGAGCACTTCCGTCCATTGGGTGTTTTCGTCTGGCTCACCTTCGCTCAGGAAGCAGGCTTCCAAAGAGGCCGATGGCGGGTAGTTACCGGTGAAGAATGAGGTGTCGATGTCCACGCCTTTGATCGAGCCGGCCACGCCCAGGCGGATCACCGCGCTGTCGTAGCCTTCGAAGCGCTTGCGCCGCGATTCCCAGCCGTCCATCCACTTGCCGTTGTCATCGAACACGCCCTCCTTCCATACGGCCGGGGTCGGCTGGAACAAACGGTTGGCGTCGGCGAACCAGTCATCGGTGACCGAGATGATCTTGGTGCCGAGGCGGGCGTCGGCCAGGTTGACGAACTTCTCGAAAGGTACGGCGTAAGTTTTCATTCTTCTTGTCTGCCTTTAATAAGTTGGCTGGGGATGCTTGCAGGAGGCTGCTCGCTAAAGGGTCAGTAGTCGGAACAACGCGATCTTGTTGATCTCTGCCAGCGCGCATTTGAATTCGGTGTCTATCGAGTGATGGATGCGCGTTTCGAACGCCGCGAGGATCTGGTGCCGGTTGCTGCCTTTTACCGCCATGATGAAGGGAAACTTGAACTTGGCCTTGTAGGCGTCGTTCAGCTCGGTGAAGCGCTGAAACTCTTCGGCCGTGCATTGGTGAATACCGGCGCCGGCCTGTTCGTTCGTGCTGGCTTCGGTCAGTTGGCCCTGGACGGCAGCAAAGCCTGCCAGGTCCGGGTGAGCGTTGATCAGTGCCAGCTGGCTGGCGTGATCGGCACTCAACAGGATGTCGCTCATGCGCTGGTGCAGGGTTTCGATCTGGTCGATCGACGGGTCCTGGCCCAGGTCGAAAGCCTTTTCGGCGACCCATGGCGAATGTTCGTAGATGTCGGCAAAAGCCCGGATGAAGGCTTCACGGCTCAAGGTCGAGGGCTTGAGGGTCTGGAAGGCGCTCATTTCGACGCTCCTGGTTTCGAAGCCCCTTGATACGGATGGGTCTGCTGCCAGTGACGCGCAATGTCGACACGACGACTGAACCAGACGTGTTCATGGCCTTTGACGTATTCGAGGAAGCGCTTGAGGGACGCCAGGCGGGCAGGGCGGCCGATCAGGCGGCAATGCAAGCCGATCGAGAGCATCTTGGGGGCTTCGGCGCCTTCGGCATACAGCACGTCGAAGGCGTCCTTGAGGTATTGGAAGAAATCATCGCCCTTGTTGAAACCCTGCACCTGGGTGAAGCGCATGTCGTTGGTGTCGAGGGTGTAGGGGATCACTAGATGCGGTTTGCCGTTGGGTGTGTTCGGTTCCCAGTAGGGCAGGTCGTCGTCGTAGGTGTCGCTGTCATAGAGAAAACCGCCTTCCTCCATGACCAGCCGGCGGGTATTGGGGCCGGTGCGACCGGTGTACCAACCCAGCGGGCGCTCGCCAGTGATTTCGGTGAGGATGCGGATCGCTTCGAGCATGTGCTCGCGCTCCTGGGCCTCATCCATGTATTGGTAGTCGATCCAGCGATAGCCGTGGCTGCAGATTTCGTGACCGGCGGCGACCATGGCGCGGATCACCTCCGGATGGCGCTGGGCGGCCATGGCCACGGCGAAAATGGTCAGCGGGATATCGAATGCCTTGAACAGCTTGAGGACCCGCCAGACCCCGGCACGGCTGCCATACTCGTACAGCGATTCCATGCTCATGTTGCGTTCGCCCTGCAGCGGTTGTGCCGCGACCATCTCCGAGAGGAACGCCTCGGATTCCTTGTCGCCATGCAGGATGTTGCGCTCGCCGCCTTCTTCGTAATTGAGCACGAAGGACAGGGCGATGCGGGCATTGCCCGGCCACTGGGGATGGGGAGGGTTATTGCCGTAACCGATCAGGTCGCGTGGGTAGTCAGCGCTCACTGCAGTTTTCCTTCTTGTTCGAACCATGTGGGTGGCGCCCGGCGATGGATCATAGGCTGGCGTCACGACGATGGGATGATTGTATACAACTTTATGTGCGATTTGTAAGCCCGGTTTTTTGCATTTTTCACCGCTGTCCCAGGTTTGTCTACACTGCAAGAAACCTGCCCATCTGGTCAATTAATGGCTGGAAGAATGGCGTATCCGTTGGTTTGGCTTAAGATTGGGCAGGAACCTTTGTCGGAACGAGTGCCGACTGAGTATCTGTTTTTTATTGTGTACAATTTTCTTTTAAAGTGTCTTAATTCGCTCATCGCCGTAGTGTTTCGTGCTCCGAAACGGTGCGGCCTGTCTTTCAACTGATTCAGGAGGCGTCGCGCCGGACTGCCCAGCAGCGAGGCACGCACAATCAATGGGACGTTTGACTACTCACGTTTTGGATGCTGCACACGGCTGCCCGGGCAGCTCGATCAAGGTCGAGTTGTACCGCGTGGAAGGTTCGCAACTGCAGCTGGTCGCCAGCGCGCTGACTAACAGCGACGGTCGCTGCGACGCGCCGCTGCTGCAAGGGGATAACTACCGTTCGGGCGTCTATCAGATTCAATTCCATGCCGGCGATTACTACCGCGCCCGTGGTGTCCAGTTGTCCGAGCCGGCGTTCCTGGATGTGGTGGTACTGCGCTTCGGCATTTCGGCCGAGCAGGAGCATTACCATGTGCCCCTGCTGATTTCGCCTTACGCCTATTCAACCTATCGAGGCAGTTGAGCCCCCAAGCAACTGCCTGGTCCTGGAAGCCACTGCGCATAAAGCTTCTTTGGTTTTTCGCCCGCTCACACTGCGGGCTTTTTTTGCGCGGCGTATTTACAGCCTGGAATTGTCATCCCGGATGATGAAGACCGTGTCGGCAATGCCTGGACGGATTTCAGTACCGCCTTTGAGCCAGATGATTTTGTTGGCAGCGTGGGCGTCCCTGACGACTTTCGCCGCGGCTTCGCCGAGCTGGTTTTCCAGGAGGACGCCGGCTGTATTGGGGTCCAGGTACGTTGGCAGGGAAATCTTTGGGATCCTGGTGCGATGCAGGCTCATGAAAAATACATGGTCATGCTCGGCGCGTTGGAATACCAATGCCGGGAAACTATTGTAGGAGCTTGGCTCCATGACCGTGTAGCCGTTGCGGGTCAGAAGGGCGGCCATAAAGCGTTTGAACTCCACGGGTGTGTACGTCGACTGGAAAGAAAGCCACTGTCGCTGGAACCGCATGGGATCAAAATCCAGCCGCTCCAGCGTCCCCGTCGAAAATGGGGCGGGCAGGGTTATCGAGCGGGCAGCCCCTCTGGAGGAGGCCGTGGTCGCAAGCGTTGGCAGCATCAAGAGCGGATCGGACCATTGCGGATGCGGCGCGAGGTTGGCGTTTTTCCAGCCGTTGAAAATCTGGCGCAGGGCGGTCAAGCCCGCGGCATCGGCGAACGGTCCGTTATTGGCGAGTTCGAATTGCTTTCTTGCGATGTTTTCCAAGGTGACTGTCGTGACTTCTGGAAAACAATCCCTGACGTAAGCCGTCAGTGGTTTTTCAAAGGGAAGCCGGGCGTCAATTTCCCACTGGTTATCCGGTGGGATTTGCATTGCGCCTCGGGGCTGCTCGTCAGGCGTATGCCGGAGGGTGGCTTCCAACAGGTCAAAATCATAGGTGGGATGAGTGGGCGGCTGAACGTAGGCGATCGGATGTTCTCGCGCGTCGCTGCGTGTCACCACCTTGTAGTGGACGTTGTCCAGGGTGATGAACTCGGACACCATGAATCTTGGGTCGATCCCCCAATTCTTACTGAATACCGGGGCGCTTTGCCCAGGTGTTTCGCTTTGTGAGGTCGTCGCGCGCTGACGCTTAGGCGCGGTCACTGGCGACGCCTCATCATCCGATGGCCTATGGGGCGTGGAAGCAAGATCGGAATCATCGTCGTGCATCGCCTCTCGGTGCGGAATCTGACGCCATAGGTGGCTGCCTTCCACTTGCTCCAGGCGTGGTCCGGAGGCGACGAGTTCGATGCCTGATCGGGCCCTGTAGTTCTGTTCGGAATCGCGTCCAAGCAGCACCGTCCCACCCTCTGAAAGCTCGACGTAAGTGCGTGTCCTGAACGTCCGGATCCCAGACGTTGCGTCCGGCTCCGATAACATGGGCACCAGCTCGGGTGAAAGGTAGTAGTCGTCCAGCGATACCGAGGCAGGGGCTTCACGGATGGTGGCCGGTGATGCCATTTCGGATATCTGAATGGTCGAGAGCAAAGATTCAGGCGTTTCGATCGCGTGCTCGGTTGGCGAGACGGATGGTGGATCGATTCCCTCTCCCCTCACTGGGTTTGCGAGCGCTGTTTCCGCTGTCGTATCGCGGCTGGAGTGAGGTGTATCGGGGGGCGACTTTGGCGGCTTGGGCCGGGTGTTTTGTCTTGGACTCATTGAAAATGCCTGTTCTTGAGTTTGAAAAATAGTGTTGATTCATGCGGCCATGAAGCGAGCGGCCTGTCGCATAGCGAGCAGGCCCAGGGCTTGAGAATGTTCGTGGAAAACCAACAGGCAGGTGCGGTACATATGTATGGCGTCTGGAAAAAGCTTCGAAAAGATGCCTGAAGCCTATATCTGTTCGGGAGAGGGCTCAGCCAATGAGAGGAGCCAGCCCATTTGCGAAAGCCTGATGCCGAAGACCGCGCTCAGGGCTAGCGCCCGGGCAAACATCACCGAGTGTGCCAATGTGACGCTCTCCATCAATTCCACGCACTTGCCACGCAACGAACGCAGGGCTTCATCCCCCATGGGTGGGGTCTGGCTGAGGCCATCGCGGGCCAGGTCCTGATAGATCTGGAGGGCGTGTTCACACAGGTCTGTTTTTCTCAGGTCCGCCGTCTCAATGACTCGGGACTTATCGGTGTCGAGGATCCATTGGCGGGTCTTGAGGTTATAGCTCAAGTTGCCGGGAGACCCATCCTTGACAGCAATGTGAAGGACCTTCAGTTCATCGGATGCCAGGCTGGACAGTTCGCTGGGCAACACTGCGCTGGGATCGGCGAGTGGGACAAAGTACCGGCCATCGAGCGCTTCTACATAAACTCGCTCGAACAGACTGTCGACAGCATGGACAACGCCTCGTGCGGTGATGACGCGTATCTGGTCGACAAGGTCTCCAGCTTCATGGACTGGAAGATGAATGATTGCTGTGCCGATCCGCAGTAGGTTGGAGGAAAATGTGATCTCAACTGGCCCGAGGTGCCGGGCGTCGAGTTCCCATAGCGAGGCCCGGGGGAGTCGGGGGTTGGCGCCAGCCAGCGCGCCCGGCGTGGACAGGCGTAGCGTCATGTCCGGGCTCAAGTGAACAAGGTAGGTGGCGCCTTCGCCAATCAGCACTTCGATGCCTGTCTGTTCGGTAGGGGATGTGAGCAGGGCGCAGGCTGCCCAACTGCGCATGTAGTGGGGATGCTTGTCCAAGGGCTGTAGGTAGGCGTAGTGCTTTCTCGTCGGTGTGAGTGCCCGTGGCGCTTCTGTTTTCCACTCGACCGGCTCTTTACCGATGAATGTTTTGTCCAGCAACAGATCATAGTCAGGCGAGGGTTGGACCAGACGGTAGGATGAGCCGTCGTTCATGACCAGAATGAACGTGTGATGCGAACCCAAGGCGGAAAATGCACGCCGCCCTGTCTGCGGGTTTTGCGCGCTATAACGTTCATCGGAACTTGCCAGGTTCTTCAAGACGACTCGGCGAATGCCAAAGTGTAATGTCAGGCCACATTCGCCGTATTTCACGGTATCCCCTTCGGCGTCCTGAGTGGCGTGGGCGCTGTAATGGGCTTCGATACGGGTCAGTTCAGCGTCGCTATAGTCCAGATGGAGGGTGGTGGAGAATTTGCTTTTTTGCTTGACCTTGAGCCGGGTGAGTTCATTGATGCGCGAAACATAAAAACTCGTGTCTTTGTCATGGGCGATCTGCTGCTCGCTTCGTCCATTGAGGATGGCCGGGTTTCGTGGTGTTCCTGCCTGCACCACGATGGCTTCAATGTCCAGCGGACCGCGGTGCTCGATCGTGTCAGGCAGGTCGGGCACCAAATGGTAGCCATCCTGGGTGATGAACGTCAGCTTATTGTTTTGTAGGGGGCTTGGATAATCGGTGTCTTCATAGACGTTCCTGATGATGACTTTTCGAAGCGCCCAGTCGTTTGCGTCGAAGCAGGACGTCATAACCAAGTGACCTTCTTCTATTCGCCAGCTTTCAATCAGGTCCGCTCTCCAGTCCAGAGCGATGACGCTGTTGCCTACGCCATCTTCGCTGATGGAGACACAACCGGGTTTATGTGCAATGGCATAGACATCATCGCCAGGTCCACCGTCTGCATTACGGTTGTTTCCATTCAGGAGAAAAATCCGGTCATTTCCCGCACCGGCCTCGATTGAGTCATTGCCGCGGGATTTAATGATGTTCGGGCCGGCGCTGCCCTTGATGACGTTGGCACCGCCCTCAGGGATTTCGACATTTTCAATGCCTTCAAGGCGCGCATGGGGAGTGTGTTCGCTCTCTGTTTGATGACTGGCTTGAGTGATGACGGATACGTGCCCGGCCTCCAGGTCGACCTGATAGCCCAGGCGCGGCTCCTGACTATTGCGGGTGCGACCCGATAAGATGAGCGTGTCGTTGCCCAGGCCTCCCATCAGGGTATTCGTTGTTTGTCCTCCACTGAGAGGCTCTGCCGAGCCCTCGAAGATGAAAACGTCATCTTTCACGCCGCCGGTCAGTTTTTTAACGCCCGCCCCGTAATGGAAGACATTTGGCTGGTTTTCAACGCCTAGAATCGTGTCGTCGCCACCGCCGATATACCAATGGATGCCTTTATCTTCCGCCGACGTTTCAATGACTGCGCCGGGCGTCTGAGCAGTAACGCCACTTCGCGCGTCGATCCAGTCGTCGCTGTCCTTGATCCTGGGACGTACTGTGGTCGCCTGGTATTGTTCTCCCGTCCACCAATTCCAAGTGGTGTAGGTCACCGGTTCGAGTTCTACGGTGAATGCTCCGTTTACGATCGCCTCAGTGCTGTCTTTCAATGGGCCCTTGAGCAAGTACAAGGCATTGGCCCGCAGCCGCTTGGTATGTTCGGCGGTCGCCTTGGCGAGGGTGTAGCGATCCTGGATGTCTTTATCAGGGCTGATTGCCCAGAAAGCGAGCCAACCGGTGCGCAGGCGCTCGTGCGCGGTGAGTTCGATATAGTCGTCGATTTCATCGACTTGACGAATCGCGCCCCAGATTTGTGATCCCACCACCAGGATAAGCCCCGCGGCAAGGCCCACGGGACCTGCTGAACTGAAGCCTGCCAGTGCCGCGATGCCGAGGGTCAAGCTCATGGCCGCACTGGTGACGCTCAGGGCGGCGCTGACGTAGTGGTCGGTGGCTTCCTTGCCGGTGGCGCGGGCGGCGGCCTTGAAAGAGTCGACAGCGGCGATGATATCGAAAGGCAGTGTCAGTACGCTGGCGATCAAGCTGCTTCCACGGGCGAGCCTTATGGCGAAGCCTGTTTTGGCGAAATCCCTGAGGGCGCTCTGGCCGGCCTTGATCATCTGAGTGGCTTGTCGGGTCACCGCTGCCTCGACACCGATCGAGGCCATCTCGGCCGCCACGCCGGCCCCGTTGAAGACCGTCTGGTAAGCGTCCTTGTTCTGGATGGCGTCCTGCAGGCCTCGCAGACCGCTGTAGATGCCGAAGGCCTGGAGGCCAAGGCCCGTTGGGATGAGGAGGTTGCTCTTCGCTTGGCTCACCCAACTCATGGTTTGCGAGAGCGCATGGAGGTTGAGTCTCTGGGCGGCGTTCAAAAGCTTTTCAAGCGTGCTTCGATACCCGGTTGGTTCAGCCTGTGTATCAGGACTTTCTTTCAACAAGGGGCGCGCCGTGGGCGAACGTTGACTCGCCATTTCGAAAAGCAAAGTGGGTAACCGATAGTCGTCCACATCGCTGGTGATCGTCATACGCGTTTCGATGTCAACGGCGCTGAACTGCAGCGAGTTCAAGAAAAAGCGATTGGGGGTGCGGAAAAAAGTATTGTCCCCTGTCAGCGGTTGTCCATCGGTCGTGGCGCCCAACGCATCCAGGGCTGAACGGGTCACCTTCACGGTGCCGATAGAGAGTGGGCCATAAAGTTTATCCACGACATCGAGTTGGGCCTGCCGATGCTTGTGTTCGGCGCTGAGCGGCGTCTCATCGGCCACCCTGAAATCGAGTGTTTCGACGGTGTGCTCATTGGCATGAAAGCCCAGGTCCGTAATGACTACGGCGTGCTCGTCAGAAACAGGGGAGGGATAGAAAACCTTGGTCATTGTGAACGTCCTTGTTCAACGATGATGTGAATGGCCCTCTATCTAAGGTGTTTTCCTGAAGGGTGTACATCGATTGGTTGTTGCGGTGTTTTGCGAAAGCCCGACATGAAAAACGACGGGTTCAGTGGCTGGACAGTAAAGAGGCTGCGCCCGCGCCGCCAAATAATCCTGCGCTGATGCGGTTGAACCAGCTCTGGCCTTTCCCCGTACGCAAATACCGCGCCGCGCCGTGAGCGCCGAGACCGTAGGCCAGCTTGCACAGCAGGTCGAGCACGGTCCAGGTGGCGATCATGATCAACAGTTGCGGCAGGAACGCTTGCTCGGCCAAGAATTGCGGCAGGAACGCGGCGAAGAACAGGATGTCCTTCGGGTTGCTGGCGCCCAGCATGAACGCCCGGCCGAAGAGGGCGCCAAAGCGTGGGACGGCTGCGGCCTGGGGCACTTCGGCGCCTTGGGCGGGTTGGCGCGACTGCTGCCAGCTCTGCCAGGCTAGATAAAAAAGGTACAGCGCACCAACGATCTTCAGGGCGCTGAACAGTTGCTCCGAGGCCATCAACAACGCACCGAGCCCCAGCGCCGATGCGCTCAACAGGCAGATCGAGGCGATTACGCCGCCGAGGAACGCCGGGTACGAGCGGCGCAGGCCGTAGTTCAGGCTGTTGCCGATCATCAACAGCGACAACGGGCCGGGGATGAGGATCACCACCAAGGCAGCGCCGCTGAACAACAGCCAGGTTTCCAGATTCATTGCGTGGGTCCTTAGGTGCAAAAGCCTCATCCAAGGAATGAGGCGGGTGGCTAGGTGTATCGCTTACAAGAAGATGAACTTGGCGATGAAGATCGCACAGAGCACCCACAGGCTGACGGAGATTTCCTTGTGTTTACCGGTGCCGGCCTTGAGCACCACATAGGTGATGAAACCCAGGGCGATACCGTCGGCAACCGAAAACGTCAGGGGCATCATGATGGCCGTGACGATGGCCGGGATACTGTCGGTCGCCTCGTCCCATTCGATATGGGCCATGCCGCCCATCATCAGCATGGCGACGTAGATCAACGCGCCGGCCGTGGCGTAGGCCGGGATCATCCCGGCCAGCGGTGCGAAGAACATGGCGGCAATAAATAGCACACCGACGGTCACGGCGGTAAGCCCCGTCCGGCCACCCGCCGCTACACCGGCGGCGCTTTCCACGTAGCTGGTCACCGGCGGCACGCCAACCATGGCGCCGAATACACTGGAGGCGCTGTCGGCTTTCAAGGCACGGGACAGGTTTTCGATCTTGCCGTCGGCTTTCACCAGGCCGGCGCGCTGGGCAACGCCCATCAGGGTGCCGGCGGTGTCGAACATGTGCACGAACAGGAAGGCCAGCACCACGCTGATCATGCTGACGTTGAACACACCGGCTACGTCCATCGCCATCCAGGTGGGGGCCAGGCTCGGTGGTGTCGACATGACGCCGTTGTACTGCACCAATCCCAGGCCCCAACCGGCCAGGGTCACCGCGATGATGCTGATCAGGATCGCGCCGAACACGCGGTGATAACTGAGCACGGCGATCATCAAGAAGCACACCGCGGCCAACAATGGACCGGGCTCACGCAACGAGCCGAGCTTGATCAAGGTCGCGGGGCTGTCGACGATGATCCCGGCGGTTTTCAGGCCGATCAGCCCGAGGAACAAGCCGACCCCCGCGCCCATGGCGAACCGCAGGCTCACTGGAATGCTGTTGAGCAGCCACTCGCGCACTCGTGACAAGGTCAGGACCATGAACAGCACACCGGAAATGAACACCGCGCCCAACGCGGTTTCCCAGTTGTAGCCCATGGTCCCGACCACGGTGTAGGTGAAGAACGCGTTCAGGCCCATGCCTGGCGCCAGGCCCACCGGCCAGTTGGCGTACAGTCCCATCAGCAGGCAACCCAGGGCCGCGGCGATGCAGGTGGCGACGAAGGCGGCGCCGTGATCGATGCCGGCGTCGGCCATGATGTTGGGGTTGACGAAGATGATGTAGGCCATGGTGATGAAGGTCGTCAGGCCGGCAATCAGCTCGGTCTTCACCGTGGTGCCATGCAAGCTGAGTTTGAAGATGCGCTCCAGCCAGCCACTGCGTAGTGGCGGCGAGAGGTCCAGCGTTCGGGCTTCGGGTTTGCGGCTTTCCACAGCGAGTACTCCTCAAGAGTCTTATTGTTATTTCCTGCACCGCATACGCCCTGGGGGTGGTTGCGATGCGCTGAGGCAGGTAAGGCTGGCGAAGTATGTTGACCTGTTGGTCAGGAACTCGCACGAAGCGAATTATGCTTTTGTATACAAATAATGCAAATAATGTTTTCTGTGTTGTCGACGAAATGTCGGGCAATAGGGATATATCGATCTTGAGGGCGCTATCGCGAGCAGACGCCTTCAGTCACTGGATTTCCCCAGCGCCAGGTTCACCGCCAGCCACCCATTCACCGCCGCCTCCCCAGCCTCGGCAAACACCCGCTCCAGCAATTTCACCTGTTCACGCCGCAACGCCTGTTCGAACCGCTCGCCCTCGGCCGTCAGTTCCAGCAGCCGTTTACGCTTGTCGGTCTCGGACGCGACGCTGTTCACCAGGTGCATTTCCATCAGTTGCCGCAACGGCATGTTCAGCGCTTGCTTGCTCACGCCAAGAACCGCCAGCAACTCCTTCACGCTCAGGGACGGGTAGCGGGCGATGAAAAAAACGATGCGCTGGTGCACCCGGCTCAACCCACGGCGCTCGAGCATTTCATCGGCCTTGGCGGTGAATGCCTGGTAACCGAAGAAGAACGCTTCCATGGCCATTTGTTGGGAAGTTGGGTTTTTAAGGTCAAGCATATTGACGTATCCACGCAGGTCGGCGTAATTTTAGTCAACCAGTTTGACTCATTCCTCCCGTGCCCCGCTACAGGTGACTCCATGGCTTTTTCCGAACGTGTCTCGCGCCTCAAAAGTTCTTTGATTCGAGAAATCCTCGCGGCGGCGCAGCGCCCTGAAGTGATGTCGTTCGCCGGCGGCCTGCCGGCCGAAGCCATGCTGCCGAAAGTGGAATGGGCGGCCATGCCCTTGTCCATGGGCCAGTACGGCATGAGCGAAGGCGAACCCGCCCTGCGCGAAGCCCTGGCGGCCCAGGCGCGGGCGCTGGGTGTGGCCTGTGAGGCGAGTCAGGTGCTGGTGGTCAGCGGCTCCCAGCAAACCCTTGACCTGGCGGCCAAGCTGCACATCGACGTCGGAACTGAAGTGATGTTGGAAGCGCCCACCTACCTGGCGGCGTTGCAGATTTTCCAGCTGTTTGGCGCCGATTGCATCACGGTGCCCCTGGAAGCCGACGGTCCGGACCTGAAAGCGTTACGGGCTCGGCTGGAGCGGCATCGGCCGGCGTTCATCTACCTGATTCCGACCTTCCAGAACCCCTCGGCGGTGCGCTACAGCGAGGCCAAGCGCGATGCCGTGGCGGCGCTGCTGGATGAGTTTGGCGTGACCCTGATCGAGGACGAACCCTACCGCGAGCTGACGTTCGATGGCGGCAGCGCCACGCCGATCGTCAGTCGCTTGAAGAAGGCCAGTTGGATCTACACCGGCACCGTGTCGAAAACCCTGTTGCCGGGGCTACGGGTAGGCTATTTGATTGCCAGCCCGGATCTGTTCCCGCATCTGCTGCGACTCAAGCAGTCAGCGGACCTGCACACCAATCGCATCGGCCAATGGCAAGCGCTGCAATGGATCGGCACCGAGCAGTACCGTCGCCATTTGAGTGAGCT
Source organism: Pseudomonas sp. 3JA (assembly GCF_036961705.1). NCBI lineage: Bacteria > Pseudomonadati > Pseudomonadota > Gammaproteobacteria > Pseudomonadales > Pseudomonadaceae > Pseudomonas > Pseudomonas sp. 3JA. The sequence continues at coordinate 37,151 of NZ_JBAMDJ010000018.1, forward strand.
GAGGGATTTTTACCGGGACCGCCGTGATCGGTTCCAGGCCGCGCTGGAGAAGCATTTCACCGACCTCGCGGACTGGAACGTGCCCGAGGGCGGGCTGTTCTTCTGGCTGACCCTCAAGCAACCGCTGGACACCCGAACCTTGCTCGCCGCCGCACTGGCTGCCGACGTGGCGTTCATGCCGGGGGAGCTGTTCTTCCCGGAGCCGGACCAGCATCCAGGGCACCTGCGTTTGAATTTCAGCCACATCGACCCGGCGCGGCTGGATGAAGGGCTCAAGCGGTTGGCGGGGGTGGTGCGGGAGGCGTTGGCGGCAAAAGCGGCTTGATATCAGGATTCTGCGGTGGCTGTCCGGGCTCCATCGCGAGCTTGCTCGCGATGAGGCCAGTCGTCACAGTAGAAAATAGTCAGGCTGCCGAGAACCGCTTGTCCAGATACTCAATGATCACCTTGGACTCATACATCCAGGTGGTCTCGCCATTTTCTTCAATCCGCAGGCACGGCACCTTGATCCGGCCGCCTTGCTCCAGCAGTGTCTGGCGATCCTGCGCGTTGTTTTTCGCATCGCGCAGGGCCACCGGTACGTTGAGGCGGCGCAGGGTGCGGCGGGTTTTCACGCAGAACGGGCAGGCGTGGAACTGATACAGCGTCAGGCTGCGAGCGGCCTGCTCGACCTGCGCCTGGGCCTCGGCCGGGCGCTTTTTCTTGCCCGGGCGGGTGATGAAGTCGATGAAGATGATGAGCTGGCCCAAGCCAACCCGAAGCGCTTTGACGATCACGGTATTAAGCCTCGCGGCAGGGAAGAAGAGGGCGCGCAGCTTACCTGATTTTTCACAGGCGAAAAAAAACCGGCGATCAATGCCGGTTTTCTTCATGCGGCGGATTACTTGATGAGGCTGAGGAATTCGCTGCGAGTGGCGGCGTTTTCCCGGAACTCGCCGAGCATCACCGAGGTGATCATCGAGGAGTTCTGCTTTTCCACGCCGCGCATCATCATGCACATGTGCTTGGCCTCGATCACCACCGCCACGCCCAAGGCACCGGTCACTTGCTGGACCGCGTCGGCGATCTGGCGGCTGAGGTTCTCCTGGATCTGCAGGCGACGGGCATACATGTCGACGATGCGCGCGACCTTCGACAGCCCCAGTACCTTGCCGCTCGGGATGTAGGCCACGTGAGCCTTGCCGATGAAAGGCAGCAGGTGATGTTCGCACAACGAGTACAACTCGATGTCCTTGACCAGCACCATCTCGCTGTTGTCGGAGCTGAACAAGGCACCGTTGGTGACTTCTTCAAGGGTCTGTTCATAACCGCGGCAGAGGTACTGCATGGCCTTGGCAGCACGCTTGGGCGTGTCGAGCAGGCCCTCGCGGGAAACGTCCTCGCCCAATTGGCCGAGAATCGCGGTGTAATTCTGTTCCAGAGACATGAAACTACCTGTGGGATTTTACGCAAAGGGCAAGGGTACGGTGGCGGACACGGCGCTGCAAGCTCGGCAATCGAGGGCTATTCGTCGCGACCTTCCATCATGGTGCGCTTGAGCATCACGTACACCGCTCCGGCGCCGCCGTGTTTTGCCTGGCAGGAGGTGAAGCCCAGCACTTGCGGGTGCTGGCGCAGCCAGGTGTTGACGTGGCTCTTGATCATCGGTCGCTTACCGTCCAGGCGCACGGCTTTGCCATGGGTGACGCGCACGCAGCGGATTTCGAATTTCGTGGCTTCGGCCAGGAACGCCCAAAGAGTTTCCCGGGCCTTTTCCACGGTCATGCCGTGCAGGTCGAGGCTGCCTTCGAAGGGGATCTGGCCGACCTTCAGCTTGCGCATCTGGCTTTCCTGGACACCGTCGCGTGCCCACATCAACTCGTCTTCCGGCCCGACGTCGATCACGAACTGATCGGACAAGCCATCCACGGTCGTGGCGTCGGTGCGCACGGTAGCGGCCTGGCGCAGCTTGGCGATTTGTGCGCGATCGGCCTTGGGCTTGCCGGTCTCGGCGCGGTCGTGCTTGATCGGTTTTACGCCCTGGATCGCACTTTTGAACAGGGAAAAGTCGTCGTCTTGCATGTCAGCCTCCGCGAAGCCGACCAGTTTACCCAACTCTGGCGGGATCAGGCGCGACAAAACGTCGGATGGCGGGTCAGTCGTGCTTTTTCATCAGGTGCGGAGCCATGGCCAGCTCCAGGGATTGGCGGGCGCGACGGCGGCAGCGGCGCCAGAGCCAGACGCCCAGCAACAACACGAAAAGACCGATCGCCAGGATGATCGCCGAACCCAGTGGGGTGGCATTCAATTCGCCCAGAGCGGGCGGGCGGCCCAGCAGGCTGGCCGCACCGGCCATGGCCAGCAACACACCGAGTGTTGCCAGTAGCGCGGCGATTGCCGCGCCAAAACGAAACCGCCAGTTGCTCGGGCCCTTGGGCCGCAAGCGACGTGCGTCAAAACCATCGGATAACTTCATTCCGACCTTCCTCAATGGGTATCGGCCCTTCGACCGGAAGATGTTCGGGTTGTTCCTGAAGGTAGGGCAATTGCGGCAAATGCGAGGCTTTTGCGGATGAGCGGCGAAAGTGGCCGCTCATCAAGGCGAATCAGATGAAGTCACGGGTCAACGCCAGGGTGGCGAAGTTGTCCGCCATGATCGCCATTTCGGTCTGCTGAACGTGTTCGGCGCTGAGGACGCCGCCCTTGTACGGCAGGTCGCGAGTGGCGCAGGCGTCTTCCACCAGGGTACAGCGAAAGCCCAGGTTCTTGGCGGCGCGCACGGTGGTGCTGACGCTGGAGTGGCTCATGAACCCGCATACGATCAGGTCCAGGGGGCCGAAGTCTTCCAGGCGTTTTTTCAACTCGGTGCCGTGGAAGGCGCTGGGCAGTAGCTTTTCGATCACGGTTTCGTCGGCCTGGGGTTCGAGGCCGGGAATGAACTCCCCGCGCTCGCCCTGTGGATCGAACAGCCCGCCATGGGTGCCCAGGTGGCGCACATGCACGATCGGCCGACCGGCTGCACGGGCCGCGCCGAGCAATTGCTTGATGTTCGCGACGGCTGCATCCATGCCGCTCAGGGCCAGGGGGCCGGCGAGGTATTCTTTCTGGGCATCGATGATGATCAGGGTCGCTTGACTCAGATTGGCCGCTGCATAACCACGGCCGCTGAGTTGAAACATCGTTTTTGGAACGGACATTCTGGGGCTCCTTCGAGTGGGGCTTTTGCGACATTGTCCTCTGGCTGAGCGGTTCTGTGAATCGCTTCCATCGCAAGGGCCGCCGTTGCTGGCCTACAGCCTTGTCAAGATGCTCATCTTGTTCAATAGGCTGATCAAAAAACGGATAATTCCTACGATTGGTCCGGGGTTTTTCGTTCGTCATCGGGGCGTGTTTGGGTGGGGTCGCGTTTGACTGGTAGACTCGCCCGTCGATTTTTCTGGAGTTTGCCGCCGTGATCACTTCTCGTCTCCGTACCCTGCGCGACCATATCCGTTGGGCCGTCAGCCGTTTCCATGGGGAGGATCTGTTTTTCGGCCATGGCACCGACAATGCGTGGGATGAAGCCCGGCAACTGGTGTTGGGCGCATTGCACCTGCCATGGGAAATTGCCGACAGCTACCTGGACTGCCGTCTTGAAGACGAAGAATTGGTTCATGTGCAGCGCCTGCTGCGCCGGCGTATCACAGAGCGTGTGCCAACCGCCTATTTGTTGGGTGAGGCCTGGTTCTGCGGGATGTCGTTCATCGTCGACGAGCGCGTGCTCATTCCGCGCTCGCCCATCGGCGAACTGATCGAAAAGCATTTCGAGCCGTGGCTGGGCCAGGAACCGGCACGAATTCTTGATCTGTGCACCGGTTCCGGCTGCATCGGCATTGCCTGTGCCTATGAGTTCCCGGAGGCCGAGGTGGTGCTGGCCGACCTGTCGTTCGAAGCGCTGGAAGTGGCCAACCAGAACATCGAGCGCCATGGCGTCGACGAGCGCGTGTTCACGGTCCAGGGCGATGGCTTCGACGGTCTGCCGGGGCAACGTTTCGACTTGATCGTGTCGAACCCGCCTTACGTCGATGCGGAAGATTTCGCCGACATGCCGCAGGAGTACCAGCACGAACCGGAGCTGGGCCTGGCCTGTGGCGATGATGGCTTGAACCTGGTTCGCCGGATGCTGGCCGAGGCGGCCGATCATCTGACCGAGAAGGGATTATTGATTGTCGAGGTGGGCAACAGCCAGGTGCACGTCGAGGCGTTGTACCCGGAAGTCGATTTCGCCTGGCTCGACTTCGAACGCGGTGGCCATGGCGTGTTCATGCTCAGCGCCGAGCAGTGCCGCCAGCACCAGGGGTTGTTTGCTTCGCGGGTTTGACCCGATCGATGGTGAGCGGCTTTTGTGGCGAGGGAGCTTGCTCCCGCTGGGCTGCGCAGCAGCCCCGAAACCCGTGCATCGTGATTTTTCAGGCCCGTCGCATCCGGCGGATTTACGGCTGCTGCGCAGCCGAGCGGGAGCAAGCTCCCTCGCCACAGGGGTGTGTGGGCAAGCCGCTGGCAATCAGTGCCGCGTCGCAATCCAGATCAGCAACCCCGCCTGGAACATGGCGAAGGCCACCAGGCAGGTGATGGTGAAGCGCAGGCCGGCGTCTTCGCGCTTGAACTTGGTGACCTTTTCTTCCTGCTGCTTGAGTTTGACTTCCTGTTCCGCCAGGTTCTGCTCGGCCTGTTGCAGCATCTGCGCCGCTTCAAGGATTTCCACGAACTGCAGCTTCTCGGTGTTCCAATCCCCGAGCAGATCACCAACGTGGGTTGGCTTGACGCTGCCCTTGAGGTGCTGGGCGTCGGCGTAGACCACCTCGAAACCCTGGGCTTTGAGAAAGCGGTCGCGGCGCAGGCGAGTGTCTTCGTTCAGGGCGTCCTTGTTATCCAGGTCGGTGCCGTGCACCTGGTAGGCCGACCAGCGTTTCTTGGCCCAGGTAATGCCCTGGGCCGCCAGGAAACGGCCGATACCACGGTTGGACGGCTCGACTTGCAGGTTGTCCGGGGAAAAAAACAGGCGTTTCTCGACGTGGTCCGCCCAGACGTCCAAGTGATTCTGTTCCTTGCGCACACGCTGGTTCGGCAACTGGATGCTCATGCGCAGCAGACTGCGTTCCTTGCTGTGGCGCTCGGCATAGCTGAACTCGACAAACCGCAATGGCCGCGCACCGGTGGCGCGGTCGGTCTTGAGCGGCGCCAGGCGGAGCATCTTGTGATGCTCGGTATGCACGTCGGCCCACGGCAGTTCCACCGCAGACGAGGCGGGGGCTTCGGCAGCGGTGTCGGGGGAAGCTTGAGTTTCAGTCATAACGGCAAAAATCCTGTCCAGGCCGGCGGGTCGGTAGCCATTGCGCTATCCGACACCGGGTTATCGGCTGTTTTTGCCAGTACTGAAGCTAAATCGACTAAAACCGCCTAACGGGCGGCTAACGAGTCAATAAAACGCAAAAGCCGCGTACCCAGCTCGGCCGCCAGGGGCAGGTTGGGATCCTTGTAGGAGGCCAGTTGCCGTTTCACGTCGTTGGGCACGATGCGCATCACGTGGTTCATGCCCTCGATCAGCGCCAATTCAGCGTCGGGCTTGGCGGCTTTCAACTGCCTGGCGTCATCGACGCTGACCTGGATATCGTTGCTGCCCTGGATGATCAAGGCTGGCATCTTCAATGCCGCAAAGGCCCGAGCCGGGTCCTGGCGGAACAACGAGATCAGGTAGGGCTGTACGCTGGGGCGGAAAATGACCAGCAGTTGTGCCGGCACGTTATCGTCGGGCCGACCGGCCTTGAGGCTGTCGAGCAGCTCGTTGCTGCGCAACATCAGCGGCGGTGGCAAGCGGTTGCTCAATTGTTGACGCAGCACCTGGTCGATCGGCCTGGCGCTGCCAGACAGTGAAATCACCGCCGCCGCGTTGGCCTGGGGCGCGGCGAGGCTGGCGATCAACGCGCCTTCGCTGTGGCCCAGCAGGATCAATGGGCCCAGGCGCGGATCGGCGGCGAGCTTGTGGCTCCAGGCCACGGCATCGGCCACATAGGCTTCGACGCTCAGGTTGCGCTCGTCCGGGGTCGCCGCGAGGCTGGCGGCCACCCCACGCTTGTCATAGCGCACGCTGGCGATGTTGTGCCTGGCCAGCACCCAGGCCAGGCGCTTGAGGCTGTCGTTGCGTCCGCCGTCGGGGTTGTTTCCGTCGCGATCCGTAGGACCTGACCCGGAGATGATCAGAACAACCGGCACCGGCGTGTCGGACTTGGGCAGCAACAAGGTACCGAAAAGCTCACCGCTGCCTGTATCGAGGCTGATGGGGCGTTGCAGCACCGTGGCCTGGGCCACGCCGGAAAGCAGGCCGGTGAACAAGGTAAGGCTTAGAGCAAGCAGCTTTAACATCATCACGCCATTAGTTGCGAAGGTGCCGGTTGGACTGGCGGGCACCGATAAGGTTCGAGGATGAACTACGCGGGGAGCCTGCGTATACTGGCGCCCATTACGAATCCAAGGTTGAGTCTCTCAGCGATTTCACGGAGCACCCTGCATGTCCGGCAATACCTACGGCAAGCTGTTCACTGTCACCACCGCGGGCGAAAGCCATGGCCCGGCGTTGGTCGCCATTGTCGACGGCTGCCCGCCGGGCCTGGAGATTTCCCTGGACGACCTGCAGCGTGACCTGGACCGCCGCAAGCCCGGCACCAGCCGCCACACCACCCAGCGCCAGGAAGCCGATGAAGTCGAAATCCTCTCTGGCGTGTTCGAAGGGCGCACCACCGGCTGCGCCATCGGCCTGTTGATCCGCAACACCGACCAGAAGTCCAAGGACTACTCGGCCATCAAGGATCTGTTCCGCCCGGCCCACGCCGACTACACCTACCATCACAAATACGGTGAGCGCGATTACCGTGGCGGCGGTCGCAGTTCGGCGCGGGAAACCGCCATGCGCGTGGCGGCCGGGGCGATTGCCAAGAAGTACCTGGCCAGCCAGGGCATCGTCATCCGTGGCTACATGAGCCAGTTGGGCCCCATCGAAATCCCGTTCAAGACCTGGGACTCGGTGGAACAGAACGCCTTCTTCTGCCCCGCCCCGGACAAGGTGCCGGAACTCGAGGCCTACATGGACCAACTGCGCCGGGACCAGGATTCGGTCGGCGCGAAGATCACCGTGGTCGCCGAAGGGGTGATGCCGGGCCTTGGCGAGCCGATCTTCGACCGCCTCGACGCCGAGCTGGCCCACGCGCTGATGAGCATCAACGCGGTGAAGGGCGTGGAGATCGGCGCCGGTTTCGCCTGTGTCGCCCAGCGCGGCACCGAGCACCGTGACGAACTGACTCCGCAAGGTTTCCTGAGCAACAATGCCGGCGGTATCCTCGGCGGCATTTCCTCGGGCCAGCCAATCGTGGCGCACCTGGCCTTGAAACCGACGTCCAGCATCACCACGCCGGGCCGCTCCATCGACATCCATGGCAACCCGGTGGACGTCATCACCAAGGGCCGTCATGACCCGTGTGTCGGCATCCGTGCCACGCCCATCGCCGAGGCGATGATGGCGATCGTGCTGATGGATCACCTGCTGCGTCATCGCGGCCAGAACGCCGACGTCCGCGTCAGCACCCCGGTGCTGGGGCAGCTTTGATGGTTGGCCTGCCGACCGCCGTGGCCTGACGACCATGGCGGCACTGCCGTACTGGCGGCTCTCCAGTTTCTATCTGTTCTATTTCGCGCTGCTCGGTTCGACGGCGCCGTTCCTGGCGCTGTATTTCGATCACCTGGGGTTCAATGCGGCGCGCATCGGCGAGCTGGTGGCGATTCCCATGCTGATGCGCTGTGTGGCGCCGAACATCTGGGGCTGGCTGGGGGATTACACCGGCCGGCGCCTGGCGATTGTGCGTTTTGGCGCGATCTGCACGCTGCTGGCTTTCTCGCTGATCTTCATCGATAAAAGCTACGCCTGGCTGGCGATGGTCATGGCGCTGCATGCGTTCTTCTGGCACGCGGTGTTGCCGCAGTTCGAAGTCATCACCCTGGCCCATCTGGGCGGGCAGGCCTCGCGCTACAGCCAGATCCGCCTGTGGGGTTCCATCGGTTTCATCATCACAGTGGTCGTGCTCGGCCGCTTGTTCGAATGGCTGAGCCTGGACGTCTATCCGGTGGCGCTGGTGCTGATCATGGCCGGCATCGTGCTCGCCAGCTTCTGGGTGCCCAACGCGCAGCCATTGCAGGGGCCGCGCATCGCGGGGGAGGGGTTCCTACGGCAACTGCGCAACCCTGGCGTGTTGGCGTTCTATACCTGTGTGGGCCTGATGCAGGTGAGTCACGGGCCGTATTACACCTTCCTGACCTTGCACCTCGAACACCTGGGCTACAGTCGCGGGTTGATCGGCCTGCTCTGGGCCCTCGGCGTGGTGGCGGAAGTTCTGGTCTTCCTGCTGATGAGCCGGATCCTGACGCGGTTTTCCGTGCGCCGGGTGCTGCTGGCGAGCTTCCTGCTGGCGGCGTTGCGCTGGCTGTTGCTGGGCTCGCTGGCCGAGTTTCTCTGGGTATTGTTGTTCGCCCAGGTGCTGCACGCGGCGACCTTCGGCAGCTTTCACGCCGCTGCCATCCATTTCGTGCAACGCAGTTTCGGGCCTCGCCAGCAAGGTCAGGGGCAGGCGCTGTATGCGGCGTTGGCCGGTACGGGCGGGGCCCTGGGCGCATTGTATTCCGGCTATAGCTGGAACGCCTTGGGGGCCAGTTGGACGTTCAGTCTCGCCAGCCTCGCGGCTTTCGCGGCAGCCGTTATCATTGCCACACGTATGCAAGAGGACCGGCCATGAGCCTTCGAACCGTTAATTTGCTGGAGCCTTTGTCATGAGCAGCCTGTCCGTCTATCACGTTTCGAGCCCTGACATCCCGAACAAAGTGTTGACCCACGTCGAGGACATTGCCGCGACCCTGGCTGAACAAGGTATTCACTTTGCCCGTTGGGAAGCGGCGGTGAAAATCCAGTCGGGTGCCAGTGAGGAGGACATCATTGCGGCTTACCAGGCTCAGATCGATGGGTTGATGACTGAGCGGGGTTATGTTGAGGTCGATGTTGTCAGTGTCAGCAGTGATCAGCCGGAACAGGCTGGGGAGCTCGATGAGTATCGCCATAGCCAGGATGAAGTGCGATTTTTCGTTGCTGGTCGTGGCTTGTTTAACCTGCACGTTGGGGATTATGTCTATGCGGTGCTGTGTGAAAGGAGCGACTTGATAACGGTGCCGGCTGGTATGCCGCATTGGTTTGACATGGGGGAGCGGCCGCATTTCGTTACGATTCGCTTGTCTGGTGATTTGCAGGGGTTGGTTGCTGAGGTTACAGGGGATGATATTGCTCGCCGGTTTCCTCGCCTGGAAGACTGACCTGCGCGGGTGGTGCCGTGAGGTTTTTTGGGTGTGTATATCCGTTGCTGCGCAACCGTCAGCAGCCATTACCGAAGAAACGGATATACAGACCAGAACCAAAAGCGGACTCGCCCAAAAGAAGCCCCAAAAAAACGGCGCTTCCCATTTCTGAAAGAAGCGCCGTTTTTTCAAGCAAGCAGCATCGCGTTTTGCCAGCAGGCTCAAGCGCTATGGTAAGTCGGCAAAGCAAACCGATGCTGGCTCTGCAACAAGGTGATCTGTGGCAACTCGCTAGCCTGTTCAGCCAGGTCACGACGAATCGCGCTGATCGCCCAGGACAACTGATCCCCAGCGTGCAATTGAGCATAGGAAATCGTGCGTTTGAACAGCTTGCCGTCGCTATTACGCAAGGTCAGCAAAATGCCGCCATCGGGGCGGGGCTGGGTGGTCACTTCGTAGTTGGAAAACAGGGACGCAAACTTTTCTTGAATCATGTTCATAGTTGACTGCTCCATGGTATGGCAAACCGTGGAGGGGAAGTTGCACTGTCTGTGCCAGCATTCGGCTTTATATAAAGTCCTTTAAAAACAAGTAGTTATATTTTTACTGCATTTTTGATTTCGTGCATCTTGCATGAATAGCCATCGTGCATCCTGCATTTTGCGTGGTCGGGCAATGATTTTTGGAACCAAATCGTTTTGCGGCGCTCACGCTTCGCCTGTCTCGGGCAGCGGATACAAAACATTGCAAAAACCGCGTGTACAGCGCCGCAATCGCCGGCGTACTTTCGAGCCAAATCATCTGCTGCCCGATAACAAGAACCGAGACCACGAGGTCGAACGGGGAAGATCACCATGAGTCGTACACCCAGCGACGCGATTACCTGGGGCATGATGCTGCGCAAGCTGCCTGCCATTGCCAAAGCCGTCCCCCGGATCGTCAAAGGCATGAAGCAGGCCAACGTCCAGGACCCGACCCAGCCTTGCGGCCTGGGCTGGTGCTTCGAACAGGCCACGCAACGCAATCCCCAGGGCCCGGCACTGCTGTATGGCGAGACGGTGTTGAGTTATGCACAGGTCAACGCGCAGGCCAATCGCATCGCCCATTACCTGCTGGCCCAAGGCATCGGCAAGGGCGATTGCGTGGCGATATTCATCGAGAACCGGCCGCAGCTGCTGATCAGCGTGCTGGCGATGGCCAAGGTTGGCGCGGTCAGTGCCATGCTCAACACCTCGCAAACCGGCGATGCGCTGGTGCACAGCCTGGCCTTGGTCAACCCGGTCGCGGTGGTGGTCGGGGATGAACGGGGCGCGGCCTTCAACGACATACGAGCGCGAACCACTCTGTCGAGCAGCAGGACCTGGTGGCTGGCGGATCAGGACTGCGCCGATACCCCGTCCCATGCACCGTCCGGTTTCATCGACCTGATGGCGGGCAGCGAGGATTACCCAAGCGATAACCCGGCATGCAGCCAACAGGTTTTCTGCAACGACCCGTGTTTTTATCTCTACACCTCGGGTACCACCGGCCTGCCCAAGGCTGGGGTGTTTCGCCATGGTCGCTGGATGCGCACGTCCACCAGCTTCGGCCTGATCGCCTTGGACATGCAGCCCGACGACGTCGTGTATTGCACGTTGCCGCTGTACCACGCCACCGGCCTGTGCGTGTGCTGGGGCGCGGCGATCTGTGGGGCATCGGGGTTCGCGATTCGGCGCAAGTTCAGCGCCAGTCAGTTCTGGAGCGACGTGCGCCGCTACCGGGCGACCACGCTGGGGTATGTCGGTGAGTTGTGCCGCTACCTGATCGACCAGCCTGCCGCTGCCGATGACCGTCACCACGGTGTGAAGAAAATGATCGGCAACGGTCTGCGGCCCGGGGCCTGGTCGACCTTCAAGACCCGGTTTGGCATCGACCATATCTGTGAGCTGTATGCCGCCAGCGACGGCAATATCGGTTTCACCAACATCCTGAATTTCGACAACACCATCGGGTTTTCCCTGATGGGCTGGGAGCTGGTGCAGTACGACCATGCCAGCGGCCTGCCGTTGCGCAACCTGCAAGGTCGCATGCAAAAAGTGCCCAGGGGCCAACCGGGCCTGTTGCTGGCGCGCATCGACGAGAAGGCGCCGCTGGATGGCTACACCGATCAGGCCTTGACCGAAAAAACCATCTGCCGGGATGTCTTTGCCCCGGGCGACCGTTACTTCAATACCGGAGACCTGTTGCGCAACATTGGTTTCGGGCATGGGCAGTTCGTTGATCGCCTCGGCGACACCTATCGCTGGAAAGGCGAAAACGTCTCCACCACGGAAGTCGAAAATGTGCTGCTGCAGCATCCGCAGGTGTCCGAGGCGGTGGCTTATGGCGTGGAGATCAACGGCACCAATGGCCGTGCCGGCATGGCGGCAATCACCCCGTCCGAATCCCTGGCGACCCTGGACTTCAGCGAGTTGTTGCAGTTTTTGCAAGGCAAGCTGCCTGCCTATGCCGTGCCGCTGTTCCTGCGCATCAAGGTGAAAATGGACACCACCGGCACCTTCAAGTACCAGAAGACTCGACTCAAGGCCGAAGCATTCGATCCATGCGTTACCGGGGATGAGCCGGTCTACGCCTGGCTGCCGGGCACCGATACTTACGTGCGGGTGGATCGGCAACTGGCAGTTCGGATTCAGGGCGGACAATTGCGTTATTGATTCTGGCTATGACAGGCACAGTGAAAAAAGGGATGACAGCGCCCGGGTCCCTCGGGAAACTAGCCGCTTTGCGAAGAGCCGAGTGGAGTTTCCCATGTCCGATACAAGCCGCCAGATGACCCCGGAAGAGGCTGCGGAGTTTGCCGAGCAAGTGTTCAACGTCGCACGCCAGGGCGATGCGGCCATGATGGCTGCGTTGCTGAGCAAGGGCCTGCCGCCCAATCTGCGTAACCACAAGGGCGACACCTTGTTGATGCTGGCCGCTTACCACGGGCATGTGGAAACGGTGAAAGTGTTGCTGGAGCACAAGGCCGATCCGGAAATCCGCAACGACAACGGCCAGAGCCCGATTGCCGGTGCGGCGTTCAAGGGCGACCTGGCAGTGGTTTCGGCGTTGGTGGATGGCGGCGCGCAAGTGGAAGGTGCCTCCTTCGATGGTCGTACTGCGCTGATGATGGCGGCGATGTTCAACCGCGTGGAAATCGTCGACTACCTGATCGGCAAGGGCGCCGACCCGAAAGCCAAGGATGCCAACGGCGTCTCGGCTCTGGATGCCGCCAAGACCATGGGCGCGGTGGACACCACGGCGCAGTTGGAAAAGATGTTGGGCTGAAAGGTCCGAGCAGATCCCGACGGCTTTTGTGGCGAGGGAGCTTGCTCCCGCTGGGCTGCGCAGCAGCCCAAAATCCAGCCACCGCAACCTGTCAGGTTTACCGCTGTTTGGCGGGTTTACGACTGCTTCGCAGCCGAGCGGGAGCAAGCTCCCTCGCCACGCCTGACTCGACCGATGTGATGCGCTATCCTGCCCGCCCTCAAGACACCCTTCGCCACAGGATCCACCCCATGAAAGCCGCACTCGTCGAACTCATCAGCAAAATCAGCTCCGGCTGCCTCGGCGAGGCGGACATTGCGAAAATCGCTGACGAAGCGGCCCAGGCCTACGCCGATCCGACGGCTTTCCTGGGGGCCAACCCCGATATCAACTACGACGACACGTTTCCGATCCCGTTGGGTGAGTGGGTGGTGGTGGGCAGCCTGCCGGACACCGTGCTGTTCCAGGCCGACACCTACGTGGACCTGTTCGAACAGATCGTCGCCTCGTTCGGCCCCGGCGTGGCGTTCAACCTCAAGCCCAAGCAGCTGGCGAAAACCGAAGCCCTGACGGCGCTCAACCGCATCCAGATCCAGATGAGCAGCCTGAACAAGGAAAACGGCGGCTACGTGCTGATGAACTTCAGCCAATTGCTCGACGATGAATTGCAAATGGTGTTGGTGTACGGCAACGATGTACCGCGTGTGCTGGAACTGTGCGCTGAAGTCGGCATAGCCGCGGCGCCCTCCCTGGAAGCCCTCAAGGTCGCGGTCCACGTCTGAAGCAATAAAACGGAACCCTTGCCAGGGGCCCGCTATCCTAAGTGTGCACATCACCATTTGGGAGCGACACCATGGGTTCCACTTTCAACGGCCTGGTCGGCCTGATCATCCTGGCGCTCGATATCTGGGCGATTATCAACGTACTCAAGAGTGGCGCGGAAACCGGGATGAAAATCCTCTGGGTGTTGCTGATCCTGCTGTTGCCGGTACTGGGCCTGATCATCTGGGCGATTGCCGGGCCGCGTGGCAACGTGCGGATTTGACACGCTCCACCAAAAAGCCCGGGCGCTGACGGCGACCGGGCTTTTTCATGCATGGGGTATTCAGGCCGTAGCCAGGGACCGCTTGCGCGAGGTGCTCAAGAAGCGCAGCAAGGCCAACAGCGGGAAGGCACTGCCGACGATCACCACCCACAACCAGCCGCCGTGTTCGTACACCGCACTGGCAATCGATGAGCCGAAGGCGCCACCGACGAAGATGCTGGTCATGTACAGCGCATTCAGCCGGCTGCGACTCTTGGCATCGAGGGCATAGATGGTGCGCTGGCCCAGGACCAGGTTCATCTGCACACAGAAATCCAGGACCACGCCGGTCACCGCCAGGCCGATCACGCTGTAGAACGGATGGATGAATGTCGGCAGGAAACTCAGGCTGGCGAACAGCATCGCCAGCAGCGAGGCGATGCGAGTATGGCCGGCATCCGCCAGGCGACCGGCGATGGGCGCGGCAATGGCGCCAATGGCACCGACCAGGGCGAACAAGGCGATTTCAGTCTGGGACAGGCCATGGTTACGTGACAGTTCCAGCGGCACGGCGGTCCAGAACAGACTGAACGTGGCAAACATGCAGGCCTGGTAGAACGCCCGTTGCCGCAACAGCGGTTGTTGACGCAGCAGGGTGCCGAGCGAACCCAGCAGTTGGCCATAAGAGGCGCTGTGGTCGGGCTGGCGCTTGGGCACGGTCAGTGCCAGGACGATGCTGATGGCGGCCATCAACGCGGCGGCGATGATGAACATGGCCCGCCAGCCGAAGTGATCGGCCACGATGCTGGAGACCGGCCGCGCCAGCAGGATTCCCAGCAGCAGGCCACCCATGATCCCACCCACGACCCGACCCCGGGTCTGCTCCGGCGCCAGGTGTGCGGCCAGCGGAATCAGGACTTGCACCGACACCGAGCTGAACCCCACCAACAGCGAAACCAGCAGGAATACGTTCGGTTGATCGGTGAACGCTGCCCCTAACAAACTGGCGATCGCCACCACGGTAGTGATGATCATCAGCCGACGGTTTTCCAGCAAGTCCCCCAGTGGCACCAGGAAAAACAGGCCCAAGGCATAACCGATCTGGGTCAGCGAGACGATCAGGCTGGCCATGGTGCTGCTCAAGCCGACGTCGGGTGCGATCAGTTCGATGATGGGTTGGGCGTAGTAGATGTTGGCGACGATGGCGCCGCAGCAGAAGGCGAAGAGCAGGACCATGCCGCGGGTCAGGGGGCTGCCGGGCGAGGTAGGTGAATGAGCACTCATGGCAATCTCGTCGATCAATTGAAAGGATGGCGTGAGGCTAAAGACTTGCAGGATGTTGCGACAGGCTTTGTGGTTGATAGCGGTCATGCTTGCCGTTAATGGTTGCAGCGAGCGCCTTGTTTGGAGCGCAGGCAGGGTGGCCTTTGTGGCGAGGGAGCTTGCTCCCGCTGGGCTGCGTAGCAGCCCCTTGGGCCGGCCATCGAGGTGTTTCAGGCCGACCGCATTCTGCTTTATTGGGTCTGCTTCGCAGCCCAGCGGGAGCAAGCTCCCTCGCCACAGGGGATCTGCAGCGCTTTATTGCCCGCTGTAGACCTGGTCGAAAATCCCACCGTCATTGAAGTGAGTCTTCTGCACCGTGCGCCAGTCGCCGAAGGTTTTTTCTACCGACAGGAAGTCCACTTTCGGGAAGCGGTCGGTGTATTTGGCCAGTACCGCCGGGTCCCGTGGGCGCAGATAGTTGGCGGCGGCGATTTCCTGGCCTTCGGGCGACCACAGGTACTTGAGGTAGGCCTCGGCGGCTTCGCGGGAGCCTTTTTTCTCGACAACCTTGTCGACCACGCTGACCGGCGGCTCGGCCTCGGCGGAAACGCTCGGGTAGATCACTTCGAACTGGTCGCGGCCGAATTCGCGGGCAATCATTTCCGCTTCGTTTTCAAAGGTCACCAGCACGTCGCCGATTTGGTTGGTCATGAAAGTGGTCGTCGCGGCGCGGCCGCCGGTGTCCAGTACCGGCGCCTGCTTGAACAGTTTGCCGACGAAGGCCTTGGCCTTGTTCTCGTCACCGCCATTTTTCAGCACGTACCCCCAGGCCGACAGGTAGGTGTAGCGACCGTTGCCGGAGGTTTTCGGGTTGGGCACGATCACCTGCACACCGTCCTTGAGCAGGTCGGGCCAGTCTTTCAAGGCTTTCGGGTTGCCTTTGCGCACGATGAACACCGTGGCCGAGGTGAACGGCGCGCTGTTGTTCGGCAGGCGGGTGGCCCAGTTCTCGGGCACCAGTTTGCCGTTGTCCGCCAGCGCATTGATGTCGGTGGCCATGTTCATGGTGATGACATCCGCTGGCAGCCCGTCGATCACCGAGCGCGCCTGCTTGCTGGAGCCACCGAACGACATCTGCACGGTGATGTTTTCGTTGTGCTCGGCCTGCCAGTGCTTCTGGAAAGCGGTGTTGTAGTCCTTGTAGAAATCGCGCATCACGTCGTAGGAAACGTTGAGCAGGGTCGGGGCGGCGTGGGCCAGGCTGCCAAAAGTCAGGCCGGCGGCGAGAAGGGAGGCGCCAAAGAAGTTCTTCACTGCGAATTCCTTTTTATCAACGGGGGTTCCGGGCAATTAGCCAGCACACTAGCTGCAAGCCTATAGACCTTCAAGCATCAAAAAGTGCTTTGCTTATTCCAATTTCTTAAACAGTGCATTGCCACAACGGGAGCAGAAAGCGGCGCCGTGTTCGTGGTTGTTTTTGCTGCACACCGGGCAATCGTGCTTGAGCTGGTCCCCGCGCATGGCGGTGGCCAGTTCAGCCGTGAAAATACCCGTCGGCACAGCGATGATCGAATAGCCGGTAATCATTACCAGGGATGACACCACCTGGCCCAGCGGCGTCTTGGGCACGATGTCGCCGAAGCCCACGGTGGTGAGTGTCACGATAGCCCAATAGATGCCCTTGGGAATGCTGGTAAAGCCATGCTCGGGGCCTTCGATGACGTACATCAGCGTGCCGAAGACGGTCACCAGGGTCGAGACGCTGACCAGGAACACGATGATTTTCTGTTTGCTCCCGCGCAGCGCCGCCATCAGGTAGTTGGCTTGCTTGAGGTAAGGACTGAGCTTGAGCACGCGGAAAATCCGTAGCATGCGGATGATCCGAATGATCAACAGGTATTGGGCATCGCTGTAGTACAGCGCCAGGATCCCCGGCACGATCGCCAGCAGGTCCACCAGCCCGTAGAAACTGAAGGCATAGCGTAGCGGCTTGGGCGAGCAGTACAGGCGCAGGCCGTACTCGACGATGAATACGAAGGTGAAGCCCCACTCGATACCGGCCAGCAGGGCCGCGTAGTTTTTATGCACGCTGTCGATGCTGTCGAGCATCACGATCACCAGGCTGGCGAGGATGATCAACAGCAAGGTGCTATCGAAGCGCCGACCGGCGACGGTGTCGGACTGGAAAATGATCACGTAGAGGCGTTCGCGCCAGTTGTTGCTGCTTTGCATAATCGTCGCCTGAACCGGAATCAGCGAAGCCTAGGGCGATTGCCCTGCAGAGCGCAAGGCGTGCTGTCGAGGCTGGCCTGGCGCCACGCCCGGCCGGTGGCCTGGATCAACCAGCACGCGAGGATGAACGGTGCCGTCAGGGGAGGCAGGCCGAGGGCGATAAAACCTGGGGTAAGCATGACCGCCAGGAGAATGCCCGCCAGTGGCAGCCAGGTTTGGCGGCGCTGTTGGCTGAGGGCCAGCGCCACCAACACCGGGTTGTAGCCACCCAGCCCGCAAAGGGCGGTTGCGTTTTCATGTTGCGACAAGGTGAAGGCCAGGCCGGCGGCGGAACCGAACAATGCCCAAGCGCCGGCGCGCCGGTTGGCCAGCAGCAGACCGGCGGCGATCAGCGCACCGGCCGCTGGATGGCCGAGAAACATGACCTGGCCCAGCCCGCTCAAATGCGCGGCCAGCAGGTTGGGTACTGTCATTTCAATCGAGGTGGTTGAGGGCGGCGGCAGGGTAAAACTCATCAGCAGCCAAGCCAACCCTACAAAAGGCGCAGTGTAGGCGGGCAGGCATCGAGGGCCTCGGCTGCGCTTGAGCCACTGCTGGGTCAACATTGCGCTGAGACCGCCTGCGGCGATGATCAACGGCGGCAACAGGACGGACCAGGGCAACGCGAGGCTCAGCAGCAAGCCCAGCAGGATGCCGTTGTAGCTGAACAGCCCGGCTTGCCGGTCGGCCTTGGCGTAACCGCGTCGCTGGGCCGTGAGCAATCCGGCCACCCCGCCCAGTAACGCGCCGCCGAACAGGGCCGGCGCAGTGAGCAGGATCGCTAGCAGGCACAGCAGGCCGCACAACGGATGGCGCTGGAGGAAGACTTGGCTGAAGCCGTTGAGCAGGGCGGTGGCCCAGTCGGGGCAGTGGGTGTTGGAGAAATGGTTGGGCATGATGGATCGCAGATAAGAGAGCACTGTGGCGAGGGAGCTTGCTCCCGCTCGGTTGCGTCGCAACCGTCAAAAAGAGGGGGCCGCTGCGCAGCCCAGCGGGAGCAAGCTCCCTCGCCACAGAAAATTAGATCAACGTCTCGATGCGCAGCGAATTGGTCGACCCTGGCTGCCCGAACGGCACGCCCGCCGTGATCAGCAGGGTATCGCCACGCTGGGCCATGCCTTGGGCCTGGGCGATTTCCAGGGCGGTGGAACAGACTTCATCCACTTGCTTCAACCGATCGTTGACCACCGAATGCACGCCCCAGGCCACCGTCAGACGGCGGGCGGCCTGCAGGTTCGGCGTGAGGTTGAGGATCGGCACCGTCGGCCGTTCCCGCGCCGCCCGCAGACTGGAACTGCCCGATTCGCTGTAGTTCACCAGCACCGCCACCGGCAGCACGTTGCTGATACGGCGGATCGCGCAACTGATCGCATCCGACACCGTGGCTTCGGCTTTCGGCCGGCTGACGTCCAATTGCGCCTGATAGTCGGGGCCGTTTTCCACTTGGCGGATGATCTTGCTCATCATCTGCACGGCTTCGAGGGGGTAATCCCCTGAAGCGGTTTCCGCCGACAGCATCACGGCGTCGGCCCCCTCGGCTACGGCGTTGGCCACGTCGGTGACTTCGGCGCGGGTGGGCGCCGGGGAGAAACGCATCGACTCGAGCATCTGGGTCGCCACCACTACCGGTTTGCCGAGGGCGCGACAGGTGCCGATGATGTTTTTCTGGATCTGCGGCACGCTCTCGGCCGGGACTTCGACACCCAGGTCGCCGCGGGCGACCATGATCGCGTCGCTCAATTCGGCGATTTCCCGCAGTTGGGTCACCGCCGACGGCTTCTCGATCTTCGCCATCAGGAACGCCTTGTCGCCGATCAGCGCCCGGGCCTCGCGGATATCCTCGGGGCGTTGGACGAACGACAATGCCACCCAGTCCACGCCCAGCTCCAGGCCGAAACTCAAGTCGCGCCGGTCCTTGGCGGTCAACGGGCTCAGGTCGAGCACGGCCTGGGGCACGTTCACGCCTTTGCGGTCCGACAGCTCGCCGCCATTGAGCACCTCGGTGTCGATGGCATCGCTGTGCCTGGCGGTCACGCGCAGGCGCAACTTGCCGTCGTCCAGCAGCAGGTCCATGCCCGGCTCCAGGGCTGCGATGATCTCCGGATGGGGCAGGTTGACCCGGCGTTGATCGCCGGGCGTCGGGTCCAGGTCCAGACGCAGGGCCCGGCCGCGTTGCAACAGGACCTTGCCGTCGGCGAATCGGCCGACTCGCAGCTTCGGGCCTTGCAGGTCCATCAGGATACCCAGCGGGTAATTGAGCTGCCGCTCGACCTCGCGAATCCACTGGTAGCGCTGGGCGTGGTCGGCATGCTCGCCGTGGCTGAAGTTCAGGCGGAAGATGTTCACGCCGGCTTGTACCAGCTCGCGGATGTCATCGATGCCGCGGGTGGCGGGGCCGAGGGTCGCGAGGATCTTGACCTTTTTATCAGGCGTCATGTTTGGGGTTCTCGAGGATCAGGATGGCGCGAAAGTCGTTGACGTTGGTGCGGGTTGGTTCGGTGACGATCAGCGCATCCAGGGCGGCGAAGTAGCCGTAGCCATTGTTGTTGTCCAACTCGTCGCTGGCGCACAGGCCCAGCGCGGCGGCGCGGCGATAACTGTCCGGGGTCATGAGGGCGCCGGCGTTGTCTTCGGAGCCGTCGATGCCGTCGGTGTCGCCGGCCAGCGCATAGATGCCAGGATGACCCTTGAGGCTGTCGGTCAGGCTCAGCAGGAATTCTGCATTGCGCCCGCCCCGGCCATTGCCGCGCACGGTGACGGTGGTTTCGCCACCGGAGAGGATCACACACGGTGCTGCCAGCGGCTGGCCGTGCAGGGCGATTTGCCGGGCAATGCCGGCGTGGACTTTCGCCACCTCCCGGGATTCGCCTTCCAGGTCGCCGAGGATCAACGGGCTGAAGCCGGCCTGGCGCGCCTTTACCGCTGCCGCTTCCAGGGATTGCTGGGGGCGGGCGATCAATTGGAAGTGGCTGCGGGCCAGGCTCGGGTCGCCGGGCTTGACGGTTTCCGATGCCGGGTTGTGCAACCAGTTGCGGACCGAGGGCGGCACCTCGATCTGGTAGCGTTGGAGAATCGCCAGGGCTTCGGCCGAGGTGCTGGGGTCGGCCACGGTGGGGCCGGAGGCGATGACCGTGGCAAGATCCCCGGGGACGTCGGAAATCGCGTAGGTGTACACCGTCGCCGGCCAGCAGGCCTTGCCCAGGCGCCCGCCCTTGATCGCCGAGAGGTGCTTGCGCACGCAATTCATCTCGCCGATGGTCGCGCCGGATTTGAGCAGGGCTTTGTTGATCGATTGCTTGTCGGCCAGGGTGATGCCTTCGGCGGGCAGGGCCAGCAGGGCAGAACCGCCGCCGGACAGCAGGAAGATTACCCGGTCGTCTTCGCTGAGGTTGCTGACCATTTCCAGCACCCGCTGGGCCACGGCCAAGCCGGCGGCGTCAGGCACCGGGTGGGCGGCTTCCACTACTTCGATTTTCTGACAGGGCGCGCCATGGCCGTAGCGGGTCACCACCAGGCCGGACACTTCACCCTGCCAGCAGCGCTCGACCACTTGCGCCATGGCCGCCGCGGCCTTGCCGGCACCGATGACGATCACCCGGCCGCTGCGATCGCCGGGCAGGTAGCGTTCAAGGACGTGTTGCGGATGGGCCGCGTCGATGGCTGTGGCAAACAGCTCGCGCAGCAGTTGTTGCGGATCGACCGACATGGCGGGCTCCCGGTTTTTATTATTGGCTGAAGCGACTCGGTTATCTGTGGGAGCGAGCAAGCTCGCTCCCACAAGGGGAATGCAGGGCTTATTTGTCGCGAATGGAGAAATTGGCCATATGCTCCAACCCCTTGATCAACGCCGAGTGATCCCAGTTGCTGCCACCGATGGCCGCGCAGGTGCTGAACATTTGCTGGGCATTGGCGGTGTTGGGCAGGTTGATGTTCAGTTCCCTGGCGCCTTGCAGGGCCAGGTTCAGGTCCTTCTGGTGCAGGCTGATGCGAAAGCCCGGGTCGAAGGTGCCCTTGATCATGCGTTCGCCGTGCACTTCGAGGATCTTCGACGAAGCGAAACCGCCCATCAGCGCTTCACGGACCTTGGCCGGGTCGGCACCGTTTTTCGAGGCGAACAGCAACGCTTCGGCCACCGCCTGGATGTTCAGGGCGACGATGATCTGGTTCGCCACTTTGGCGGTCTGGCCATCGCCGTTGCCGCCCACCAGAGTGATGTTCTTGCCCATGGCCTGGAACAGCGGCAAGGCTCGCTCGAAGGCGTTGCTGTCGCCACCGACCATGATGCTCAGCGTCGCAGCCTTGGCACCGACTTCACCACCGGAGACCGGGGCATCGAGGTACTGCGCGCCTTTTTCATTGATCTTCGCCGCGAAGGCCTTGGTGGCTGTGGGGGAGATCGAGCTCATGTCGATCACCACCTTGCCCGCGCCCGCGCCCACGCCCGCCGCCACGCCGTCGGTGCGGAACAGCACGTCGTCGACCTGCGGGGTGTCCGGGACCATGACGATGATGAACTCGGCTTCCTGGGCCACTTCCTTCGGGTTGGCCAAAGCCACCGCGCCACCGGCCAGCAGGTCGGCCGGGGCCGCGTCGTGGTGCTGGGACAGGAACAGGTTGTGCCCGGCCTTTTGCAGGTTCAGGGCCATGGGGTGGCCCATGATGCCGGTGCCGATGAATCCGATTTTAGCCATGAAAAAAATCCTCTTGTTGTTAGATGTCCCGGTGTCTCTGGGTTCGGTGTCCCTGTGGCGAGGGCGCTTGCTCCCGCTGGGTCGCGAAGCGGCCCCAGAAATCGTGCCGGGTAAAATCATGCATCTGCTTCGCTGCCGAGCGGGAGCAAGCGCCCTCGCCACAAAAGCTCGCGCGGGGTCAGATCGCGTTATGGGTTTTCAACCAGCCCAGGCCGGCTTCGGTGGTGGTCAGCGGCTTGTATTCACAGCCGACCCAACCCGTGTAGCCGATGCGGTCCAGGTGTTCGAACAGGAAGCGGTAGTTGATCTCGCCCGTACCCGGCTCGTTGCGCCCCGGGTTGTCCGCCAGTTGCACGTGGTTGATCTCGCCCAGGTGCGCCGACAGGGTCCGGGCCAGGTCACCTTCCATGATCTGCATGTGGTAGATGTCGTATTGCAGGAACAGGTTGGCGCTGCCCACCTGCTCGCGGATCGACAGGGCCTGGGCGGTGTTGTTCAGGTAGAAGCCGGGAATGTCGCGGGTGTTGATGGCTTCCATCACCAGCTTGATGCCTTTGGCCTGCAGCTTTTCGGCGGCGTATTTCAGGTTGGCGACGAAGGTTTTTTCCACCAGGGTTTCACTGCAGTTCTGCGGGCGAATCCCCGATAGGCAGTTGACCTGGGTGTTGCCCAGTACCTGGGCGTAGGCGATGGCCAGGTCGACACCGGCGCGGAACTCCTCGACCCGGTCCGGCAGGCAGGCAATGCCGCGCTCGCCCTTGGCCCAGTCACCGGCCGGCAGGTTGAACAGCACCTGGGTCAGGCCGTTGGCGTCGAGCAGGGCCTTGAGTTCGGCGGAGCTGTAGTCGTAGGGGAACAGGTATTCGACGCCACTGAACCCGGCCTTGGCGGCGGCTTCGAAACGGGCGAGGAAATCCTGCTCGGTGAACAGCATGGACAGGTTGGCGGCGAAACGCGGCATGACAGTCTCCTATGGACGAGTAGAGGCCCCTTGTGGCGAGGGAGCTTGCTCCCGCTCGAGTGCGAAGCACTCACAAAATGGGCTGCTGCGCAGCCAGCGGGAGCAAGCTCCCTCGCCACAGGTCCGGTGATTTCCTTGATGAACAGTATTGCCTGTGAAGGCCTCAGTACTAGTCGAGCAACGAAATGGCGGTCGGTGCATCGTTGCCCACCAGCGCCAGATCTTCAAACTCATTGACGGCGTTGATCTCGGTGCCCATGGAAATGTTAGTCACCCGCTCCAGGATGATCTCGACGATCACCGGCACCTTGAACTCCTCGATCATTTTCTCGGCCTGGCGCAGTGCCGGTGCGATCTGACTCGGTTCGAACACCCGTAGCGCCTTGCACCCCAGGCCTTCGGCCACGGCAATGTGGTCCACGCCATAGCCGTTGAGCTCCGGTGCGTTGAGGTTGTCGAAGGACAGCTGCACGCAGTAGTCCATGTCGAACCCGCGTTGGGCCTGGCGGATCAGCCCCAGGTAAGAGTTGTTCACCACCACATGGATGTACGGCAGCTTGAACTGCGCACCCACCGCCAGCTCTTCGATCATGAACTGGAAGTCATAGTCGCCCGACAGCGCCACGACCTTGCGGCTCGGATCGGCCTTGACCACCCCCAGCGCGGCCGGAATGGTCCAGCCCAAAGGACCTGCCTGGCCACAGTTGATCCAATGGCGTGGCTTGTAGACGTGGAGGAACTGCGCCCCGGCGATCTGTGACAGGCCAATGGTGCTGACGTAGCAGGTGTCCTTGCCGAATACCTGGTTCATTTCTTCGTACACACGTTGTGGCTTGACCGGCACGTTGTCGAAGTGCGTCTTGCGTTGCAGGCTGGCCTTGCGTTGCTGGCAGTCTTGCAACCAGGCATCGCGGTTTTTCAGCTTGCCGGCGGCTTGCCATTCACGGGCCACTTCGATGAACACCGTCAGGGCCGAGGCGGCATCGGAAACGATGCCCAGGTCGGGAGTGAACACGCGGCCGATCTGGGTCGGCTCGATGTCCACGTGAATGAACGTGCGGCCTTCGGTATAGACATCCACCGAACCGGTGTGACGGTTGGCCCAGCGGTTGCCGATGCCCAGCACCACGTCCGACTTGAGCAAGGTTGCGTTGCCATAGCGATGGGAGGTTTGCAGGCCGACCATGCCGACCATCAGCGGGTGATCGTCGGGGATGGTGCCCCAGCCCATCAAGGTGGGGATGACGGGGATGCCAGTCAGTTCGGCGAACGCCACCAGCAGTTCGCTGGCATCGGCGTTGATGATGCCGCCGCCAGCCACCAGCAATGGACGCTCAGCCTGATTGAGCATCGCCAGGGCTTTCTCGATCTGCAGGCGGTTGGCCGCGGGTTTGGCCAGGGGCAGTGGCTGGTAGGCGTCGATGTCGAATTCGATCTCGGCCATCTGCACGTCGAACGGCAGGTCGATCAGCACCGGGCCCGGACGGCCGGAGCGCATCTCGAAGAACGCCTTCTGGAAGGCATACGGCACCTGGCCCGGCTCGAGCACGGTGGTTGCCCATTTGGTCACGGGTTTGACGATGCTGGTGATATCCACAGCCTGGAAGTCTTCCTTGTGCAGGCGGGCGCGAGGGGCTTGCCCGGTGATGCACAGGATCGGGATCGAATCGGCCGAGGCGCTGTAGAGCCCTGTCACCATGTCGGTGCCGGCCGGGCCCGAGGTGCCGATGCACACACCGATATTGCCGGCCTTGGTGCGGGTGTAGCCCTCGGCCATGTGGGAGGCGCCTTCAACATGGCGAGCAAGGACGTGATCGATGCCACCCACCTTCTGCAGGGCGGAGTACAGCGGGTTGATCGCGGCACCCGGGATACCGAAGGCGGTGTCCACGCCTTCACGGCGCATTACCAGAACGGCGGCTTCGATTGCTCTCATTTTGCTCATTGTTTGTGCCTCTTACGTTTTGTAATTGTATACAAGTGGCTGTGTGAAGAGTGTATTCACGGTAAATGGCGCAGGTCAATCCATTTCCTCAAGCACCTGTTTCATTCGTCGGAAGGTCAGGTTTTGCTGTGGTCTTCACCGATTAAAGTGGCTTTCGAGGAATTATTGTATACAAAATTATGAATTTTTGTGTTCTATTTGTTGTGTTCGGTTTTGCTGAAAGTGAAGCCCGCAAGGTTCTCCCATAACAAAAGAAGGACAGTACCCATGAGCGTTCTAACCTTGAAAATCGCCGTTAACCTGGCCGGGCAAGCCCTTGCCGTCGGTCGTGAAATCAGCGCTGCACCCCTGACCGTCGCGGTCCTGGACAGCGGCGGGCACCTGGTTGCCTTGCAGCGCGAAGACGGCGCCAGCCTGCTTCGCCCGCAGATCGCCATCGGCAAGGCCTGGGGCGCCATCGCCCTGGGTAAAGGCTCGCGTCTGCTCGCCCAGGACGCCCAGCAACGCCCGGCGTTCTTTGCCGCTTTGAATGGGTTGGGACAGGGCAACGTCGTACCGGCCCCGGGTGGGGTATTGATCAGGGATCAGGATGGGAAGGTGCTGGGGGCGATGGGGGTCAGTGGTGATGTTTCGGATGTGGATGAGCAGGTGGCGGTCAGGGCGGTGGAGGCGCTGCAGTTGAGGGCGGATGTGGGGGTGGTTGCTTGATTTTTATGCTGATTTGACTGGCGTCTTCGCGAGCAGGCTCAGATTTGATGCTGGACACATAATGTCTAAATACCGCAAACCCAGTGTGGGAGCGGGCTTGCTCGCGATTGAAGGCGACTCGGTCTTCAGTCTGGCTCACACCCCTTCAACACCAACCGAATAATCGTCTGCGCCGCCGCTTCGTAATCCGCTTCATCCAGCTTGGCCTTGCCGGTCACGGCACTGATCTGCCAGTCGAAATCGGCATAGGTCTGGGTGGCGGCCCAGATGCTGAACATCAGGTGGTTGGGGTCGATGGGGGCGATCTGGCCACGGTCGATCCAGGTCTGGATGCAGTCGATGTTGTGCCGGGCCTGGGCGTTGAGTTGTTCCACCAGGTCGGGGCTCAGGTGGGGGGCGCCGTGCATGATTTCGCTGGCGAAGACTTTCGAGGCGAAGGGCAGGTCGCGGGAAATGCGGATCTTGGAGCGGATGTAATGACTCAGTACCTCGCCGGGCACACCGTCGGCATTGAACGGTGTCGAAGCCTGGAGAATCGGCTCGATGATGCTTTCCAGGACCTCGCGGTAGAGGTTTTCCTTGGATTTGAAGTAGTAGTAGACGTTGGGTTTGGGCAGGCCCGCCTTGGCCGCGATGTCGCTGGTCTTGGTCGCGGCGAAGCCCTTGTCGGCAAACTCTTCGCTGGCGGCACGCAGGATCAATTCTTTGTTGCGCTCGCGGATAGTGCTCATAAACCCAGGGGTTCCTTGCCTGTTCTGGCGGTGGCGCATGGTAGCACCGGCCTCGCGCGGCGCTCAAGAATGCCCAAGGCGCCGCGGCTCGCGGTATGCTGCGCGGCATTATTATTCAAGGAGCCCACTCCATGGCTGGAAGCAGTTTGCTGGTACTGATCGACGATATCGCCACCGTGCTCGACGATGTCGCGCTGATGACCAAGATGGCCGCCAAGAAAACCGCCGGCGTGCTCGGCGATGACCTGGCGCTCAATGCCCAGCAAGTCTCGGGTGTGCGTGCCGAGCGGGAGCTGCCGGTAGTCTGGGCAGTGGCCAAGGGTTCGTTTATCAACAAGTTGATCCTGGTGCCGTCGGCGCTGGCGATCAGCGCCTTCGTGCCCTGGCTGGTGACGCCGTTGTTGATGGTGGGTGGCGCCTACCTGTGTTTCGAAGGGTTCGAAAAACTGGCCCACAAATTCCTCCACAGCCCGGCCGAAGACCAGGCCGAACATGCGCAACTGGTCGAGGCCGTCGCCGATCCGGCGGTCGATCTGGTGGCCTTTGAAAAGGACAAGATCAAGGGTGCGGTACGCACCGATTTCATTCTTTCAGCGGAAATCATCGCCATCACCCTCGGCACTGTTGCTGACGCCGCACTGACCCAGCAAGTGATCGTCCTGTCAGGCATCGCTATCGTCATGACCATTGGGGTTTATGGCTTGGTGGCCGGGATCGTCAAGCTCGATGACCTGGGGCTCTGGTTGACGCAAAAGCCAGGGCAGGCCGCCAAAAGCATCGGCGGTGCCATCCTGAGTGCAGCGCCCTATATGATGAAAAGCCTGTCGGTGATCGGCACGGCAGCGATGTTCCTGGTGGGCGGTGGCATCCTGACCCATGGCGTGCCGGTGGTGCATCACTGGATCGAAAGCGTAACAGCCAGCGCCGGTGGTGCCGGGTTTATCGTGCCGATGTTGCTCAATGCGGTGGCGGGGATCGTCGCTGGGGCGGCGGTGTTGGCGGGGGTGATGGTGGTCGGCAAGGTCTGGAAAGCGCTGAAAGGCTAAGACCTGGCAACCCATGACAACTGTGGGAGCGAGCTTGCTCGCGATAGCGGTCTGTCAGACAACATAAAGGTTGAATGTCAGGCCTTCATCGCCAGCAAGCTCGCTCCCACAGCGGGTTGTGGGGTGGCCGAAAGTTACTCGGCAATCTGCAACTTGCGCGACTCGGTGTACACGTAGCGCACCTTCTCATACTCGAACGGCGAGTTCAGTTGCCCGTAGCGGAAGCTGGTCTGGTAGCGTTTGTCGACGCCGCGCAGAAGCAGCAATTCCGGGTGGTTGGCGCTGACTTCGGCGACATTGAGGTAGTTGATCGCTGATTCAGCCGTGTAGTCCACCAACAAGCCTGAGGTGTCGCGCAGGTTCGAAGGGCCGAAGATCGGCAATACGAAGTACGCGCCGCCCGGCACGCCATAGAAGCCCAGGGTCTGGCCGAAGTCTTCGCTCTGGCGCGGCAGGCCCATGGCGGTGGCCGGGTCCCACAGGCCGGCGATGCCGACGGTGGTGTTGAGCAGCAGGCGCGCCGTGGTTTCCATCGAACGCTTGCCCTTGAATTGCAGCAGGCTGTTCATCAGGTTCGGCACATCCCCCAGGTTGTTGAAGAAGTTGCTGACGCCGGTGCGCACGAAGCTGGGCGTGACGTAGCGGTAGCCATCGACCACCGGCAGGAAGACCCATTGGTCGAAGCGGTAGTTGAAGTGGTAGACGCGGCGGTTCCAGGATTCCAGCGGGTCATAGACGTTCAAGGCATTGAGCGTCGAGCGTTCGAACTCACGCTGGTCCAGCCCCGGGTTGAACTTGAGCTTGCTCAACGGCTCCTTGAAACCGTCGGAGTCCACCACCACAGGCGCATTGGCCTTGCTGTTATCGGCCTGGGCCAGGCCAGCACTCATTAACGCAGCGATAAGCAGGAGATATTTAGCCACGGAAGAACTCCAGCATCGCGTCGCTGTTGACGCGGTAATTAATGTTGCCGCAATGGCCGCCCAGTGGATAAACCGTCAAGCGGTCGCCAAAGGTCTTGCGCAGGAAGCCCAGGTCACCCGGGCCGAGGATCACGTCGTCAGCGTTGTGCATGACGGAGATCTTCGGGCTGTCGTGCAGGTAATCCTTCAGCGCGTACAGGCTGACCTGGTCGACCAGTTGCAACAGGCTGCCGCCGTCAGTGCGCGCGCGCCACATCGGAATCACCTGCTCGGTGAGGTAACAGTCGAAATCGCATTGCAGTGCACGCTTGAGGAACGGCGTCAGGCTGGTGCTTTCGGTAATCGGGAACTTGGGCGGGATGATCAGCCCGCGCCGATTGATCAGGTCCGAAGTGAACGCGATGTCGGCCGCCGAGAAACGGAACGAGGTGCCGATCAGCATGGCCATCTGCTCGTTGCTCAAGTGTTGCTTGGACTGCTGGAAGTCATAGAGCAGCGCATCGTTGAGGTCGATGTAGCCTTTTTGCTGGAAGTAGCGCGTCAGCTTGTTCAGTACCAGTTCGTAGAACGTGGTGGTGCTGTTGATGCCCTTGACCTCGGTCTGGACCAGTTTGTCCAGGTTGGTGATCGAGGTGTAGAGGTTCACCGGTGGGTTGAGCAACAGCACTTTCTTGAAATTGAAGCTGCGCCGGGTTTCGTCCAGGTGTGCGACGAAGGCCGCGTCCAGGGCGCCGAGGCTGTAGCCGGTCAGGTAATACTCGGTCACTGGCAGCTTGGGGTTCTGCGCGCGCACGGCTTGCATCACCCGGTACATGTCTTCGGCGTCTTCCTTGCTGATGCCCGGGGTGGCAAAGCGTGAGGCGGCGCTCATGAAGTCGAAGCTGGTGGGCGAGGACAACTGCACCACGTGGTAGCCGGCCTTGTAGTAGAGGCGCTTGAGGTATTCATTAATGCTACTGTCAAAGCGCGCACCGGTGCCGGCGATGAGGAAGATCAGCGGCGCGGGTTTGTCCTGGGTGGCCATGCGGTAAGTGAGGCTTTTCACCGGCCAGAAGTTGTCCGGCAGGATGAACTCGCGTTCCGGGCGCAGGGTCAGGCTGTGGTCCGCCTGATTGATATCTTCGATCAGCGGCAGCTCCGGGCGCAGGTCCGGCGGAGTGGTGGCGATGGTCGCTTCGAACGGGTTGGTCAAGGGGTAGCCATAGCTGGCGGCGTCAATGTCTGCCGCCAGCGCGGACGCACTCAGGATAAGGCCGCCGAGAAGGGCAGCGAAGCGCAAGGAACGGAGCATGACTGGATCCCTTAGAGGAAGGTGCCGAATGAGGTTCGCAGGCTATGACCACCGAAGCGGAGCCAAGTGCCATGACGGGCACAAAACAGGCACGGACGGGGTGCGATAGTAGCGGGACGATACACGGTCGTGCGTGCTGGCGGCTAGTTATCTGGCGTTTGCCGGATTTGACTGCTAAATCTCATGTGTGATGGAGCTACAAATGCCCGGAACTGAGAGCTGGCGTTCTGATGTCGTTTCTCGTTGCCTCGACGTCGCAGGCAGAGCAGGTTCCAGATCGGCGCGGGTTGATGATCGACAGGTCAGTACTCCACTGACGTTCGAGCCGGTTTCTAAGCGGGCGTGATGGGGGCGCTGCCACCATAACTATACGTTGACGCCGCTCGGCATCCGCCGGGCGCAGCACTTTCGGGGAAGTAACGATGAAGATGCGACGACTCTTGGGCGCAGGTGCCGCACTGGTACTGGCGATCAGCTCCACACTGGCTAGCGCCGAAACCAAAACCCTGAGCATCGGTTACGTTGACGGCTGGTCCGACAGCGTCGCGACCACTCACGTGGCCGCCGAAGTGATCAAGCAGAAACTCGGTTATGACGTGAAGCTGCAAGCGGTCGCGACCGGGATCATGTGGCAAGGCGTGGCTACCGGCAAACTCGACGCGATGCTTTCGGCTTGGCTGCCGGTGACTCACGGCGATTATTGGACCAAGAACAAGGACCAAGTGATCGATTATGGCCCGAACTTCAAGGACGCCAAAATCGGCCTGATCGTGCCGGAGTACGTCAAGGCCAAGTCGCTCGAGGATCTCAAGACCGACGACTCCTTCAAGAAGCGCATCGTCGGCATCGATGCCGGTTCAGGCGTGATGCTCAAGACCGAACAGGCAATCAAGGACTACGACCTGACCGGTTATCAACTCAAGGCCAGTTCTGGTGCCGGCATGATTGCCGAGCTGACCCGTGCCGAGAAGAAAAACGAATCCATCGCGGTCACCGGTTGGGTGCCGCACTGGATGTTCGCCAAGTGGAAACTGCGCTTCCTGGAAGACCCGAAAGGCGTCTACGGCGCGGCTGAGACTGTAAACAGCATCGGCAGCAAGGAACTGGGCGCGAAGGCGCCGGAAGTGGCCGAGTTCCTGAAGAAGTTCCAGTGGGCTTCGAAAGACGAGATCGGCGAAGTCATGCTGGCGATCCAGGAAGGGGCTAAGCCGGACGCAGCGGCCAAGGACTGGGTCGCCAAGCACCCGGACCGTGTAAAAGAGTGGACCGGCAAGTAACTCACCTGGTTTGGCTGGCTCGAAAACCGCATGGCGTTGTGTCATGCGGTTTTTTTGTGCCTGCAATTCTTCGATTGGCACCGCTCCCCACAGGGGGGAATACCAATAATGTGCGGGAAACTGGTAAAGCCGTCATGTCGTTCTAATACTAAGGTCGTCTGGAACCTGGCCTTGAGCCGCATAGAGTAGGGCTGTTCCAATTAAATCTGTGCTGCGAGGATAAAAACAATGAACGACAGCATTTACCTCTCGATTCAAAACAGCCCGCGCTTCAAGGAGCTGGTTCGAAAAAGAGAAAAGTTCGCCTGGATTCTCTCGGCGATTATGCTTGGGTTGTATTCCGGCTTCATTCTTCTGATCGCCTACGGGCCACACATTCTCGGGGCCAAGATCACGCCTGAGTCCACCATGACCTGGGGTATTCCCATCGGTGTCGGCCTGATTCTCTCGGCTTTCGTTCTGACTGCAATCTACGTACGGCGCGCCAACGGCGAGTTCGACGACCTGAACAATGCGATTCTCAAGGAGGCTCAGCAATGATCCGGCGTCTACTGGCCCTATTGAGCATCGCAGCGTTCGCCCCGGGCGCCTGGGCGGCTGAAGCCCTGACCGGTGCCGTGCAGAGGCAACCCCTTAACGTCGCGGCGATCCTGATGTTCGTTGCCTTCGTCGGCGCGACTTTATACATCACCTACTGGGCGTCCAAGAAAAACAACTCGGCGGCCGACTACTATGCGGCCGGCGGCAAGATCACCGGCTTCCAGAACGGCCTGGCAATTGCTGGCGACTACATGTCGGCGGCGTCTTTCCTGGGCATTTCCGCGTTGGTGTTCACCTCCGGTTATGACGGCCTGATCTACTCCATCGGCTTCCTGGTGGGCTGGCCGATCATTCTGTTCCTGATCGCTGAGCGCCTGCGTAACCTGGGTAAATACACCTTTGCCGACGTGGCGTCCTATCGCCTCGGGCAAACCCAGATCCGCAGTCTGTCCGCCAGCGGCTCGCTGGTGGTGGTGGCGTTCTACCTGATCGCGCAAATGGTCGGTGCCGGCAAGCTGATCCAGCTGCTGTTCGGCCTGGACTACCACGTTGCGGTGATCCTGGTGGGCATCCTGATGTGCCTCTACGTGTTGTTCGGCGGCATGCTGGCCACCACCTGGGTACAGATCATCAAGGCGGTGCTGTTGCTGTCGGGTGCTTCGTTCATGGCGCTGATGGTGATGAAGCACGTCAACTTTGACTTCAACATGCTGTTTGCCGAAGCGGTCAAGGTTCACCCTAAGGGTGAGGCGATCATGAGCCCTGGCGGCCTGGTGAAGGATCCGATCTCGGCCTTCTCCCTCGGTCTGGCGCTGATGTTCGGTACCGCTGGCCTGCCACACATCCTGATGCGCTTCTTCACCGTGAGCGACGCCAAGGAAGCGCGCAAGAGCGTGCTGTATGCCACCGGCTTCATCGGTTACTTCTACATCCTGACCTTTATCATCGGCTTTGGCGCGATCCTGCTGGTCAGCACCAACCCGGCCTTCAAGGACGCTGCAGGTGCCTTGCTCGGCGGTAACAACATGGCGGCGGTGCACCTGGCCAATGCCGTGGGCGGCAGCATCTTCCTCGGCTTCATCTCGGCGGTAGCCTTTGCCACCATCCTGGCGGTAGTCGCGGGCCTGACCTTGGCCGGTGCCTCGGCGGTGTCCCATGACCTGTATGCCAGCGTGATCAGGAAAGGCAGGGTCAACGAGAAGGATGAGATCCGCGTCTCGAAAATCACCACCATTGCCCTGGCGGTGCTGGCGATCACCCTGGGTATCCTGTTCGAGAAGCAGAACATCGCGTTCATGGTCGGCCTGGCGTTCTCCATCGCGGCGAGCTGCAACTTCCCGGTACTGCTGCTTTCGATGTACTGGAAGAAGCTGACCACCCGTGGCGCCATGATTGGCGGCTGGCTGGGCCTGGTCAGTGCCGTGGGCCTGATGATCCTCGGCCCGACCATCTGGGTGCAGATCATGGGTCACGAGAAGGCGATCTTCCCGTATGAATACCCTGCGCTGTTCTCGATGGCCATCGCCTTCGTCGGCATCTGGTTCTTCTCCATTACCGACAAGTCGGCGGAAGGTGCAAACGAGCGGGCGCTGTTCTTCCCGCAGTTCGTGCGTTCGCAGACTGGTTTGGGGGCGAGTGGGGCGGTTAACCACTGATACGGTAAGTTGTAAGCGTAGTGCTTGAAGAAATACCCCGGTCGAGAGGCTGGGGTATTTTTTTGTGCCGGGTTTATGGGGGGGGGCAGGTCTGCCGCCATCGCGAGCAAGCTTGCTCCCACATTGGAGCGCGTTCATTCTGTGGGAGCTTGCTTGCTATGACGCCGGGGCTGTCAGTTTCTGGATCAGATAATAAAGAGGCGCAAACAAAACAGCCCCTGCTCTTATATAAGAAGCAGGGGCTGTTTCAGTACAGCTTTGAACCTATCGCAAGGCAGGTCTTACTTGCGGTCTTCCAGCTGGGTGATGTCACGCGACTCGTAGCCGGTGTACAGCTGGCGCGGACGGCCAATCTTGTACGGGCTGGAGAGCATTTCCTTCCAGTGGGAGATCCAGCCGACGGTCCGCGCCAGGGCGAAGATCACGGTGAACATGCTGGTTGGAATGCCGATCGCTTTGAGGATGATCCCCGAGTAGAAGTCGACGTTCGGGTACAGCGAGCGTTCGATGAAGTATGGGTCGGTCAGGGCGATCTCTTCCAGGCGCATGGCCAGTTCGAGTTGCGGATCGTTCGTGATCCCCAGTTCCTTGAGCACTTCGTCGCAGGTCTGCTTCATGACGGTGGCGCGCGGGTCGCGGTTCTTGTAGACCCGGTGACCGAAGCCCATCAGCTTGAACGGATCGTTCTTGTCCTTGGCCTTGGCGATGAACTTGTCGATGTTCGAGACATCGCCGATTTCATCGAGCATGGTCAGTACCGCTTCGTTGGCACCGCCGTGGGCTGGGCCCCAGAGTGCGGCGATACCGGCGGCGATACAGGCGAACGGGTTGGCACCCGAGGAGCCGGCCAGGCGCACGGTGGACGT
This sequence comes from Pseudomonas sp. 3JA, assembly GCF_036961705.1. Classification (NCBI taxonomy): domain Bacteria; kingdom Pseudomonadati; phylum Pseudomonadota; class Gammaproteobacteria; order Pseudomonadales; family Pseudomonadaceae; genus Pseudomonas; species Pseudomonas sp. 3JA. Next base: position 70,976 of record NZ_JBAMDJ010000018.1, read on the forward strand.
GGAGGCGTTCTGCTCGTGGTCGGCATGGAGGATGAAGATCCGGTCCATGGCCTTGGCGAGCACCGGGCTGATCGGTTTGATCTCGCACGGGGTGTTGAACATCATATGCAGGAAGTTCTCTGCATAGGTCAGGTCGTTGCGCGGGTACATCATGGGCTGGCCCATGGAGTACTTGTAGACCATGGCTGCCAGGGTCGGCATCTTCGCCACCAGGCGGATCGCGGAGATTTCGCGATGCTGGGGGTTATTGATGTCCAGGGAGTCGTGGTAGAAAGCCGAGAGGGCGCCGACAACGCCGCACATGACGGCCATCGGGTGGGCGTCGCGACGGAAACCGTTGAAGAAGGTCTTCAACTGTTCGTGAACCATGGTGTGGTTCTTCACGGTGCTGACGAACTGGGCCTTTTGCTCTGCGGTTGGCAGCTCGCCGTTGAGCAGCAGGTAGCAGGTTTCCAGGTAGTCCGATTTTTCAGCCAGTTGCTCGATCGGGTAGCCGCGGTGCAGCAGGATGCCGTTGTCGCCGTCGATATAGGTGATTTTCGACTCGCACGAGGCGGTCGACATGAAACCTGGGTCAAAGGTGAAACGGCCCGTGGCCGTCAGGCCCCGTACGTCGATTACATCGGGACCAACGGTGCCGGTTAAAATGGGCAGCTCGACGGGGGCTGCGCCCTCGATGATCAACTGCGCTTTTTTGTCAGCCATGTGGCCTCCTATTAATGCTTGGAATCATCAGACAGACCCCCCACGCAGGGCCCGCACCACTATAGTGAGATAAATCCGAATGTCAATTTGCCTAAAGTCTTGCTCCAGAAGGCTTTAACCGGACTTTTTCCGCGAAATTACCTGCCGTTTACGCCTTTTGCGCCGTATGTGCAATGCGCTATTAGGGGAAGGTGAACGCGTTGTCATTAGTAGCCTAACTGTCTATACTCGGCCACCGACCGCCAGGGGCTTTTGGGCCTGCTTTCTTGGGGGTCGTCACTCCCTGGGTGGTGAGTACCTGACCAGTGCGCGCCCCAACAACTTTGCCCTGATTGTTAGGGGCTCTTCAGTGTGAAAAAAAAGCCGTGAAAAGCCAACGACCTGTAAACCTAGACCTAAGGACCATCAAACTCCCAGTCACTGCTTACACGTCCATTCTTCACCGTATTTCCGGTGTCATCCTCTTCGTCAGCCTGGCCATCATGCTTTATGCATTGGACAAGTCGCTCGATTCGGAAGAAGGCTTCGGTCAGGTGAAAGCGTGTCTGACCAGTCCGCTAGCCAAGCTAGTGATTTGGGGCATCCTGTCCGCCTTGCTGTATCACTTGGTTGCCGGTGTGCGCCACTTGATCATGGACATGGGCATCGGTGAGACGCTGGAAGGCGGCAAGCTGGGCTCGAAAATCGTTATCGCCGTTTCCGTGGTGGTAATCGTTCTGGCAGGAGTTTGGATATGGTAACCAACGTCACGAACCTTTCGCGTTCGGGCCTCTATGACTGGATGGCCCAGCGTGTGTCTGCGGTCGTTCTCGCGGCTTACTTCATCTTCCTGATCGGATATGTCGTAGCAAACCCAGGCCTGGGCTACGCCCAATGGCATGAACTGTTCGCAAACAACTGGATGCGTATCTTCAGTCTGCTGGCACTTGTCGCACTAGGCGCTCACGCCTGGGTCGGCATGTGGACCATCGCGACCGACTACCTGACGCCAATGGCGTTCGGCAAGTCGGCGACTGCCGTACGTTTCCTCTTCCAGGCAGTATGCGGCGTTGCGATGTTCGCTTACTTCGTCTGGGGTGTGCAGATTCTCTGGGGTATCTGATCCATGGCTAACATTCCAACGATTTCTTTCGACGCTATCATCATTGGTGGCGGCGGTGCCGGCATGCGCGCAGCGCTGCAGCTGGCACAGGGCGGTCACAAGACTGCCGTGATCACCAAGGTTTTCCCGACCCGTTCGCACACTGTTTCCGCCCAGGGCGGCATCACCTGCGCCATCGCCTCGGCCGACCCGAACGATGACTGGCGCTGGCACATGTACGATACCGTCAAGGGTTCCGACTACATCGGTGACCAGGACGCTATCGAATACATGTGTCAGGAAGGCCCGGCCGCGGTGTTCGAACTGGACCACATGGGTATGCCATTCTCGCGTACCGAGCAAGGTCGTATCTATCAGCGTCCGTTCGGTGGCCAGTCCAAGGACTACGGCAAGGGCGGCCAGGCTGCGCGTACTTGCGCGGCGTCCGACCGTACCGGTCACGCGCTGCTGCACACCCTGTACCAGGGCAACCTGAAAGCCGGTACCACGTTCCTGAACGAGTACTACGCCGTTGACCTGGTGAAGAACCAGGACGGCGCCTTCGTCGGTGTGATCGCGATCTGCATCGAAACCGGCGAAACCACCTACATCCGCGCCAAGGCCACCGTACTGGCGACCGGCGGTGCAGGCCGTATCTACGCATCCACCACCAATGCCCTGATCAACACCGGTGACGGCGTCGGCATGGCCCTGCGTGCTGGCGTGCCGGTGCAAGACATCGAAATGTGGCAGTTCCACCCAACCGGCATCGCCGGTGCCGGTGTACTGGTGACCGAAGGTTGCCGTGGCGAAGGTGGTTACCTGATCAACAAGCACGGCGAGCGTTTCATGGAGCGTTATGCTCCGAACGCCAAGGACCTTGCCGGTCGTGACGTGGTTGCCCGTTCGATGGTTAAAGAAATCATCGCTGGCAACGGTTGCGGTCCGAATGGCGACCACGTGATGCTCAAGCTCGACCACCTGGGCGAGGAAGTGCTGCACAGCCGTCTGCCAGGCATCTGCGAACTGTCCAAGACCTTCGCTCACGTCGATCCAGTCGTTGCGCCGGTTCCGGTGGTTCCAACCTGCCACTATATGATGGGCGGCGTTGCCACCAACATTCACGGCCAGGCAATCACCCAGAACGCCGAAGGCGTGGACGAAATCATCCCTGGCCTGTTCGCAGTGGGTGAAGTGGCTTGCGTATCGGTCCACGGTGCCAACCGCCTGGGCGGCAACTCGTTGCTCGACCTGGTGGTCTTCGGTCGCGCTGCCGGCCTGCACCTGGAAAAAGCCCTGTCCGACGGTATCGAATATGACGATGCCACCGACGCCAACATCGAAGCCGCCCTGGCGCGTCTGTCCGCCCTGAACGAGCGTACCGAAGGCGAAGACGTGGCGACCCTGCGTCGCGAGTTGCAAAACTGCATGCAGAACTACTTCGGTGTATTCCGTACCGGCGAATACATGCAGAAGGGTATTGCCCAGCTGGCGCAATTGCGTGAACGAATCGCCAACGTGAAGATCAACGATAAGTCGCAGGCGTTCAACACTGCCCGTATCGAAGCGCTGGAGTTGCAGAACCTGCTGGAAGTGGCTGAAGCCACCGCCATCGCCGCAGAAGTGCGTAAAGAGTCCCGTGGCGCCCACGCCCGCGAAGACTTCGAAGACCGTGACGACGAAAACTGGCTGTGCCACACCTTGTACTTCCCGGGTGAAAAACGCGTCGCCAAGCGTGCCGTGAACTTCTCGCCGAAGACTGTTCCGACTTTCGAACCAAAAGTCCGGACTTATTAAGGGTGACCGCTATGTTGCAAGTCAGTGTTTATCGCTACAACCCTGATCAGGACGCTGCGCCGTTCATGCAGGACTTTCAGGTCGATACCGGTGGTAAAGACCTGATGGTGCTGGACGTGCTGGCCCTGATCAAGGAACAGGACGAAGGTTTCTCCTACCGTCGTTCCTGCCGTGAGGGCGTTTGCGGCTCCGACGGCATGAACATCAACGGCAAGAACGGCCTGGCCTGCATCACGCCGCTGTCGGCCGTGGTCAAGGGCAACAAGCTGATCGTTCGTCCGCTGCCAGGTTTGCCGGTTATCCGTGACCTGGTCGTCGATATGAGCATCTTCTACAAGCAATACGAGAAGGTGAAGCCATTCCTGCAGAACGACACGCCGGCTCCGGCCATCGAGCGTCTGCAGACTCCTGAAGAGCGTGAGAAGCTCGACGGTCTGTACGAGTGCATCCTGTGCGCTTGCTGCTCGACCTCGTGCCCATCGTTCTGGTGGAACCCGGACAAGTTCCTGGGCCCGGCCGCCCTGCTGCAAGCGTACCGCTTCCTGGCAGACAGCCGTGACACCAAGACGTCCGAGCGTCTGGCTTCGCTGGATGACCCGTTCAGCGTATTCCGCTGCCGCGGGATCATGAACTGCGTCAACGTCTGCCCGAAAGGCCTGAACCCGACTAAGGCCATCGGTCACATTCGTAACATGCTGCTGCAAAGCGGCGTTTGATTCAGCTGCTGTACCCGTAGGACCGTTGTACCCGTAAAGGCCAGGGCGCGGGCTTCAACCCGCGTCTTGGCTATAACCAGAACAGCCGCTCACAAAGCGGCGGTTCTTATTTTGAAGAAATGAGACAAGCAGGGGCATCCGGGCTGGTACCCGGACTATCAGCGTGATCCTAAGTGGCTTGTTTTAGTCGCTGCACTCGGACTTCTGCAAGTTTGCTCGGTGTTTTCGCCGGTGGTGTTCCCCTAATCGAGGGTGACCAAGCATGCAAGAAAGCGTGATGCAGCGCATGTGGAACAGTGCCCACCTTTCCGGTGGTAACGCTGCCTATGTGGAAGAGCTTTACGAGCTCTACCTGCACGACCCTAACGCTGTGCCAGAAGAATGGCGCACCTACTTTCAGAAGCTACCGGCCGACGGTAATTCTGCCACTGATGTTTCGCACTCGACGATTCGCGATCATTTCGTGTTGCTGGCAAAGAACCAGCGCCGCGCTCAACCGGTATCTGCCGGCAGCGTGAGCTCCGAACACGAGAAGAAGCAAGTTGAAGTGCTGCGACTGATCCAGGCCTACCGGATGCGTGGCCACCAGGCAGCCCAGCTTGACCCGCTGGGGCTGTGGCAGCGTCCTGCACCTGCAGACCTGTCGATCACTCACTACGGCTTGACCAATGCCGATCTTGATACGACCTTCCGTGCCGGCGACCTGTTCATCGGCAAAGAGGAAGCGAGCCTACGCGAAATTCACGAAGCGTTGCAGCAGACATATTGCCGCACCATCGGCGCTGAATTTACGCACATCGTCGATTCCGAGCAGCGCCAGTGGTTCCAGCAGCGTCTGGAAAGCGTTCGTGGTCGTCCGACGTACTCCGCTGATATCAAGAGCCACTTGCTCGAGCGCGTCACCGCCGCCGAAGGCCTGGAAAAGTACCTGGGCACCAAATACCCGGGCACCAAGCGTTTCGGCCTGGAAGGTGGCGAAAGCCTGATCCCGCTGCTGGACGAGCTGATCCAGCGTTCGGGTTCCTACGGCACCAAGGAAGTTGTCATTGGCATGGCCCACCGTGGTCGCCTGAACGTGCTGGTCAATACCTTCGGCAAGAACCCGCGCGAGCTGTTCGACGAGTTCGAAGGCAAGAAGAAGGTCGAGCTGGGTTCCGGTGACGTGAAATACCACCAGGGCTTCTCGTCCAACGTGATGACCACAGGTGGCGAAGTGCACCTGGCCATGGCCTTCAACCCATCCCACCTGGAAATCGTTTCCCCGGTGGTCGAGGGTTCGGTCCGTGCTCGCCAGGATCGTCGCAACGATCCGACCGGTGAAAAGGTCCTGCCGATTTCCATCCACGGTGACGCTGCGTTCGCAGGTCAGGGCGTGGTCATGGAAACCTTCCAGATGTCGCAGACCCGCGGCTTCAAGACGGGCGGTACCATCCACCTGGTGATCAACAACCAGGTCGGCTTCACCATCAGCAACCCGGAAGACTCGCGTTCCACCGAGTACTGCACCGACGTTGCGAAGATGATCCAGGCGCCGATTCTCCATGTGAATGGCGATGACCCGGAAGCCGTACTGTTCGTGACCCAGTTGGCCATCGACTACCGCATGCAGTACAAGCGCGACGTGGTGATCGACCTGGTCTGCTACCGTCGTCGCGGCCACAACGAGGCCGACGAGCCAAGCGGCACCCAGCCTCTGATGTACCAGCAGATCGCCAAGCAGCGCACCACCCGTGAGCTGTATGCCGAGCGCCTGACCCAGAGCGGTGTGCTGGATGCAGCGCGCGTCCAGGAAAAAGTCGATGAATATCGCAATGCCCTGGACAATGGCCTGCACGTTGTAAAAAGCCTGGTCAAAGAGCCGAACAAAGAGCTGTTCGTGGACTGGCGTCCATACCTGGGCCACGCCTGGACCGCGCGTCACGACACCCGTTTCGACCTCAAGACCCTGCAGGAACTGTCCGCCAAGCTGCTGGAAATCCCGGACGGCTTCGTGGTTCAGCGCCAGGTCGCGAAAATCTACGAAGACCGGCAGAAGATGCAAGCCGGCGGCCTGCCGATCAACTGGGGTTATGCCGAAACCATGGCGTACGCGACCCTGGCGTTCGAAGGTCACCCAGTGCGCATCACCGGCCAGGACGTAGGCCGCGGCACTTTCTCGCACCGCCACGCGGCGCTGCACAACCAGAAAGACGCCAGCACCTACATCCCGCTGCAACACCTGTACAAGGGCCAGCCACGTTTCGACCTGTACGATTCGTTGCTGTCCGAAGAAGCCGTCCTGGCGTTCGAATATGGCTACTCCACCACCGAGCCGAATGCGCTGGTGATCTGGGAAGCCCAGTTCGGCGACTTCGCCAACGGTGCCCAGGTGGTGGTCGACCAGTTCATCACCAGCGGCGAGCACAAGTGGGGCCGTCTCTGCGGTCTGACCATGCTGTTGCCGCACGGTTATGAAGGGCAGGGGCCGGAGCACTCGTCGGCACGTCTGGAGCGTTACCTGCAACTGTGTGCCGAGCACAACGTCCAGGTCTGCGTACCGACCACGCCGGCACAGATCTACCACCTGCTGCGTCGTCAGGTCATCCGTCCGCTGCGCAAGCCGCTGATCGTGCTGACACCGAAGTCGCTGCTGCGTCACAAGCTGGCGATCTCCACGCTCGAAGATCTGGCCGAAGGCTCGTTCCAGACCGTTATTTCGGAAATCGACACCCTGGACGCGGCGAAGGTCACTCGCCTGGTCCTGTGCAGCGGCAAGGTCTACTACGACCTGCTGGAAAAACGTCGTGCCGAAGGCCGCGAAGACATCGCCATCGTGCGTATCGAGCAGCTTTACCCGTTCCCGGAAGAAGACCTGATGGAGGCCATCGCGCCTTACACCAACCTCACCCATGTGGTGTGGTGTCAGGAAGAACCGATGAACCAAGGCGCGTGGTACAGCAGCCAGCATCACCTGCGTCGCAGCATTGGCAACCATAACAAGGCCCTGGGTCTTGAATATGCCGGCCGTGATGCGTCCGCTGCACCTGCGTGTGGTTATGCGTCGATGCACGCCGAGCAGCAGGAAAAACTGCTGCAAGATGCCTTTACCGTTTAACGCCTTCGCGCACCTGAAACCGAATTTAAGGAACCACAGATAATGGCTATCGAGATCAAAGCCCCCACTTTCCCGGAATCGGTTGCCGATGGCACCATTGCCACCTGGCACAAAAAACCGGGCGATGCGGTCAAGCGCGACGAACTGATCGTCGACATCGAAACCGACAAAGTCGTGCTGGAAGTACTGGCCGAGGCTGACGGCGTCCTGGGTGCCATCGTCAAGGGCGAAGGCGAGACCGTTCTGTCGGCCGAAGTGCTGGGCTCCATCGTGGAGGGCGGTGCTGCTGCCGCTGCCCCGGCGGCCGCTGCTGCTCCTGCCGCTGCCCAGGCTGCTGCTCCAGCTGCCGACGGTGAAGACGATCCAGTTGCAGCGCCTGCTGCGCGCAAGATCGCCGAAGAGAACGGCATCAACATCGCCTCCGTTGCCGGCACCGGCAAGGGTGGTCGCGTGACCAAGGAAGACGTGGTTGCCGCCGTTGCCGCCAAGAAAGCCGCGCCAGCCGCTGCTCCGGCCAAGGCTGCTGCGCCTGCCGCTGCCGCGCCGGTGTTCGCTGCCGGTGACCGTGTTGAAAAACGCGTTCCGATGACCCGCGTTCGCGCTACCGTGGCCAAGCGTCTGGTTGAAGCCCAGTCGAACATGGCGATGCTGACCACCTTCAACGAAGTCGACATGACCGAAGTCATGGCCCTGCGTTCGAAGTACAAGGATCTGTTCGAGAAGTCCCACAACGGCGTACGCCTGGGCTTCATGTCGTTCTTCGTCAAGGCTGCCACCGAAGCGCTGAAACGCTTCCCGGCCGTCAACGCGTCGATCGACGGTTCGGACATCGTCTACCACGGCTACGCCGATATCGGTGTTGCTGTTTCCAGCGACCGTGGCCTGGTGGTTCCAGTACTGCGTAACGCCGAACTGATGAGCCTGGCCGAAATCGAAGGCGGCATCGCCACCTTCGGCAAGAAGGCCCGTGACGGCAAGCTGTCCATCGAAGAGATGACCGGCGGTACGTTCACCATCACCAACGGTGGTACATTCGGTTCGATGATGTCGACCCCGATCGTCAACCCGCCGCAAGCGGCTATCCTGGGCATGCACAACATTCTGCAGCGTCCTATGGCGATCAATGGTCAGGTCGTGATTCGTCCGATGATGTACCTGGCGCTGTCCTACGATCACCGCCTGATCGACGGTAAAGAAGCCGTGACGTTCCTGGTAACCATCAAGAACCTGCTTGAAGATCCGGCTCGTCTGCTGCTGGATATCTGATTTTCGCCGCGAGGGCCGGTCTGTTGTGACCGGCCTCTTGCTGAAACAACCGGTTTCGTCCCACGACGGTCACCACAAGTGACCGTTCGGTTTGATTCGAAAAGGAATGACTCATGACTCAGAAATTCGACGTGGTAGTGATTGGTGCGGGCCCTGGCGGCTACGTAGCGGCCATCAAGGCTGCGCAACTGGGCCTCACCACTGCCTGCATCGAGAAATACACCGACAAAGAGGGCAAGCTGGCCCTTGGCGGTACTTGCCTGAACGTCGGTTGCATTCCCTCCAAGGCGCTGCTGGACAGCTCCTGGAAGTTCCACGAAGCGCAAGACGGCTTGGCCATTCACGGTATTGGCGGTGTCAACCGCGAAAATGTCACCATTGACGTGCCTGCCATGGTTGGTCGCAAAGCTAACATCGTCAAAGGCCTGACCTCGGGTGTTGCCACCCTGTTCAAGGCCAACGGCGTGACTTCGATCCAGGGCCACGGCAAGCTGCTGATGGGCAAGAAAGTCGAAGTGACCAAGCCAGACGGCTCGGTTGAAGTGATCGAAGCCGAAAACGTCATCCTGGCGCCAGGCTCGCGTCCGATCGACATTCCACCGGCTCCGGTCGACCAGAACGTGATCGTCGATTCCACCGGTGCCCTGGAATTCCAGAGCGTGCCAAAACGCCTGGGCGTGATCGGCGCCGGCGTGATCGGCCTTGAGCTGGGTTCGGTATGGTCGCGCCTGGGTGCGCAAGTGACCGTACTGGAAGCCCTCGACACCTTCCTGATGGCCGCTGACACTGCAGTTTCCAAGGAAGCGCTGAAAACCCTGACCAAACAGGGCCTGGACATCAAGCTGGGCGCTCGCGTGACCGGTTCGAAGGTCAACGGCGAAGAAGTCGTAGTGACCTACACCGACGCCAATGGCGAACAGACCATCACTTTCGACAAGCTGATCGTTGCGGTCGGCCGTCGTCCGGTGACCACCGATCTGCTGGCTGCCGATAGCGGCGTGGAAATTGACGAGCGCGGCTTCATTGCCGTCGACGACCAGTGCGCAACCGCAGTACCGGGCGTCTTCGCCATCGGTGACGTGGTTCGCGGCATGATGCTGGCGCACAAGGCGTCCGAGGAAGGCATCATGGTCGTCGAGCGCATCAAGGGCCACAAAGCCCAGATGAACTACGACCTGATCCCTTCGGTTATCTACACCCACCCGGAAATCGCATGGGTCGGCAAGACCGAGCAGGCCTTGAAAGCCGAAGGCGTTGAAGTTAACGTCGGCACCTTCCCGTTTGCAGCCAGTGGCCGTGCCATGGCAGCCAACGATACCGGTGGTTTTGTGAAAGTCATCGCCGATGCCAAGACGGATCGCGTATTGGGCGTTCACGTCATTGGCCCGAGCGCTGCCGAGCTGGTACAGCAAGGCGCGATCGGCATGGAATTCGGCACCAGCGCTGAAGATCTGGGCATGATGGTCTTCTCCCATCCGACCCTGTCCGAAGCCTTGCACGAAGCGGCCCTGGCCGTAAATGGCGGCGCCATCCACGTGGCCAACCGCAAGAAGCGTTAATAGACAATAAGAAACCACGGCGGTATGGCCCGTCGTGAGCCTTGCGAGCAAGACTCACCGCGGAATATCCGCTGGACGCAGCCTTGCGTAGCGGCACCGGTTCACCGGAACGCTACGCAAGCAGCAGTCACAGGTGGTGCGGCACCAGAACGGTGCAGCACCGAATGCGCAGTACCTAACGAAGACGGTAATAAGCATGAATCTTCACGAGTATCAGGGTAAGCAGCTGTTCGCTGAGTACGGCCTGCCAGTATCCACCGGTTACGCGGTAGACACCCCGGAAGCGGCAGCAGAAGCTTGCGACAAAATCGGCGGCAGCGAATGGGTTGTCAAAGCCCAGGTTCACGCCGGTGGTCGCGGTAAAGCGGGCGGCGTCAAGCTGGTTCGCAGCAAAGAAGACGCCAAAGCCTTCGCACAGCAGTGGCTGGGCAAGCGTCTGGTGACTTACCAGACTGACGCCAACGGTCAGCCAGTCACCAAGATCCTGGTTGAATCGTGCACTGATATCGCTAAAGAGCTGTACCTGGGCGCTGTCGTTGACCGTTCGAGCCGCCGCATCGTGTTCATGGCTTCCACCGAAGGTGGCGTGGACATCGAGAAAATCGCTCACGACACCCCTGAGAAAATCCTCAAGGCCACCATCGATCCACTGGTTGGCGCCCAGCCATTCCAGGGTCGCGAGCTGGCATTCCAGCTGGGCCTGGAAGGCAAGCAGGTCACTCAATTCGCCAAGATCTTCGTAGGTCTGGCCAAGCTGTTCCAGGACCACGACCTGGCCCTGCTGGAAGTGAACCCGCTGGTGATCAAGGCCGACGGCGACCTGCACTGCCTCGATGCCAAGATCAACATCGACGCCAACGCCATGTACCGTCAGCCTAAGCTGAAGACTTTCCACGATCCGTCGCAAGACGATCCGCGCGAAGCGCACGCTGCCAAGTTCGAACTGAACTACGTAGCCCTGGAAGGCAACATCGGCTGCATGGTCAACGGTGCCGGCCTGGCCATGGGTACCATGGACATCGTCAACCTGCATGGCGGCAAGCCAGCCAACTTCCTCGACGTGGGCGGTGGTGCTACCAAGGAACGCGTAACCGAAGCGTTCAAGATCATCCTGTCCGACACTAACGTCGCTGCAGTACTGGTCAACATCTTCGGCGGCATCGTTCGCTGCGACATGATTGCCGAAGGCATCATCGGCGCCGTGAAAGAAGTTGGCGTGAAAATCCCGGTTGTTGTTCGCCTTGAAGGCAACAACGCTGAGCTGGGCGCTAAAGTACTGGCAGAAAGCGGTTTGAACATCATCGCTGCTACCAGCCTGACCGACGCTGCTCAACAAGTCGTTAAAGCTGCGGAGGGCAAATAATGAGCGTCCTGATCAATAAAGACACCAAGGTTATCTGCCAGGGCATTACCGGTTCGCAAGGTAGTTTCCACACCCAGCAAGCCCTGGAATACGGCACCAAGATGGTTGGCGGCGTAACACCAGGCAAGGGCGGCACCGAGCACCTGGGCCTGCCAGTGTTCAACACCGTGAAAGACGCTGTAGCCGCCACTGGCGCCACCGCCAGCGTGATCTACGTTCCAGCTCCTTTCTGCAAGGACTCCATCCTTGAAGCAGCGTTCGGCGGCATCAAGCTGATCGTCTGCATCACCGAAGGCATCCCGACCATCGACATGCTGGAAGCCAAGGTCAAGTGCGACGAGCTGGGTATCACCCTGATCGGCCCTAACTGCCCAGGCGTGATCACTCCAGGCGAATGCAAGATCGGCATCATGCCAGGTCACATTCACTTGCCAGGCAAGGTCGGTATCGTTTCCCGTTCCGGCACCCTGACCTACGAAGCTGTGAAGCAGACCACTGACGCCGGTTTCGGTCAGTCGACTTGCGTCGGCATCGGCGGTGACCCGATCCCAGGCTCGAACTTCATCGACATCCTGAAGCTGTTCCAGGAAGACCCGAAGACCGAAGCGATCGTCATGATCGGTGAGATCGGCGGTTCGGCTGAAGAAGAAGCGGCTGCCTACATCAAGGCCAACGTGACCAAGCCGGTTGTTTCCTACATCGCTGGTGTGACTGCTCCTCCGGGCAAGCGCATGGGCCATGCTGGCGCAATCATCTCTGGCGGCAAAGGCACTGCAGACGAGAAATTCGCTGCATTGCAAGACGCAGGCGTGAAAACCGTGCGTTCGCTGGCAGACATCGGCAAGGCCCTGGCCGAGCTGACTGGCTGGGAAATGAAGAAGTAAGCTTCGGCTGACTTTTTGTTCCAGCAACAAAGGCCACCTTCGGGTGGCCTTTGTCGTTTCTGGCCCTTGAGAATTCATGTGTTGTGGCGGCTCTTGTGGCGAGGGAGCTTGCTCCCGCTCGGCTGCGAAGCAGTCGTAAACCACGCAACGCATTTTGTCTGAATGAATACGGTCGCCTGTATGGGGGCTGCTTCGCAGCCCAGCGGGAGCAAGCTCCCTCGCCACAGGGTTCAACATGTACCCAGCCCAAACAGGATCCTGTTGCTTCCTATGCAACAAGCGCGAGTCGGAAAAATAGATATGTAAACGCGACACGCGAACGTCGTGCATCGGATAGTTCGCCCCTTAACAGTGCGTTTTTTCGCTAAATTCGTTAGGCTAGCAGCCATTTTTGCGACCGCTGCCCACAAGGAAGCGCCGCGCTAAACGGGTCGGTCCCATACGGATCGGCAGCATTTCCCTCACCCATAAGGGAAATCCCTCTCTAAATTCCGATTCAGTAGTGTGGTTTCCTTAATGAAAGTGTTGAAAGGCCAGGACATCCTGGCGCTTGGTTTCATGACATTTGCCCTGTTCGTCGGGGCCGGTAACATCATCTTCCCGCCTATCGTCGGTTTGCAGTCCGGGCCTCATGTCTGGATGGCGGCGCTGGGCTTTTTGATCACGGCGGTTGGTCTGCCAGTCATCACGGTGGTTGCACTGGCCAAGGTGGGCGGTGCGATGGACGCCTTGAGCAGCCCTATCGGCAAGGTCGCCGGCGGGTTGCTGGCGGCGGTGTGCTACCTGGCCGTCGGCCCGTTGTTCGCCACGCCGCGTACCGCCACCGTTTCGTTCGAAGTCGGTTTGGCGCCATTGACTGGCGAAAGCCCGCTGGCGCTGTTCCTGTATAGCGCCGCGTATTTCCTGCTGGTGTTTTTCATCTCGCTCTACCCGGGCCGCCTGCTGGACACCGTCGGGCGCTTTCTCGCGCCACTGAAGATCATCGCCCTGGCCGTGCTCGGCATCGCGGCGTTTGCCTTGCCCGCGGGTGATATCGGCGTGGCGACCCCCGAGTACATCGCGGCGCCGTTCTCCCAAGGATTCATCAACGGCTACCTGACCATGGATACCCTGGGCGCCTTGGTGTTCGGCATTGTCATCGTCAACGCGATCCGTTCCCGGGGCGTCGAGTCGCCGGCCTTGATCACCCGCTATGCGATCATCGCCGGGCTGATCGCCGGGGTGGGCCTGGCGCTGGTCTACGTCAGCCTGTTCCGCCTCGGTTCCGGCAGCCATGAGGTGGCCGCAGGGGCGACCAACGGCGCCGCTGTGCTGCATGCCTACGTGCAACACACCTTCGGCAGCCTGGGCAGTGGCTTCCTCGCCGTACTCATCTCCCTGGCGTGCCTGGTGACCGCAGTCGGCCTGACCTGCGCCTGCGCCGAGTACTTCAGCCGTGTCCTGCCGCTGTCCTACAAGACCCTGGTGGTGATCCTGGCGGCGTTTTCGCTGCTGGTGTCCAACCTGGGCCTGACCAAGCTGATCGCGTTCTCGATTCCGGTCCTCACCGCGATCTATCCACCGTGCATCGCCCTGGTGGCCCTGAGCTTCTGCAAGGATTTCTGGCACGAGCAGGGGCGCATCGTTGGTCCGGTGATGCTGGTGTCGTTCCTGTTTGGCCTGATCGACGCGCTCAAGGGCGCCGGCCTGGCAGACTGGATGCCGACGCAACTGGCCCACCTGCCGCTGAGCGAGCAGGGCCTGGCCTGGCTGGTGCCTTCGGTGATGACCCTGGCGGTCGCGGTGGTGTGCGATCGCCTGCTGGGCAAGCGCAGCGAAGCGTTGGCTTAAGCGGCTACAGGCAGATTCATCGGCAAGAACCGAAATGCCCCGTATCAATCGATACGGGGCATTTTTTTTGAGTGCAGTGTCTTTTTCCGTGGGCTAACGTCGAAGCAGTGTCTTGAAAGGCTTGCACAAAACCTTGTGGGAGCTTGCTCCCACAGGTCGGCATTTCAAGGCAAGTCTGGCTTTAGACGTCATGTTTTTAGACATACAGGAAATCGAATGTCATTCATCCAAGCCAACCTGATCCACCTGCTTGCCGCCGCCTGGTTCATCATCTGCTGGGCGGGCTACACCCGTTATGCCACCTGGAAGGCGCGCGACACGGCGTGCCTGGCCAGCGTGATGCACCTGTACCGCGAAGACTGGATGCGCCGCATGCTGCTGCGTGAGAACCGTATCGCCGATGCCAGCGTGATCGGCAACCTGGAGCGCAACGCATCCTTCTTCGCCTCCAGCACATTGATCATCCTGGCCGGTATCCTGACGGTACTCGGGGCGTCCGATCGGGCGGTGTCGTTGCTGGCGGACATACCCTTGGTGCAGCAGGCGTCCCAGGGCATGGCGGAGGTCAAGTTGCTGTGCCTGGCGTTGGTGTTCGTGTATGCGTTCTTCACGTTCAGTTGGTGCATGCGCCAGTACAACTTCGCGGCGGTGCTGATTGGCTCAGCGCCGATGATTGGTGAGCGGCATGTGTCGGAGCAGGAGCGCAAGGCCTTTGCACTAAGGGCTGCGCGGGTCATTTCCATGGCCGCCAACCAGTTCAACTTTGGCCTGCGTTCCTATTATTTCGGCATGACCATGTTGGCGTGGTTCGTCAGCCCCTGGTTATTCATGTTGATGAGTGCTGGCGTGGTGTTCGTGCTGTATCAGCGCGAGTTTCACTCCGATGTACTGGACGTGATGGTCTATACCCCCACCGAAGCGCCAGTGTCCGAGGTGGGCAAGGAAGCGGCCTGACAGGCGGTGCCGCCAAATCGCAGGCAAAAGAAAACCCGCATCAGGCGGGTTTTCCTTTACTGCTAAAACCGTATCAGTTGGATTTGGGCGCGGTAGCAGGTGCTTCCTGCTGGGCGGCACTGTTCGATTCAGACTGAGCTTTGGCGGCTTCGGCCTGTTCTTTCGCCGCGTCGTTCACTTTATCCTGTGCTTTGTTCATGTCTTGCTGAGCTTGCTCAGCGTGTTGTTGGGCATCTTGAGCTTTGTCCTCGGATTTTTTATCGCAGGCAGCGAGGCCGAGGGAAGCGGCCAACATCAAGGCAATAGCAAAAGTCTTACGCATGGGGTGTTTCTCCTTATGGAAATAACTACTGGCCTTTTGAACGCCACCCCTCGGATTAAGTTCCTGTTGCGTAACAGATATATAACTTTGCACTGCAATGGAACTTTGTGCATCGCGCCTGTTGTCAGGTCTCGTCACTCATTGGAGCGTTGATCGAATGGCCGAAGACCCCGTTTTTGAGCGTGCCACACGTTTTTTATCCGCACTCAGGCATTGCCAGGTGCTGGGCTTGAAGTTGCACAGTGCCAGTCGTGACGGGCTGACGGTCATCCTGCCGTTCAGCCCGCAAATCGTCGGCAATCCCCTGACGGGCATCATCCATGGCGGGGCGTTGACCTCATTGATGGACACCGCCTGTGGTATGTCGACCCTGTGTGTGCTGCCGCAATTCGAAGTCTGTCCCACCCTCGACCTGCGGATCGACTACATGCACGCTGCCGAGCCCCACAAGGATGTCTACGGCTTCGCCCAATGCTATCGGGTGACCCCGGACGTGATCTTCACCCGGGGTTTCGCCTACCAGGACGATCCCGAGCAACCCATCGCCCATGTGGTGGGCACCTTCATGCGCCTGGGCCAGCATGCCAGGGGAATGGGGAAGGGCGGTCCGATGACCGCTGTGGGCCAGCCATGACCGATATCCTCCAGGAACAACTGCGCCGTGCCTGCGAGCAGGGCGACTACGCGCTGCTGCTCGCCTCGATTCCCTATGCCCAACTCATCGGCGTCGAATGCACGCGCCAGGGCGACGACTTGTTGTTTCGCCTGCCAGCCAACAAAGACAACATTGGTAACCCTTTACTGCCGGCCATCCACGGTGGGGTCATCGCCGGTTTCATGGAACTGGCCGCTGCCGTGCATCTGTTGATCGCCACGGGTACGCCGGGCATACCGAAAATCATCGATTTCTCCCTGGATTACCTGCGCACCGGACAGTTTCGCGACACCTACGCCAAATGCCAGGTCTGGCGCCAGGGCCGGCGGGTCGCCAACGTCGCGATCACCGCCTGGCAAGACGTCGAGGCCGAACCCATCGCCACTGCCCGGGCCCATTTCAAGATCCAGGAACCGTCAAAACCGGATCGCCCTTGAAATCATCAGCGTTGCCCCCACCTTGAGGACATCCCGCCGCCAATCTCAGCGAGGCGGACACCACCATCCACTTGGAGTTTGATGACCATGAGCGTGGAAACTCAAAAGGAAACCCTGGGCTTCCAGACCGAGGTGAAGCAACTGCTGCACCTGATGATTCACTCGCTGTATTCCAATAAGGAAATTTTCCTTCGCGAGTTGATTTCGAACGCCTCTGACGCTGTCGACAAATTACGTTTCGAAGCCCTTTCCAAGCCTGAATTGCTGGAAGGCGGCGCTGAGCTGAAAATCCGTGTGAGCTTCGACAAGGACGCAAAAACCGTCACCCTCGAAGACAACGGCATCGGCATGAGCCGCGAAGAGGTGATCACGCACCTGGGCACCATCGCCAAGTCCGGCACCGCCGACTTCATGAAGAACCTGTCCGGCGACCAGAAGAAAGATTCCCACCTGATCGGCCAGTTCGGCGTCGGTTTCTATTCCGCGTTCATCGTGGCCGACCAGGTCGAAGTGTTCAGCCGCCGTGCCGGCCTCGCTGCGAGCGAAGGCGTGCACTGGTCGTCCAAGGGCGAGGGCGAGTTTGAAGTCGCCACCGTCGACAAGGCCGATCGCGGCACCCGCATTGTGCTGCACCTCAAGTCTGGCGAAGACGAGTTCGCCGATGGCTGGCGCCTGCGCAACATCATCAAGAAGTACTCCGACCACATCGCGCTGCCGATTGAGCTGCCGAAGGAAGTCACCGCTGCCGAAGGCGAAGAAAAGCCTGAAGTGGAATGGGAAACGGTCAACCGCGCCAGTGCCCTGTGGACCCGTCCGCGCACCGAAGTGAAAGACGAGGAATACCAGGAGTTCTACAAGCACATCGCCCACGATTACGAGAACCCGCTGAGCTGGAGCCACAACAAGGTTGAAGGCAAGCTGGAGTACAACTCGCTGCTGTACGTGCCGGCCCGTGCGCCGTTCGACCTGTACCAGCGCGAAGCGCCACGCGGTCTGAAGCTGTATGTCCAGCGTGTGTTCGTGATGGACCAGGCCGAGTCGTTCCTGCCGCTGTACCTGCGTTTCATCAAGGGTGTGGTGGATTCCAACGACCTGTCGCTGAACGTGTCGCGGGAAATCCTGCAGAAAGATCCGATCATCGACTCCATGAAGTCGGCGCTGACCAAGCGTGTGTTGGACATGCTGGAAAAACTGGCGAAGAACGAGCCCGAGCAGTACAAGAGCTTCTGGAAAAACTTCGGCCAGGTCATGAAAGAGGGCCCGGCCGAGGACTTCGCCAACAAAGAAAAGATCGCCGGTCTGCTGCGCTTTGCCTCGACCCAGGGTGACGATGGCGAACAAGTCGTAGGCCTGGCCGATTACCTGGCCCGCGCCAAGGAAGGCCAGGACAAGATCTACTACCTGACCGGTGAAACGTATGCACAGGTCAAGAACAGCCCGCACCTGGAAGTCTTCCGCAAGAAAGGCATCGAAGTGCTGCTGCTGACCGACCGCATCGACGAGTGGCTGATGAGCTACCTCAACGAGTTCGACGGCAAGAGCTTTGTCGACGTGGCCCGTGGTGACCTGGACCTCGGCAACCTGGATTCGGAAGAAGACAAGAAAGCCGCCGAAGAAGTCGCCAAGAGCAAGGAAGGTCTGGTCGAGCGGATCAAGACCGCCCTGGGCGATGCTGTCAGTGAAGTGCGCGTCTCGCACCGCCTGACCGATTCCCCGGCGATCCTGGCCATCGGTGAGCAGGACCTGGGCCTGCAAATGCGCCAGATCCTCGAAGCCAGCGGCCAGAAAGTCCCGGATTCCAAGCCGATCTTCGAATTCAACCCGGCCCACCCGCTGGTGGAAAAACTTGACAACGAGCAGAGCGAAGAGCGTTTCGGCGATCTGTCGCACATCCTGTTCGACCAAGCGGCCCTGGCGGCTGGCGACAGCCTGAAGGACCCGGCGGCGTATGTGCGTCGCCTGAACAAGCTGTTGGTTGAACTGTCAGCTTAATCACGTGCAGGAAAAACCCGCTTCGGCGGGTTTTTTCATTTCTGGTGTTCCGATTGAAGAGGAGTCCGTCATGAGTCAGGTTACGGTTCGTTCGCTGGTCTATCAGATTGAAGGTCAAACCTATGAAGGCCGCCTGGCCTTCGACATTAGCCAGCAGGGCTCGCGCCCGGGGTTGCTGATGGCGCCGAATTGGATGGGCGTAGGGGCGGGGGCCGAGGACATCGCCAGATCGGTGGCGGCCAACGGTTATGTGGTGTTGATCGCCGACCTGTACGGGCAGACGGTCCGCCCGAGCAATGCCGATGAGGCGGGAGCGGCGATGATGCCCCTCAAGAACGACCGGGCATTGTTGCGCAAGCGCATGCAGGCGGCGCTCGAGCAACTGCAGAGCCAGGACGAAGCACAGGTCGACGCTTCCAGGCTGGCCACGTTCGGCTTTTGCTTCGGTGGCTGCTGCGCTCTGGAACTGGCCCGCAGCGGCGCACCGCTGAAGGCGGCGATTTCCTTCCACGGCACCCTGGATACACCGAACCCGGCCGATGCGCAGAACATCAAGGGCGCGGTATTGGTCATGCACGGCGCCTCGGACCCGCTGGTGCCCAAAGAGCAGTTACCGGCCTTCGAAGACGAAATGAACGCCGCCGGGGTGGATTGGCAATTGCTGAGCTATGGCGGTGCAGTGCATTCGTTCACCGACCCGCAGGCCAATGTGCCGGGCAAGATGATGTACAACGCCAAGGTCGCCGGGCGGGCGTTCCGGTCGATGCATAACTTGCTGGATGAAGTGTTCAAGGGCTGAGTGCTTCAAGCAAACCCCGTGGCGAGGGAGCTTGCTCCCGCTGGGCTGCGTAGCGGCCCCGTTTTTTCTGCGGTTGCTGCGCAACCGAGCGGGAGCAAGCTCCCTCGCCACGGGATGTTGTGAATCTAGGGCAACTCGATCCGCTCACTTTCCCCAGGCACGGTCGGCCAGTCCCCGGCTGCCCAGCGTCGACGGGCATCGTCGATCCGTGCCGGGTCGCTGGAGACGAAATTCCAGTTCATCCGGCGCGGTCCGTCCAGGGGCGCACCGCCGAACAGCACGGCATGGCAGTCGCTCTCTGCAAACAGCGTCATTTCTTCCCCGCTTGGCAGTATCACCAACGAGTGGGGTTCCACCGGCTCGCCGTCCAGCGACGCCTCGCCGCTCAACACATACAGCGCCCGTTCTTCATGCTCGGTGGGAATCAGCAAGGTCGTCGCGGTCTGCAGGTTCAGTTCGGCGTAAAGCGTCGGCGACAGCACCGGCACCGGCGATTCCAGGCAAAAGCCCGACCCGGCGATCATCCGGATGCTGACCCCCAGGTTCTCGCTGACGGGCAGGCTGTGTGCCGGGTGATGGCTGTAGTGCCCGGGGCCTTGTTCGTGGGCCTTGGGCGAGGCCAGCCAGACTTGCAACCCATGCATGACGAACGCGCTGCCCAGCGATGACTCGGGGGTGCGCTCGACATGGGCGATGGCGCTGCCTGAGGTCATCCAACTGACCTCCCCGGCGTCCACCACCTGGTCGGAACCCAGGCTGTCCTTGTGCTGGAGTTTTCCTTCGAACAGGTAGGTGAGGGTGGACAGGCCGATATGCGGATGTTGGCGGATGTTCATGCCTTTGCCCGCCGGGTAGGTGGTTTGCAGCATGTGATCAAAGAACACGAAAGGCCCGACGCTGCGGCATTTGGCGGACGGCAGTGGGCGAAGAATCGGCTGGCCTTCGACATCTTCGGCGCGGGGGCGAACGGTCAGGGGAGTGGTCATGTTGTTTTCCAGGTTGAACAACGGTTGCATGAAGCATAACCCGTCGTCGGCAGGCGCGGCAGATACGCCTTGAACCCCAGCGGGACGGTGGGGGTCTATGTTGCTCATGGCTTCTGGAGACTGCCCGTGCCTTTGACCCGTTTGATCTTTGCCTGGCTGCTGGTTGTTTCGAGTAGCGGTGCCGCGGCTCGCGAATATGCCTACAGCGATGCGCACCTGCATTACGTCGATTTCTTCCAGGAAACCGCCGGCATGCCCAAGTTGCTCCAGGCGATGGCGGACAATCGCATCGAGCATGTGATGATTTCCGGTGTGCCAGTGGCCAAGAAATGGCATGAAGACGAGCCCAAGCGTCCTCGTTATTACGCCGGTGACGATGCCGATGCCTATTGGTACAGCGCCACCGACGTGATTGTCGCCGCGGCGGTGAGCAAGCTGACCGACGAGCAGCGCCGGCACTTTCATCCATTCCTGTCGGGCTTCAATCCCAACGACAAGAACTCCGCCGCCCATATCCAGCGCATGCTCGATCTCTACCCGGGTTTGTGGCAAGGCATCGGCGAGGTGTTCACCCGCCATGACGACCTGACTGCGCTGACCTCGGGCGACACCCCGCGGGCCAACAACGAAGCCATGACGCGGATCTATCACTTGGCGGCCGAGAACGACTTGCCGGTGATGTTGCATTCCAACATCACTTCCAAGCGTGAGAAAAATCCGCTGTACCTGGCGGAAATCGAGGAGCCGTTGCGCAATCATCCGCACACGCGCTTCATCTGGGCCCACGCCGGTACCAGCATGGAAATCCATCGCCACCAGACCCGCTTGGATTTTCTGTTGCCGACCCTGACCCGCATGCTCGAGGCCTATCCCAATCTGTACATAGACCTGTCCTGGAGCGTGCTCACGCCGTACTTGCTGGACGAGGCGGGTAAGCCTCGGCAGGAGTGGGTACGCCTGGTAGAGCGCTTTCCGGAGCGTTTCATGGTGGGGTCGGACGTGGTAGGACGTTTCAACAAGTTTGGTAAGGAGTTGCGCGGTTTCGATCCGTTCCTCGATGCCTTGCCCGAAGACGTGGCGCGGAAGGTGGCGCGGGATAACTTTCTTTCGGTATTGCCGCGCTCAGTGGCCCGCTAAGTCCGCTTTTGTGGCGAGGGAGCTTGCTCCCGCTGGGCTACGCAGTAGCCCCAAATCTGGCGACTGCTGCGCAGTCGAGCGGGAGCAAGCTCCCTCGCCACGGGATTATCGGTGGGCAGGGTTTGTCATCAGCCTGTCACTCCCGCGTCATACCCTCGCGCTCATCTCAATCAAGGAGCGCACTATGCACCTCACCCGTTCAAGCGCACTGGTCGCGCTGTGGTTGACCTGCGGCCTGGCACAGGCCGAAGTCCGTGTCGAAGGCCCGGTGGAGTACGGTGTTTTCGAAGGGCCGCAAGCCGAACTGCAATCGGGAGAGCGGGTTCTGCGTCGCAGCAATGAGCAGATCCGCCAGACCGAGAGCGTGCCGGCGAAGCTGGGCACCAAGTTCGGCATGCGCTACCAGTTGGCCGGCAAGGTCGCGGATGACCAGCCGTTGACCCTGTTGTACTTCACTCCCGGTATCCGTACCCCCGATGGCGTGCGCCACGACAAGTTCGAGGTCATCCAGAAACTGGTGCCCGGCGCGCCTCAGGATGTCATGGCCTACGAATTCACCGAAAGCCACGAAGTGGTGCCGGGAGAGTGGCGGTTCATGGTGTTCCAGGGCGATCGGCTGCTGACGCAGCAGCGGTTTGTGGTGCGCTGAGTTCCATTCACCGCAGACCCCACATGGAACTGCGGTGTGATTGAGCAGGCGCAAAAAAAACGCCCCGAACCAGTCGGGGCGTTTTCGTGTGCAGCGTAACGGCGGGGCTTACTTGCCCTGCCAGCGCTTCAGTACCAGGGTGGCGTTGGTGCCGCCGAAGCCGAAGCTGTTGCTCATCACGGTATTGATGGTGGCGTTTTCGCGAGTCTTGGTCAGAATTGGCAGATCGGCCACTTCTGGGTCCAGCTCGTCGATGTTGGCGGAACCGGCCATGAAGTTGCCTTCCATCATCAGGATGCAGTAGATCGCTTCGTGAACACCGGCGGCGCCCAGGGAGTGACCCGACAGGCTCTTGGTGGAGCTGATGGCTGGCGCCTTGTCGCCGAACACTTCCCGTACGCCCTTCATTTCCATCACGTCGCCCACTGGGGTCGAGGTGCCGTGGGTGTTCAGGTAGTCGATCGGGGCATCGACAGTGGCCATGGCCATCTGCATGCAGCGCACGGCGCCTTCACCGCTTGGTGCGACCATGTCGTAACCGTCGGATGTGGCGCCGTAGCCAACGATTTCGGCGTAGATTTTCGCACCGCGGGCCAGGGCGTGTTCCAGTTCCTCGACCACGACCATGCCGCCACCGCCGGCGATGACGAAGCCGTCACGGTCGGCGTCGTAGGCGCGGGAAGCTTTTTCCGGCGTGTCGTTGCGCTTGCTGGACAACGCGCCCATGGCGTCGAACAGGAAGGATTGGCTCCAATGTTCTTCTTCACCGCCACCGGCGAACACGATGTCCTGCTTGCCCAACTGGATCTGCTCGACCGCGTTCCCGATGCAGTGGGCACTGGTAGCGCAGGCGGAGGAGATCGAGTAGTTGATGCCCTTGATCTTGAAGGGGGTAGCCAGGCAGGCCGAAACGGTGCTGCCCATGGTCCGCGTGACGCGGTACGGGCCAACGCGCTTGACGCCTTTTTCGCGCAGGATGTCCAGCGCTTCCATCTGGTTCAAGGTCGAGGCGCCGCCGGAACCGGCGATCAGGCCGGTACGTACGTTGGACACTTGCTCTTCGGTCAGGCCGGAGTCAGCGATGGCGTCCTTCATGGCCAGGTAGGCGTAAGCCGCCGCGTGGCCGACGAAACGGTAGATCTTGCGATCGATCAGCTCTTCGAGGGGAAGGTCAATGGAGCCGGAAACCTGGCTACGCAGACCCATTTCGGCATATTCCGGGTTGAACCGGATGCCAGGGCGACTTGCACGCAGGTTAGCGGAGACGGTCTCTTTGTCATTGCCCAGGCACGAAACGATGCCCAGACCAGTGATAACGACGCGGCGCATGCGGATAACCCTTAGAAGTTGTCAGTGGAGGTGAAAACGCCGACCCGGAGGCCTTCGGCGGTGTAGATCTCGCGACCATCCACGGCAACCGAACCATCGGCAATGGCCATGTTCAGCTTGCCCTTGAGGACGCGTTTGATATGAATGTTATAGGTAATTTTCTTGGCGGTCGGCAGGACCTGACCAAAGAACTTCACTTCGCCCGAACCCAGGGCGCGACCGCGACCCGGCAGGCCTTGCCAGCCGAGGAAGAAACCGACCAGTTGCCACATGGCGTCCAGGCCCAGGCAGCCCGGCATGACCGGATCACCTTCGAAATGGCAGGCGAAGAACCACAGGTCCGGAGTGATATCCAGCTCGGCGACCAATTCACCTTTGCCGTACTTGCCACCCTCTTCGCTGATATGGGTGATGCGATCCACCATCAGCATGTTCGGGGCGGGCAGTTGCGCGTTACCTGGGCCGAACAGCTCACCGCGACTGCAGCGCAGCAGATCTTCCCGGGTAAAGGCGTTTTGTTTGGTCATGCGAGCTCCTCAATAGTCCCATGCGGCAGGGTGGGGCAAATCTTCCCGGCCGACCGAAGCGTTCATGCCTCGAATCGACAGCCTACTCATAGACTATTGCGTTGTAGTGAAAGTCACAGCACACGGGAAATGAATGTACACCTGTGCACTGAAATTTTTATTCAAGCCCCAATCGAGGCTTGTTCGGGTGCCTAAGACTGCCGCACTTTCGCCTTTCACGCCAGTCACAGATGGTCCGGTGACCTGTTCTAATTCACCCAGCGCTGCAGAATCTGCTGCAGGTCGTTCCTTTTGAACGGCTTGGCCAGGTAATCATTCATGCCCGCCGCGAGGCAGGCTTCGCGGTCACCCTGCAAGGCGTTGGCCGTCAGGGCGATGATCGGCACCTCGCCGCAGCCCGGCAACTGACGGATCTGCCGCGTGGCTTCGTAGCCATCGATGATGGGCAATCGGCAATCCATGAGGATCGCTTCGAAAATCAGGCTTTCGGCGCTGCGTACAGCCTGGGCGCCATCGGTGGCGATGCTGACGGTGAAGCCCAGGCTGCGCAGCATGGCTTCGACCACTGTCTGGTTGACCGGATTGTCTTCCACCAGCAATACGTTGCGGCCTTCACCATCGCCGCCGCTGCCGGTGGGCAGGCGCGGCGCCAGGGTCGGTGGCGTCTGGCGCGACAGGGCCAACGGGATTTCGAGGGTGAACACCGAGCCCTGGCCTTCTTCGCTCTGGGCCCGCAGCGTCCCGCCCATGCGCTCGGCCAGGGTGCGGGCGATCGGCAGACCCAGGCCGGTACCGCCGTAGCGCCGGGAGATCGAATTGTCGGCCTGCTGGAAGGCATCGAACATGCGCTCCAGGCTCTCGGCCGGGATTCCGATGCCACTGTCGCGCACCGCGCAGGTGAACCACAGCAGTTCGTGGTCCAGGGCCTGCCACTGGCATTGCACGGTGACACGGCCTTGCTCGGTGAATTTCAGTGCATTGCCGATCAGGTTGACCAGGATCTGCCGTATCCGCGTCGGATCGCCCTGGACCTGCAAGGCCTGCATGTCGTCCGGGACCAGCAGGTCCAGGCCCAGCTTGCGTTGCGCGGCGCTGTGCTGGAACGATTGCGCACAACTGCCCACCAGTTCTGCCAGGTTGAACGGGATGTGCTCCAGCTCCAGGGCCGAGCGTTCGATGCGCGAAAAATCGAGAATGTCGTTGATCACCTTCAGCAGGTGTTCGGTGGATTCCGAGGCCAGCGCCGTGTACTCGTGCTGCTCGTCGGTCAGGCGGGTGGTTTCCAACAACTGCAGCATGCCCAGTACGCCGTTCATGGGCGTGCGCAGTTCATGGCTCATCATCGCCAGGAATTCGGACTTGGCGCTGTTGGCCTTTTCGGCTTCTTCGCGGGTCTTGATCAACTGCGCCATGGCCTGGTGCTGTTCGCGGCTGGCTTGCCCCAAACCCTCGGCCAGGTTGTTGATGTGCCGCGACAAGGCCCCCAGTTCGGCGTCATCGACGATGGGGAGCGGGGTGCTGTAGTCGCCTTGCTGGATGGCCTTGACCGCGTTGCCGATGTCGCGGATCGGCCGGGACAGGTTAGTCGCCAGCCGGCGCGCCACCAGGAAGGTGAACAGCAGGGCGAACAGTGCCAGGATCGCGGCCTTGAACAGAATCTCCTGTTGCCGCTGACTGAAGGCGTCACTGGACATGCCGACGATCACGCGGCCCAGGTAATCTTCGCCGGAGGCCTCCACGGATGGGCTGTTGCCCTGCAGGAAATCATTGTTCAGGGCGATGCGCTGCAAGCGCACCGGGGCCTGGAAGACTTCGACCTGCTGGGCATGGCTGCGGGTTTGCTCGGGTTGTTCGACGTACACCAGGACTTTGTCGGTGCTGTCCTGGACCTCCAGAAAGCGCACGTGTGGGGTCGCCAGGGTGGCGGTGAGCAGGCTTTCCAACACTTCTTTGTTGCCGGAAATCACCCCGTATTCCGTGGCGGGGGCCAGTTGGTTGGCGATCAGTTGCCCGGTGTGATTGAGTTCCTGGCGCAAGTCCTGGATCCGCACGAAGGTAAAGAAACTGATCAGCAGCACAGTCAGCAGCAACGCCGGGCCGAGGGCGATGAGCTGGGTTCGGGTGTTGATGTCCCAACGGCGACGCAAGGTCATGGGTGGTGTTCTCCTTCGGCCAACGTTGCCGCGACGGATTCGGCATCAATCGGTTCGATCCCCAGTGAACGGGAGACCTGCCGGTTGCCCAGGACCTTGAAACGGTCCGGATACAGGGTGCGCGGCCAAGTAGTGGCGGGGCGGTCGAGCAACTCGTCGAGAATCGCCAGCCAGTCTTGTTGGTCGCTATAGGTGCTGGCCAGGCTGCCGGCCTTGACGAATGCGGCGCTGGGCCCGATCAGGGCGCGTTGCCGGGCGTAGCTGCTGAGCAACAGGTTCTTCACGGTCTTGGGGTTGTACAAGTCGGGGTCATCGAGACCCAGCAGCACGTCGCTCTGGCCCAGCAGGTTTTGCAGGGGGCGGCTGTCGTTGGTGTCGTCCCAGCGTTCGCTGACGATGGTCAGGCCCAACGGTGCCGCGGCCTGTTGAATGTCCTTGAGCAGGAATTCGCTGCGGGGGTCGTAGAGCACGCCGACCCGTCGCACCTGCGGCAGGATGGCGCGGATCAGCCGCAATTGCCGCGCCATCGGTGGATCGCTCCACAGCAGGCTCAGGTGCGCAGGCGTTGCTTCGCCCAGGCGATCGCGGGCTTGCTGGCGGCTGATGCGCAGCACCAGGGTGGCCGGGCCCCGGGCATCTTGCAGGCGCCAGTCGAGGCTGGGCAGGTCAAGCAGGATCAGGCGGACATTGCCCGGCAGTTTGTCTGGCGCTGGCAGGTCGGCCAGCGGCGTAAACCGCACGCTGTCTTCAGGGCGCAGGGTTTTCAGGGCCTGGGTAAAAGATTGCACGCCGGGGCTGTCCTCGGCACCGGTCAGCAGGATTTCCGCGCTGCGGGCCTCGATGGTCGCCAGCCAACCGGCAAACACCAGGCATAGGGCTAGCGTCAGGCGGCCATGAGATGGCGTCTTGCGGGGTGGGCGTCGGGACATCTAGAAAGACAACTCCGCGCTGAAGTACACGACATGGCGGGAGTCGTAGCGGTTGTCGGTAAACGTGGTGGGCTGGTTGTCCAGGCGCTGTTGCAGGACTCCCGCCAGTTCCAGGCTGGCCTTGCCCAGGGAAATGCGCCGGGCGAGGCGGGTGTCTACCCGTTCGTAGCGATAGCCATTGAGGGCGTCGGCGGCGTAATAGAACAGCGTACTGTTCCAGCCTTGGCCCCAGTCCCGTAGCCAGCCGGCCGAACCGCTGTTGCGGGCGGTCAGTTGTTCGTCGAGGAGGGTGCTGGCCTGGGCGTCGACATAGGCATAGGTCAGGCGCAGGCGGTCGGCGCTGGTCACGCGCCAGTCGACCTGGGTTTCGGCCCCGGAGAATTGCGATTCGTTGCTGTTGCTGGCGATGTACTGATTGTTGCGCAACGGTTCGCTGATCATGCCGGTGATTTCGTCATGGAACAGTTTTACGTCCACCGCCAGCGCCAGGTCCACGAAATAACCGTTGTAGCCCAATTCCCGGGAGCGCATGTGCTCTTGTTCCAGGTTACCCGGGCCGCGGGTCTGGACGAAATAACGGGCACTGTTCTGGCCGAAGGCGGCGGGTTGCAGGTTGGTGACCTGATAGCTCCAGTTGACGTTGTTCTCGAACATGTCCGGCGAGCGCACGGCTTCGGAGTACACCGCGCGCAGGCCGTGGCGCGGGGTGATCAGGTAGTTGACCGCGACCCGTGGGGTCAGCGAACTGCCGGTCAGGCGGGTGTCCTCGAACATCGCGCCGCCTTGCAACAACCAATGCTCGGTGGCCCGCCATTCGAGCTGGCCGAACAGGCGCCAAGTGGTGTCGTCCAGGGTGCCGTTGAAGTATGTCTGCGAATCGGCCCGGTCATAGCGATAGTTGGCGCCGGTGACCAGTCGCAGGCTGTCGGACAGGCTCAGCGTGTCCTGGATCTCCAGGTCGTAGCGCGATTCCCGGGTGCTCTGGTCGATATCGCCGCACAGGGTTTGTGAGGCGCCGTTGCGCCACTGGTCGAGCACCTGATTGGCCAACGCCTGTTCCTGTGGTGTGCCGGCTGGCGCGCCGCCGTTGATGTAGCTGGGGATATTGCGCGCCAGCTTCTCGGCATAGTAGGGATTGAGCTGCCACAGGTCGGTCAATTGCGGGCTGAAGGACACCTCGGCGTCGCAGGCGCGCCAGGTCTGCTGGCGATCCCAATGCTGGATCGAGCCCTGTACATAAAGACTGTGGTCGGCGTCCAGGTCCAGGTTCCAGCGCAGTGAGCCGGCGTAGTCCTTGGCGATCACGTCGGAGTTATCCCCAGCGGCGGTAATCCCGGCGAACACCGGGTGGTAGGTGTAGGGCCGCTGATTAGTCCCGTCCTTGGCGTTCAATTGCCAGTCGATACTTTGCTGCTCGTTCAACGTCTGGCTGACGGACAGGTTGAAGCGGTTCAGGCGGCGGCTGTCGCGGTAATCGGCGCCGTTGCGGTCGCTGTCAAAGCCATCGTCTTCCTGGCCGGACAACGACAACCGCAGGTCGCCGCCGTCCCAACCGCTGCCCTGGCTGGCGTACCAGTCGCTGATGCCGCGCTGGCCACGGGTGATTTTCAGCCGGGTGCCGTGGCTGTCGGCCGGCGCGCGGGTGATGATGTTGACCACCGCCATCAGCGCATTGGCGCCGTAGCTGACGGTGTTGGGGCCGCGGAAGACTTCGATCCGCTCGATGTCTTCCATGGCCACCGGAATATCGCTCCAGTCCACCGTGGCCAGGCCGGCGCGGTACACCGAGCGGCCGTCGATCAGTACTTGCATGCGGCGGGCTTCGCTGGCGTTGGTGCCATGGTAGTTCACGGCAGGCTGGTTGCCGCTGATGTTGCCGACCATCATGCCCGGCACCAGGCGCAGCAGTTCGCTGATGTCGCGGGCGCCGCTGGCCTTGATCAACTCGCTGTCGAGCACGGTCATGCTGCCTGGCACTGCCGCTGGTGATTGCTTCAGGCGCGTGGCCGTCAGCACCTGGGGCAGGGGCTGGTTGTCCACGAACAGGTCGTCGCCCAGCACTGGCGGGCTGATGATCAGTGCCAATAGCAGGGACGAGCCAGGACGGGAAGGGCCAACGGACACGGCACAGCCTTTGAGATGGGATGGATGGCGGGCATGTTAACCGAGCTGAACGACTTTTCCATTCGCGTTGACAGCATTTTCCTAGGAATTGATGGTCAGCTTCCTACAGCTGATGGTAATTGTTGCCGGGGCTGGTCGCGCTCTGGCCGCTCCGTATAATGCCCCGCATTGCCACTTGGTATGGATGAACGGATTGCATATGACTGAACAGCGCCCGATTGCGGTCCTGGGAGGCGGGAGTTTCGGCACCGCCGTGGCTAACCTGCTGGCCGAGAATGGTCACCCGGTGCGCCAGTGGATGCGTGACCCGGAACAGGCCGAGGCCATCCGGATCAATCGTGAGAACCCGCGTTACCTCAAGGGCATCAAGATCCGTCCGGAAGTGGAACCGGTGACTGACTTGCAGGCAACCCTGGAGGGCAGCGACCTGTTCTTCGTCGCCTTGCCGTCCAGCGCCTTGCGTTCGGTGCTGGCGCCCTACGCAGAATGCTTGAGCGGCAAGCTGTTGGTGAGCCTGACCAAGGGCATCGAAGCCAAGACCTTCAAGCTGATGAGCGAGATTCTCGAAGAAATCGCGCCCAAGGCTCGGATCGGTGTGATCTCCGGGCCGAATCTGGCGCGGGAAATCGCCGAGCATGCGCTGACCGCCACGGTGGTCGCCAGTGAGGATGAGGAGCTGTGCCAACGGGTCCAGGCGGCCTTGCATGGCCGCACCTTTCGGGTCTACGCCAGTGCCGACCGTTTTGGTGTGGAACTGGGCGGGGCGTTGAAGAATGTCTATGCCATCATCGCCGGCATGGCGGTGGCGCTGGGCATGGGCGAGAACACCAAGAGCATGCTGATCACCCGTGCGCTGGCGGAAATGACCCGCTTTGCCGTCAGCCAGGGCGCCAATCCTATGACCTTCCTGGGGTTGGCCGGCGTGGGCGACCTGATCGTCACCTGTTCATCGCCCAAGAGTCGCAACTACCAGGTCGGTTTTGCCCTCGGCCAAGGCTTGAGCCTCGACGAGGCCGTGTCGCGCCTGGGTGAAGTGGCCGAAGGGGTCAATACCCTCAAGGTGCTCAAGGCCAAGTCCCAGGAGGCGGGGGTGTATATGCCGCTGGTCGCCGGGCTGCATGCGATTCTGTTCGAAGGGCGCACGCTTGAACAGGTGATCGAGCTGTTGATGCGTGGCGAACCGAAGACCGACGTCGATTTCATTTCCACCAGCGGGTTCAACTGAACCTTTATTGACCGCAAGCAGGAGCGAGCCATGAACGATCCGCAAGGGCAACCCCAATACGAATCCATCCTGCTGCGAGTGCTGTGGATGGTGATTTACCTGCTGGTCTGGCAGGTGGCGCAATTCATCCTCGGCGCCGTGGTGCTGGTGCAATTGATCTATCGGCTGATCTACGGCGCACCCAGCGCCAGTCTGATGAATTTCGGCGACAGCCTGAGCCAGTTCCTGGCCCAGATAGGTCGTTTCGGCACCTTTCACAGCGATCAGAAACCCTGGCCGTTCGCGGACTGGCCGACCCCGCGCACGCCTGAAGGTGAAGCGCCTCACACCGTGGCGCCGGCGCCGCATCCCGCCCGGGACGAGGAGCCGAAGCTATGAGGTTGTGGGTGTTGCGTCATGGTGAGGCTGAGCCGTACGGTGCCCGTCCCGATCCGGAGCGGGCCCTGACGGCTCATGGTCGCGAGGAGGTGTTGCGCAGTGCCGCGCATTTGATCGGCCAGCCCCTGACCGCCATTTACGCCAGTCCCTATCTGCGCGCCCAGCAGACCGCACAACTGGTGCGTGAGGCGCTGGGTTTTCAGCCTGAGCTGATCACGGTGAACTGGCTCACGCCGGACACCCAGCCGCAAAAAGTCCTGGAGCGCCTCGAGGACCAGGACAATGTGCTGCTGGTCAGCCATAACCCTTTGGTGGGTAGCCTGCTGGGCTTTCTGCAGCACGGTCATCTGCAACACCCCGAGCAAGTGCAAACCGCCGGCCTGGCCGAGCTGGAAGGCGACCTGCCGCTGGCCGGGGCGATGAAGCTCAAAGGGATCAGGCATCCCTGAACCGGTCGCTTGCAGGACTGGGCAAGACACCAATCACACAGGAAGGGCAACGATGAGTCTGTGGCGCACCACCCCCAACATCGAGCAACTGAACGCCGCCGGTAAAAATACCATCAGTGAAATGCTGGACATTCGTTTCGAGTCTTTCGACGACGAATCCCTGACCGCCAGCATGGTGGTCGATCATCGCACCCACCAGCCGTTCGGCCTGCTGCATGGCGGTGCTTCGGTGGTGTTGGCCGAAACGGTCGGGTCCATGGCGGCCTATCTCTGTGTCGATGCCAGCAAGTTCTATTGCGTGGGCCTGGAGATCAATGCCAACCATCTGCGCGGTGTGCGTAGCGGACGGGTGACCGCCACGGCCCGGATGGTCCACCTGGGCCGCACTACCCAGGTCTGGGACATCCGCCTGGTCAATGACGAGGGCAAAGTCAACTGCGTGTCGCGCCTGACCATGGCCGTGGTGCCGCTGGGCGAGCAACCGCCGGCGCGGTGATACATGAATACAGGTTTGTGACTGATGGACCGCTCTTGTGGCGAGGGAGCTTGCTCCCGCTGGGCTGCGAAGCGGCCCCCTAAACCCATCGACGCGGTTGGCCTGGCACACCGCGTCGCCTGGTTTTGGGCCTGCTTCGCAGGCCAGCGAGAGCAAGCTCCCTCGCCACAGGGTTTCATCGCTCATGCAACCCCATAGCCCAAGCCCGACTGTCATCATTCCTGTCAGTTACGGTCATTGCCGTGCCGTCGGGTTCTGCGGACAATCTGCCCCAGTTCCCCAATGGATCGGCTGTCATGTCGCATCAGATTTTTTTCGCCCACGCCAACGGTTTTCCCTCGGCCACCTACGGCAAGCTGTTCGCCGCGCTGGCGCCGCAGTACCAGGTCGCGCATCTGGAGTTGCACGGCCATGACCCGCGTTTTCCGGTGGACGATAACTGGCACAACCTGGTGGACGAACTGATCCATCACCTGGAGCAGCAACCGGCGCCGGTGTGGGGCGTCGGTCACTCCCTGGGCGGCGTGCTGCACCTGCACGCGGCGTTGCGCTGCCCCGAGCTGTATCGTGGCGTGGTCATGCTCGATTCGCCGCTGCTGACCCGTACCGACCAGTGGGTGATCCTGGCCGCCAAGCGCCTGGGCTTCATTGACCGCCTGACGCCAGCGGGCCGGACCCTGGGTCGGCGTGAGGAGTTCGCTGACCTGGCGTCGGCCCGGCAGTATTTTGCCGGCAAGACCCTGTTCCGCAGCTTTGATCCGGATTGCTTCGACGCCTACCTGCAACACGGTCTGCAACAAGTCGGCGACCGGTTGCGGCTGCGCTTCGACCCGGCCACCGAAATCAGCATTTACCGCGGCGTGCCGCACACCAGCCCCGGGCGGCCCCGTAAGCTCAAGGTGCCGCTGGCCGTGGTGCGCGGTCGGCAGAGTCGCGTGGTGATGCGTCATCACACCCGTTCGGTGGGACGTATGCTCCATGGCGAATCCCTGAGCATGCCCGGTGGCCATATGTTTCCCCTCGAACGTCCACAAGACACAGCCAACCTGCTCAAGAACCTGTTCCAGCGTTGGGAAGGGCGCAACGCATGAGTGTGGTCGAGGAAGTCCGCCTGAGCCTGCCGCACATCGAATTGGCGGCCCACCTGTTCGGGCCGGAAGATGGGCTGCCGGTAATTGCCCTGCATGGTTGGCTGGACAACGCCAACAGTTTCGCCCGCCTGGCGCCCAGGCTCGAGGGGCTGCGGGTGATCGCCCTGGACATGGCCGGTCACGGTCATTCCGGACATCGACCGCCGGGTGCCAGTTATGCCTTGTGGGACTATGTCCATGATGTGCTGCAAGTGGCCGAGCAACTGGGCTTGAAGCGCTTCGCCCTGCTGGGGCACTCCATGGGCGCCATTGTCTCGCTGGTGCTGGCCGGTTCCCTGCCGGAACGGGTGACGCACTTGGGGTTGATCGACGGGGTGATTCCTCCTACAGCCAAAGGCGATAATGCGGCCGAACGCATGGGCATGGCCCTGCAAGCCCAGTTGGATTTGCAGCAAAAACGCAAGCCAGTCTACAAAACCCTCGAGCGGGCCATCGAAGCGCGTATGAAGGGGCTGGTAGCGGTCAGCCGCGAGGCCGCCGAGTTACTGGCCCAGCGCGGCCTGATGCCGGTGCCCGGGGGCTATACCTGGCGCACCGACAATCGCCTGACCTTGCCATCGCCTTTGCGCCTGACCGATGAACAGGCCATGGCGTTCGTTGCACGGGTCGCTTGTCCGGCGCATCTGGTGGTGGCCGCCGACGGCATGCTGGCCCAGCACCCGGAGTTGCTGGAGCGTCTACCCTTCAGTCATGAGCAGTTGCCCGGCGGCCATCATCTACACCTGAACGACGAGGTCGGTGCCACGCTTGTAGCAGACTGTTTCAATCGGTTCTTCACCGTTCCTTGACTTGCGGCGGGCAACTGTCGAGGCTGGGCGGGTTGAAAGGGAGACAACCATGACAGACCTCTGTTTATCAGCCTCGCGGTGCATCGACGACGCCCGTTGCGTCCAAGCGTCCCAGGCCAAGCCGACCCGATGAAATCATCCGTTCACTCACTCGTCCTGCTGGTGCTGGCCTGCTTCAGCCCGGCGTCGTTCGCCGTCGATGTGCCAGGCAGTCGCGACCTGGAGCGTGTGCCGCGCATGCCCGACGCGCAGATTGTCGATTACCGGCAAACCAGCGACCTGGAACGCGTCTATCCCATGGGCTCGATCCGCAAGATCAGCGGCCAACTGCGCTTCGACGGCCAGGTCGATGCCCGTGGGAACGCCACGTCTGTTACTTACGAACTGCCGCCGGAACATTCCGCCACCCAGGCCTTTACTGCCGCGCGCGAAGCGTTGCAGAAACAGGACGCCGAGCTGTTGTTCTGGTGCCAGGCCCGCGATTGCGGCGAAAGCAGCCTGTGGGCCAACGATGTCTTCGGCAACGCCAAGCTCTATGGCGCCGACAACGGCCAGGCCTTCCTGCTGCTGCGCCTGGCTCCACCGGCGGACAACACACTGATTGCGCTGTATGCCATCACCCGCGGCAATCGCAAGGCCTACCTGCATGTCGAGCAGTTCGAGGCGAATGCACCGCTGGGGGACCTGCTGCCGACGTCGGCCACGCTGCTGCGCCAGCTCAAGGACACTGGGGTCCTGGATTTACCGCGTCTTGCCGGTGAGCCAGACGACACCTGGTTGCGCCTGTTGTCCCGGGCGCTGAACCTGGACACGGGCTTGCGGGTCAGTATCGCCGGTCCCCGGGCCGAGGATTGGATCGAGGCTCTGGCGGGCCAGGGCGTTCGGGCGGCGCGCATGGAGGCCGCCAGCGGCGAGGCGGCGGGATTGCACCTGGAGTTGCTGCGCTAAGCTGTCTCGGGGCCGCGGGTTTCACGCCGTTGCCTCGCTCCTGTTCATTTTTTCGAGACCCTACATGATCAATAACGATCGGCTGTTGGTGCAGATCCTGCTCCTGGTGTTGTTCGGCGCAAGCCTCTGGGTCATGGCGCCATTCTGGTCGGCGCTGTTCTGGGGGGCGGTGCTGGCGTTCGCCAGTTGGCCGCTGATGCGCCTGCTGACTCGCTGGGTCAATGGCCGCGAATCCCTGGCGGCGGCGCTGCTGACAGTAGGCTGGATGTTGTTGGTGGCGGTGCCGCTGGTGTGGCTGGGTTTCAACCTGGCCGACCATGTGCGTGACGCCACCGCGTTCATCAAGGACGCACAGGTCGACGGCCTGCCCGAAGCCCCGACCTGGTTGGCCGGTGTACCGCTGGTGGGCGAACGGCTGGTCGGCATCTGGAACAGCATCGACCAGCAGGGGGCCGCGCTGATGGTGTCCGCCAGGCCTTACCTGGGGCAGGTCGGCAACTGGCTGCTGGCGCGCAGTGCACAGATTGGTGGTGGCATACTCGAGCTGACCCTGAGTATCGTGTTCGTGTTCTTTTTCTATCGCGACGGCCCGCGCCTGGCGGTATTCGTCCACGGGTTGCTGGAGCGTCTGATCGGCGACCGTGCCGGTTACTACATCGAGCTGGTGGCTGGTACGGTGCAACGGGTGGTCAACGGCGTGATTGGCACCGCGGCGGCCCAGGCCGTGCTGGCGCTGATCGGCTTCCTGATCGCCGGGGTCCCGGGGGCGCTGGTGCTGGGGATCGTCACGTTCCTGTTGAGCCTGATCCCCATGGGGCCACCGCTGGTGTGGATCCCCGCAACGGCGTGGCTGGCGTGGAAGGGTGAGTACGGGATGGCGGTGTTCCTGGGCATTTGGGGCACGTTCATCATCAGTGGCGTGGACAACGTGCTCAAGCCCTACCTGATCAGCCGTGGCGGAAACCTGCCCTTGGTCATCGTGCTGCTGGGGGTGTTCGGCGGGTTGATTGCCTTCGGTTTCATCGGCCTGTTCATCGGCCCGACCTTGCTGGCGGTGGCGTATAGCCTGTTGACGGACTGGAGCAAAAGCCAGGCGCGGTAACCCCGGCAAGCCCAAGACCCTGTGGCGAGGGAGCTTGCTCCCGCCGGGTTGCGCAGCGACCCCAAACCAATCTTTTCGATATACCTGACACACCGCGTTGTCTGGCTTTAAGGGCTGCTGCGCAGCCCAGCGGGAGCAAGCTCCCTCGCCACAGGGTTATCGTCGATCAATCAACCGCGAACCTGGCTCCCGAGCGGCCAGGTGTGTACGGATGAATCAGGTCGCCACGTTCAGGTGTTTTCCTACAGTGGCGACGTTATCCAGCGAGTACTGCCGGCTGAGGTTGGCGATCATTCTGTTCAACGCTTCGCTGACATTGGCCTGTTCGGTGGAACTGTCGCTGCGGCGACCGGCCTGCAAGGCACTGTTGAATTCGTCGCTGCTGACGCCGCCGCTGCTGTCGTTGTCGAGTGCTTCCATCAGCATCGCGCTGGTGTCGGTGCTCGCGGACGTACCGTTGCTGGCCTGCAAGGCGCTGCTCAGTTCGCTGGCGGTGACGGTGGCGTCGCCGTCGGCATCGAGCTGGCTGAACAGCTCTTCACTGGAGTCCTGTTGCGGTGGTGGCGGTGGTGCAAGGCTGGCGGCGAGTTCGTCGAGGCTGACAGTGCCGTCTTCATTCTTGTCCAACGCCGAGAACACTTGCTGGCTGTCGGCATCGCTGTCCGTGCTGGCCAGGCCGTTGCTCAACTCATCGCTGCTGACCGAGCCATCACCGTCGCTGTCCAGGACGCTGAGCAGCGCATCGGCCATTTCGGTATTTGGCGCCTGGTTCCGTGGCGGCGGAGGTGGTGGCGCCATTGCGGCCATTTCCTCGCTGCTCAGGTCACCACTACCGTCACTGTCCAGGTCACCGAAATTGTCGCTCAGGCTGACCAGGATGCCATCGTCGCTTTTTTGCGACAGGGCGGTGCTCAACTCTTCCTGATTGACCGAACCGTCGCCGTCACTGTCGAGCTTGCTCAGCAGTTCCTTTTGAAACTGCTGGCTGCGGGCACTGCTGGTTGCGGTAATGCTGGTGCTGGTATAGGTGGAGTAACTGCTGACGCTACCGATCATGGGCGCTCTCCTTGGGCTGGGATAGCCGGTGGGTGCACCGGCTTATGCAGCCTCTGCGAGGGAGTTGTCGGGGGTGTGTGGAGTTTGTACCGAGAGAAATACACAGCGTTCGCTCCTGTGGGAGCTTGCTCCCACAGGAGAGATAAGAGGGCTTAGAGACGAGGCAGGCTGATCACCGCCGTCAACCCACCCCCTGGCGTCTCTTCCAGGGTCAATTGCCCGCCCAGGCGTTCGGTGGCTTCCCGGGCGATGGTCATGCCCAGGCCGACGCCGCCGGAGTTGCGGTTGCGTGAGCCTTCCAGGCGAAAGAACGGCTCGAACACCGCCTCGCGTTTGTCCGCCGC
This sequence comes from Pseudomonas sp. 3JA, assembly GCF_036961705.1. NCBI lineage: Bacteria > Pseudomonadati > Pseudomonadota > Gammaproteobacteria > Pseudomonadales > Pseudomonadaceae > Pseudomonas > Pseudomonas sp. 3JA. Next base: position 108,201 of record NZ_JBAMDJ010000018.1, read on the forward strand.
AATACCGGGACCATGGTCGATGACACGAATCAGCACCTGCTTATGTTGGTCTTCCAGGCTGATCAAGGCATGACCGGCGTAGCGCAGGGCATTGTCGATGAGGTTGTTGAGGCACGAACGCAGCGCCATCGGTTGCACCTGCAGCGGTGCACAGCTACCGCTGACCTGTACATCGGCGCCCTGGTCCTGGGCGTTTTCGCTCAACGATTCCACCAAGGCCTGCACGTCCATCCATTGCAACGCTTCACTGGTGCGCTGTTCGTGCAAGTAGGTGAGGGTGGCATCGAGCATGCCGATCATGTCGTCCAGGTCCTGGCGCATCTGGCCTTGCAGCTTGATGTCATCGATCTGCTCCAGGCGCAGCTTGAGCCGCGAAAGCGGCGTGCGCAGGTCATGGGACACCGCGCCGAGCATGCGCGAACGCTGCTGCACCTGCTCGCGAATCCGTTGCTGCATCAGGTTGAACGTATGGGCTGCCTGTCGCGCTTCACGGGGGCCGTTTTCATCCAGCGGCGGGCTGTCGAGGTTTTCGCTCAGGCGCTCGGCGGCGTCGCTCAGACGTTGGATCGGTCGGGTCAGGAGCTTGGCGCCGTACCAGGCCGCGATGATCAGGAACACGAATTGAAAGGTCAGTGGCACCAGCGGGCCGCCGAACCAGGGGCGCGCAGGGCGGTTAGGGGGCGGGCCGAAGCGCGGGGGGCTTTCGGCCTGTCGGGAGAATTCCGGCGGTGGCCCGGGAGGCGGCCTGTCGTATTGAGAAAACCAGGCAAACGCCAACAGGTGCGCCAGGACAATCGCCAGCAACAGCACGCCAAACAGGCGGCCGAACAGGGAGTCGAGGCGCAGTTGCATCAACCGATGTCCCGCGCGTCGAACAAGTAGCCTTCACCACGCACGGTCTTGATCAGTTGCGGGGCCTTGGGGTCGTCGCCCAGCTTCTGGCGCAGGCGTGATACAAGCAGGTCGATGCTGCGGTCGAAGGCCTCGATGGAGCGCCCGCGAGCTGCGTCCAGCAGTTGTTCGCGGCTGAGCACCCGGCGCGGTCGTTCAATGAAGACCCATAACAGGCGGAACTCGGCATTGGACAGCGGCACCACCAGCCCATCGGCGGAGATCAGTTGGCGCAGCACGCTGTTGAGCCGCCAGTTGTCGAAACGGATATTGGCCCGATGTTCGCTGCGGTCGTCGCGCACCCGGCGCAGGATGGTCTGGATTCGCGCCACCAGCTCCCTGGGTTCGAATGGCTTGGCCATGTAGTCATCGGCGCCCAGCTCCAGGCCGATGATGCGGTCGGTGGGCTCGCAGCGGGCGGTGAGCATCAGGATCGGGATGTCCGATTCGGCGCGCAGCCAGCGGCACAACTGCAAGCCATCTTCACCCGGTAGCATCAGGTCGAGCACGATCACGTCGAAGTGCTCTGCCTGCATTGCCTGGCGCATGGCCGCGCCATCGGTCACGCCGCTGGCTCGTATGCTGAAGCGGGCGAGGTAATCGATCAGCAGCTCGCGGATCGGCAGGTCGTCATCGACGATCAGCGCGCGGGTGGTCCAGCGCTTGTCATCGTCGGGTACTTTTTGATCGTCAGAATTTGCAACAGGGGTGTTCTGCATGGATGCATCATCTGCCAGGTAGGCTGCCAACCGCAAAGAAGGCGGCGAGGTTGAGCCTTCAGCATAGGCTTCGTGCCGCGAGGCGTGAAGCGCTGAAAGGACGGGTTGCGGCGGCGGACGGTAGCGTGTCGACGTGTTGTACGCATGTCATGAATGTATCGGCTTCGACACAAAGTCCGGTATCGTCCATGCTGCTGGGGGACGATGATATTTACCGATCATCGGGTCCCGCACGGGCGCTCGTTCCGCTACAATGCGCGCCGATTTCGACTTGCCTGAGAGCCCGCTCATGTCCGCCTGCCAGACGCCCATTATCGTCGCCCTGGATTTCCCCTCCCGTGACGCCGCCCTGAAGCTGGCCGACCAGTTGGACCCCAAGCTTTGCCGGGTCAAAGTCGGCAAGGAACTGTTCACCAGTTGTGCTTCGGAAATTGTCGGGACCCTGCGCGACAAGGGTTTCGAAGTGTTCCTGGACCTGAAGTTCCACGATATTCCCAACACCACCGCCATGGCCGTCAAGGCAGCTGCGGAGATGGGCGTGTGGATGGTCAACGTGCATTGCTCCGGTGGCCTGCGCATGATGGCGGCCTGCCGTGAAGTGCTGGATCAGCGCAGCGGCCCGAAACCGTTGCTGATCGGCGTGACCGTGCTGACCAGCATGGAGCGCGAGGATCTGGCCGGGATCGGCCTGGACGTCGAGCCTCAGGAGCAGGTGTTGCGGTTGGCGGCGCTGGCGCAGAAGGCCGGCCTGGACGGTCTGGTCTGTTCGGCCCTGGAGGCCAGCGCCCTGAAAGCGGCTCACCCGTCGCTGCAATTGGTGACCCCGGGGATTCGTCCGGCTGGCAGTGCCCAGGACGACCAGCGTCGCATCCTGACTCCGCGCCAGGCGCTGGACGCCGGTTCCGATTACCTGGTAATCGGCCGTCCGATCAGCCAGGCCGCCGACCCGGCTCAGGCGCTGGCGGCGGTCGTGGCCGAATTGGCCTGACCTGACACCGAAGATCCCTAATGTGGGAGCAAGCTCGCTCCCACAGTTGTTTTGTGTCAGACCTTGAGTACCAACTTCCCGAAGTTCTCCCCACTGAACAATTTGGTCAGTGTCTCGGGGAATGTCTCCAGACCTTCGACAATGTCCTCCTTGCTCTTGAGCTGTCCCTTGGCCATCCAGCCGGCCATTTCCTGTCCAGCGGCGGCGAACTGTGCGGCGTAGTCCATGACCACGAAACCTTCCATGCGCGCCCGATTGACCAGCAGCGACAGGTAGTTGGCGGGGCCCTTCACCGCGTCCTTGTTGTTGTACTGGCTGATGGCGCCGCAGATCACCACGCGGGCCTTGAGGTTCAAGCGGCTGAGCACGGCATCCAGGATGTCGCCCCCGACGTTGTCGAAATACACATCCACGCCCTTTGGGCATTCGCGCTTGAGGCCGGCATGAACGTCTTCGTTCTTGTAGTCGATGGCGCCGTCGAAACCCAGTTCATCGACCAGGAACTTGCATTTATCGGCCCCGCCGGCGATGCCCACCACGCGACAGCCTTTGATTTTGGCGATCTGCCCGGCGATGCTGCCCACCGCACCAGCGGCGCCTGAGAGCACCACGGTCTCGCCCGCCTTGGGCGCGCCGACGTCCAGCAGGGCGAAATAGGCAGTCATGCCCGTCATGCCCAGTGCGGACAAATAACGTGGCAGCGGTGCCAGTTTCGGGTCGACCTTGTAGAAACCTCTTGGCTCGCCGAGGAAATAATCCTGCACACCCAACGCACCGTTTACGTAGTCCCCGACCGCGAACCCCGGGTTGTTCGAGGCAATTACCTGGCCGACACCCAATGCTCGCATCACCTCGCCGATGCCGACCGGCGGGATATAGGACTTGCCCTCGTTCATCCAGCCGCGCATGGCTGGGTCCAGGGACAGGTATTCGTTTTTCACCAGGATCTGGCCGGCGGCCGGTTCGCCGACCGGTACTTGCTGATAGGTGAAAGTCTCGCGGGTCGCCGCGCCTACCGGGCGTTTGGCGAGCAGGAACTGGCGATTGGTCTGGGCAGTCATGGCGGGCACTCAAGATGAATGAAGCCTTGTTGATAGACCTTCGAAGCATTTGCCGCAAGGTCTGCTGATACAGCGAATGCAGTTCGATCCAACACAGTGATAGTTCGCCGAGGGGGCTTATCACTGGCGCCCATGAGCGCTCAACCGGCAGTTGGATAGTGCTGCCGCGTCCTCGGGACCTGTGGCTAGACTGGCGGCATCTCCCGCATTCTTCGAGGAACAGACAATGAGCATGACGTTTTCCGGACAGGTCGCCGTGGTTACCGGCGCTGCCGCTGGCATCGGCCGGGCCACTGCCCTGGCGTTCGCGGCAGAGGGGCTGAAAGTGGTGGTGGCCGACCTCGACGTGGCGGGCGGCAAGGGCACGGTGCAGTCGATTCGTGATGCGGGCGGCGAAGCGGTGTTCGTGTGCTGCAACGTGACGCTGGAAAACGACGTGCAGCAGTTGATGGACGAAGTGATCAAGACCTACGGTCGTCTTGACTACGCCTTCAACAACGCCGGGATCGAGATCGAGAAGGGCAAGCTGGCCGACGGGACCCTCGATGAGTTCGACGCGATCATGGGGGGCAATGTGAAGGGCGTCTGGCTGTGCATGAAATACCAACTGCCATTGCTGCTGGCCCAGGGCGGCGGCGCGATCGTCAACACGGCTTCGGTGGCGGGCCTGGGTGCGGCGCCGAAGATGAGCATCTATGCAGCGTCCAAGCATGCCGTGATCGGCCTGACCAAATCGGCCGCCATCGAATACGCCAAGAAAAAAATCCGCGTGAATGCGGTCTGTCCGGCGGTGATCGACACCGACATGTTCCGTCGCGCCTATGAGGCGGACCCGAAAAAAGGTGAGTTCGCCAATGCCATGCACCCGGTGGGGCGTATCGGCAAAGTCGAGGAAATCGCCAGCGCCGTGCTGTATTTGTGCAGCGACGGCGCGGCCTTCACCACGGGCCATTCCCTGGCGGTGGACGGCGGCGTCACGGCGTTCTGAGGACTTGCCCTTCGGCTTGTAGGACGAAGCCCGCACTGGTTGCGGGCTTTTTCGTGGGGCGCTCGAAAAAACCTCGGAACGGTCCTTCAATGTGTTTCAAAGGGTGAGAATCGACGGTTTTGGCGACGTTGTCGTACATCGTCCCGTTGCGGCCTGTGCTTAACTGTTTCCGGAAATAAAACAAATGCTTAGGAGCTTGGTTACTCATGGAGTTGAGAATCGACCGACAGGCCCTGGTGCCTGTCGTGCAGCAAATCGTTGACGCGCTGACCGGCTGGATCCGACAGGATGCGGTACAACCGGGAACTCGGCTGCCATCCGTCCGCCAACTGGCGCGGGAGAACCTGCTCAGCCAGTCCAGCGTCAATGAAGCCTGTGAACGCCTGGTCGCCCAAGGCCTGTTGGCGTCCCGCCATGGTTCCAGCTTTTTTGTCGCACCACCCCCGTCGCCCGGGCCCGAGCCCACTGATCAGAATCGACAGCAAGCCACGTTCACCGACGGGGGCGACAGCTCGCAATGGGAGTTGAAGCTGGGGTGTGGCGGGCTGCCCGAGAGCTGGCGTGAAAGTGATGACCTGGGCTATGCGATCCGCCAGGTCACTCGCACCGACATGGCGGGATTGTTCAACTACAGCACGTCGTTGGGACTGCCTGCCCTGCGTGAGCAACTGTCCAGGCGCTTGAAACAATTCAATATCGAGGTCGATAAAGACCTGATCCTGACCACCACCGGGGCGACCCACGGGCTGGACCTGATCGTACGGACATTGTTGCCGCCGGGTTCCTGCGTGGTCGTGGAGAGTCCCGGCTATTCAAGCCTGTTCGACCTGCTCAGGTTGCACGACATCGACATGATCGAACTGCCCAGGACCCCGCGCGGCCCGGACGTCGATGCGCTGCAAGACCTGCTGGCGATGCACCGGCCCACTGCGCTATTCGTCAACAGCGCCTGCCATAACCCGACCGGCACCAGCCTGGCTCCGGCCGTCGCTCAACGGCTGCTGCAATTGACGAAAAAGCACGGCGTACTGGTGATCGAAGACGATGCCTATGGCGATTTCCAGAGCGCGGCGCGGACCCGGCTAGCGGCATTGGATCCCGAGGTGGTCTACGTGGGCAGCTTCTCGAAAACCCTGAGCAGTTCGTTGCGCGTCGGTTTCGTGGTGGCCGGGCCTTCCATCATCGCGCGCCTGAGCGAGGTCAAGGGCATTACCAGCATGGGGGGATCGCGGTTCTGTGAGTCGGTCCTTGCCTGCCTCTTGGCCAATGGCGCCTATCGCAAGCTGGTCCAGCGCCAGCGGCAGCGTCTGGGTGCCGATATGGCGGCGCTGTTGCAGGTACTGGAAGACGCCGACTGGGAGGTCTTTGGCAAACCGGCCGGGGGGCTTTTCATCTGGGCAAGACCGCCATTGTGTGACTACGCTGGAGTACAACGCTTGGCCAGGCGTTTTGGCGTGCTGCTGTCTTCGCGTAGCGCATTCAGCCCTTCGGGCGCCGCCAGTGACTGGCTACGGATAAACGTGGCGTATGCCCGTGACCCCAGGGCGCTGGCGTTCTTCCGGGCCGCGGCTCTGGATCGACCTCTAGTGTCCTGAAAACGACGCGGCTGTAGCTTTTTGCCATTATTCCGACGCCAGCATCTTGTGTTGCAGGGCGTCTCGTTGCGAATCTGCAATCAACACACACTGGCAGAGGACTGAGCGCAATGATTTCGGCCGTGCAAGGACGTTTTGCCAACCTGGGTATGGCAAAGAAACTGGGTATCGGATTTGTCCTGGTGCTGTTGCTGACCGCAGTGGTCGCGGCCATCGGTGTCTGGTCCCTGCAGACCATCAGCCATCGCTTCGATGGCCTGAAACAGATGTCGTCCCTCAACAGCGGGTTGCTCAAGGTCCGGCTGCTGGAGCAGGAATACGCCTCGCGCTCCGACCCCAAGACCGCCGATGCGTTGCGCCAGGGGGTCGACGCTCTGGTGGCCCAGGCGAACGAACTCAAGGTGCAGTCGGCTGCCAACGTGCCGGTGATGAACGACGTGGAGCAGGCGCTGGGCGCGTATCGCAAGGCGTTCGACGAATTTGTCGGGTTGAGCCAGAGCAAGGACCTGGCGCTGGAAATGGCCAGTTGGTCGGTGTCCAGCGTCGCCAATAACCTGGATGTGTTGCAGGCCGGGCTGGCGGATGATGGCACCTATACCTTGAAAGATTCCGAGGGCAAGGAGGGGGCCGAGTTCATCGAGCAGGCCAACCAGGTCAGCGAAGTATCCCGCTTGATGTTGCAGGCCATGAACGAAGCGCGGGTCCGCCTGGACCAGAGTCGCAAAGGCAATGTCGAGGGCGCCGGAGAAGGCAGCATCGAACAGGCCGAGCAGGCGATGAAACAGGCCGAAGTGCTCAAGACCACGGTCAAGGACCCGGGTTACCAGACCGTGCTGAATGAAGTGGCCGGGCATATCGCCGGGTTCAATGAGCAATTGGCCGAATACACCGGCCTGCTGGCGAAGGAAAAAATCGTCTACCAGCAACTGCACGAGCGGGCCGATCAAGTGGTGGCGCGGGTTGACCAGGCCTTCGGTGCCGAAGACCAGGCCATGCAGACCGAACTGAAGAAAAATTCGCTGCTGATCATCGGTTCGTCGGCCTTGGCGTTGCTGGTGGGATTGATCGCGGCGTGGGTCATAACCCGGCTGATCGTGACGCCGCTGCGCAGTGTCATTCGTGTGGCCCAGCAGATTGCGTCGGGTGACTTGAGCGCCACGGTGGAGGTGACGCGCCGAGACGAAATTGGTCAGTTGATGCAGGCGATGCAACAGATGGGCGCGGGGCTGAGCAGTATCGTCAGCGGCCTGCAGGCCGGTATCGAGCAATTGGCAAATTCGGCCCAATCGCTGTCAGCCGTGACCGAGCAGACCAACCTGGAAGTCAGTAGCCAGAAAGAAGAAACCGAGCAGGTCGCCACGGCGATGAACCAGATGACGGCCACGGTGCATGACGTGGCACGCAATGCCGAAGAAGCCGCACAAGCGGCCCAGACTGCCGACGACAAGGTCGAAAGCGGCCAGCAGGTGGTGCGTCAGAGTATGGTGCGCATCGAACAGCTGGCCGATTCGGCCACGTCGGCCAGTTCCAGTATCGAAAGCCTCAGTGCCGAGATCCAGAACATCGGTACGGTGCTGAGTGTGATCAAGAGTGTGGCCGAGCAAACCAACCTGCTGGCGCTCAATGCCGCTATCGAGGCGGCCCGGGCCGGGGAGCAGGGCCGGGGCTTTGCGGTCGTGGCCGATGAGGTGCGGGCGTTGGCCAAGCGCACGCAACAGTCCACCGAGGAGATCGAGCGACTGGTGAGTGCCCTGCGTTCAGCGGCCCAGGCTTCCGTGCAGCAGATCCAGAGCAGCGGCGAGTTGGTGAAGATGGCGGTCAGCGATGCACTACAGACCGAAAGCGCCTTGGGCAGTATTGCGGCGGCGGTGTCGCTGATCCAACAGATGAACCAACAGATCGCGGCGGCGGCCGAGCAGCAGAGTTCGGTGGCCGAGGAGATCAATCGCAGTGTCACCAGCATTCGCGCCAGCGCCGATCAATCCTCTCTGGCGATGCGCGGCAATGCCGCTTCCAGCATCGAGCTGGCGCAGTTGGGGGTTGAGCTTAAGGGGATGGTGGGGCATTTCAGGTTGTGAGTCCGCGATAGCAGGTCCAACATTCCAACAGTTTTGCCTGCCTGGCGGTGTACGGGCATAGTTTACAGCCCCGTGGCGACGGAGCTTGCTCCCGCTGGGCGGCGAAGCAGACCCAAGATTCGTGGGAGCGCTGCGCACTCCAGCGGGAGCAAGCTCCCTCGCCACAGAAACTCCACCCGCATAGGGTGGAGCCGTATCAGTCGTAGACTTTCTTCTTCTTCCACTCGTCGTTGACTTCGGCTTCCTTCAGCCCTTCGGTCAACTGGTTGACTTCGCCTTCGACCGGCTGGGTGCTGGCCAGTACCTGGGCATTGGCGCGGGCCAGGAGTTTTTCCAGGTAGGCCAGTTGTTCGGCGTAGACCTGGGGTTCCTGTTGCTTGCGCAGGTACTGCACGCCGCGCTCGAAGGCCAGGCGGGCCTGCCCGGGTTGTTCTTGCTGCAGGGCTTGCTGGCCGAGGTTGTTGAAAAACTCGATGTGCAGCAGCACCAGGATGTGTCGCACTTCGCGAATCCAGCGCTTGGCTTCGTTAGGCGGCAGGAAACCGTCCTGGGCGGCACGGGTGATCTGGCCGTGCAAGGCCTCGAGCAGAAAACGTACGTCCTTGGCCTTGGCTTCGGTCTGGATCGGTGCCGGTGGATTGTTCACCGGGATCGATTCACCTTGGGCGGCCAGTGCGCTCAATTCGTCCAGGCGTGCCTTGACCGCAGAATTGGTTTTCTCCAGGTTCAGCAGGCGCTGACAGACGTTCATCTCAAGGCGCGTCATCAACAACTTCAGGGCAGGGGTCATCAACTGCCCGGGGAAGGTTTCGGTGAGCTCCCCACAGCGACGCATGCGGTCGTTGAGTTCTACCTTGGTGCGGGCCTTTTCCAGCTTGTTGTTTTCCACCACGTGGTTCATGTAGCCAATGGCGATCAACAGGGCGATCCCGGCTACGACGAGCAGGGTGATCATGAGTGGTGTCACCGGTAAGACCTCTTTATTGTGGTACGCATGTCATGAGTGTAGTGGCTTGGCTTTTAAGCGCATAGGTCCGAGCGACGCGATTAGACGGGCGTCGTGCTGTTTATAGGAAGCATAACCGGATGGGTGCACATTGCCATCATTTGCCGGGCTCGACTATAGCGTCTCGGCGGGTGACAGAATATAGGCGCCAGAGACCGGGCGGGTAAAATGTCCGGATCGCCCCCAAACCGGGCGAAGTCATTGATTTAAATAAATTTATATCTGGGGGTTGACGACCCTTCAATCCATCCATAGAATGCGCGCCACTTACAGCGTAAAGCACTCAGCTAAACGCTGTAAGCAGTGAATGTTGTACG
>NZ_JBAMDJ010000019.1:0-115466 GCF_036961705.1 Pseudomonas sp. 3JA
ACGCAATGCCTGCGTTCGGCCATCGTGGTTAACGGGGCGCCCGAGATCAACGTCCACCGCGAGGCGGCCTAGTAGCCGACCTGGCTCTGGGTGAGACCGCGTTTCCCCTGTGGGAGCGGGCTTGCTCGCGAAGGCGCCGGTTCAGCTTGCATCATTGTTGCCTGACACTCCGCTATCGCGAGCAAGCTCGCGATGGCGTCGGTTCAGCCTGCATCAATGCAAAGCTCTACCCCTTGGCCCCAGACGCCGCCATCTCCTTCGTTTCCAAATGATCCAACGCCCGCTCGACCAACAACTGCACCCCATCGGCCATGCGACTGATCGCCAGGGCCACGCAGCGGCGTGAGTCGTCGACGTCGTCGGCCAGGTCGGCGGCGATGGTGCTGATGGAGAGCAGGTCTTCGGAGGCGTTGGCGAGCAGGGTTTCGGTGTCTATGTGGGGGGACACGATGAAAAGTTGGTTTTTGTCGGGTTCGGGCGGTGAGGCGGGCTTGGGGTTGAGGTAGTAGTCGAGGGCGCGGGTGGCGGCGTCATCGAGCTTTTTTTCTTCCTGCGCTTGGACGCGGGATTTGTGGCCGCTTTGCGGAGGATTCGGTGAAGGCTTGACCATATTCTATGTACCAGAGTTGAGGTCGACATCCTTTCGCTTGCATTCGAAGAGGTGGCAACTGTACGTAGGTGTGCAAGACCGGTCCGGTACCGCCGGCAGACCCGAAGGCCTCCCACGCACAATTGCCATAACGGACGCGAGCATAAAAAAATGCTCGGTCAATAGCCATAACCAATTGCGTACCAGTCCGGGCTTGCACGTCCGTGTCACCGTTTTTTGCGATGACGAACAGAGGTTAGCCGCGGCATGGAGCGCTGCCTAGTTCATGAACAGCTCAGCGTTTTGAAGGAAATATCCCAGGCGTTAGCAGGGAAAGGCCTCCCAAGCGCCCCTGCCGTAGGACGTCGGCTACTTTCTGTAATTTCGGTTATATAAAAATTCTTAAATAGTCTTTTTAAGAATATCTGCGCTTATCTAGTATTGCTCCCACGCCGCAAGCAGTGCCGCCCACTGCCAGGCATTCATTCAAAGGAGCAGCAGCATGAGCGCATCTCTACGTAGCGTTGACGGCCAGGACGAAGCAACCATCTTGCGCGAGATCCAGAGCGCGTTGCGCGATCTACGCTTTGGGGCAGTGGAAATCACCGTGCACAACGCGCAGGTGGTCCAGATCGAACGCAAGGAAAAATTCCGCTTGCAGCAACCGAGTCATAAGCCGTCTTGAAGAAAGACAAAAGATCGCAGCCTTCGGCAGTGCCTACGGGGGGCTGAGTGTAGGGGCTGGTGAAGGCTGCGATCTTTTCTACAAGCCAAACGAATTTCCAGAAGCCATAAGAAAACCAGAATTCCAGGAGCTTTCACCATGTCGTCCATTCGTCGTTATGCCCTGGCCGCCCTGGCCAGTGCTGTTTTTGCAGGTTCCGCCGTCGCCAAGGATTACGAGCTGCTCAACGTGTCCTACGACCCGACGCGTGAGCTTTACCAGGATTACAACGCCGAATTCGCCAGTTTCTGGAAGAAAGCGCACCCGGACGACAGCGTGAAGATCCAGCAATCCCACGGTGGTTCGGGCAAGCAGGGCCGGGCGGTGATCGACGGTCTGCGGGCCGACGTGGTGACCCTGGCCCTGGCCGGCGATATCGATGAAATCGCCAAGCTGGGCAAGTCCCTGCCGGCGGACTGGCAAACACGCCTGCCGGAAGCCAGCACGCCCTACACGTCCACCATCGTGTTCCTGGTGCGCAAGGGCAACCCCAAGGGCATCAAGGATTGGGGCGACCTGATCAAGAATGACGTGTCGGTCATCACCCCGAACCCGAAGACCTCAGGCGGTGCTCGCTGGAACTTCCTCGCGGCCTGGGCCTACGGCCTGAAGGCCAATGGCGGTGACGAAGCCAAGGCCAAGGAATACGTGCAAGCGCTGTTCAAGCACGTGCCGATCCTCGACACCGGCGCCCGTGGCTCGACGATTACCTTCGTCAACAACGGTCAGGGCGACGTGTTGCTGGCCTGGGAAAACGAAGCCTTCCTGGCACTGAAGGAAGATGGCGGCGCCGACAAGTTCGACATCGTCGTGCCGTCGCTGTCGATCCTTGCCGAACCGCCGGTGGCGGTGGTGGACAAGAACGCCGAGAAAAAGGGCAACGCTGAAATCGCCGAAGCCTATCTCAAGCACTTGTACAGCCCGGCCGGCCAGGAAATCGCCGCGAAAAACTTCTATCGCCCACGTGACAAGGATGTGGCCGCCAAGTACTCCCGCCAATTCCCGAAACTGGAGCTGGTGACCATCGACAAGGACTTCGGCGGCTGGAAAACCGCGCAACCGAAATTCTTCAATGATGGCGGCGTGTTCGACCAGATCTATCAGGCGCAGTAAGCTGGACAGGCCATAAAATGGGCTCTGACTGCGGTTGCAATGTTGTTTACTCAAGGCTTGAAGGATTCTTTGTGGCGAGGGAGCTTGCTCCCGCTTGAGTGCGAAGCGCTCACAAAAACGGGGCTGCTGCGCAGCCCAGCGGGAGCAAGCTCCCTCGCCACGGATTCACTCGCCAGCGAACCACATTGCAATGACCGTCGGGGCTTTGCTGTTCTCAACCAAGGACTTCTATGTCGCGTCGCATATCCCCCGTCATACCCGGCTTCGGGCTGACGCTGGGCTACACCCTGGTGTACCTCAGTCTGATTGTGCTCATACCCCTGGCGGCGATGTTCGTGCATGCCGCCCAACTCACCTGGGAACAGTTCTGGGCGATCATCTCGGCGCCGCGGGTGCTGGCGGCCTTGAAGCTCAGTTTCGGCACCGCGCTGTACGCCGCGATCATCAACGGCGTGATCGGTACGCTGCTGGCCTGGGTGTTGGTGCGGTACACCTTCCCCGGCCGCAAGATCATCGACGCGATGATCGACCTGCCGTTCGCCCTGCCCACCGCCGTAGCCGGTATTGCCCTGACAGCGTTGTATGCGCCGACCGGCCTGGTCGGCCAGTTCGCCACTGACCTGGGGTTCAAGATCGCCTACACGCCGCTGGGCATCACCCTGGCGCTGACGTTCGTGACGCTGCCGTTCGTGGTGCGCACGGTGCAGCCGGTGCTGGCCGATATTCCTCGTGAAGTCGAAGAGGCCGCCGCTTGCCTCGGTGCCAAGCCGTGGCAGGTGTTCCGCCATATCCTGGTGCCAGCGTTGCTGCCGGCCTGGTTGACCGGCTTCGCCCTGGCCTTTGCCCGGGGCGTGGGCGAGTACGGTTCGGTGATTTTCATCGCCGGCAACATGCCGATGAAAACCGAGATCCTGCCGCTGCTGATCATGGTCAAGCTCGACCAATACGACTACACCGGCGCCACCTCCATCGGCGTGCTGATGCTGGTGGTTTCCTTCGTCCTGTTGCTGCTGATCAACCTGCTGCAGCGGCGTATCGAAACCCCATAAGGAGGCGCGAACATGTCCCAATCGTCTATTTCCGCGGCCTCCACCAATGCCGCCCGTCGCGGCAGTGCGACGTCGCGGCGAATCCTGATCGGCATTGGCTGGCTGATTTTTGCGCTGTTTTTGCTGTTGCCGCTGTTCATCGTGGTGTCCCAGGGGCTGAAGTCCGGCCTGGGGGCATTCTTTACCGCGATTTTCGAACCCGACGCATTGTCGGCGCTGAAGCTCACGGTGATCGCCGTGCTGATTTCGGTGCCGCTGAACCTGGTGTTCGGTGTCAGTGCCGCGTGGTGCGTGAGCAAGTATTCATTCCGTGGCAAGAGCATGCTGGTGACGCTGATCGACCTGCCGTTTTCGGTGTCGCCGGTGATCGCCGGCCTGGTGTATGTGCTGATGTTTGGCGCCCAGGGCCTGTTCGGGCCGTGGCTGTCGGATCACGACATCCAGATCGTGTTTGCGCTGCCGGGCATCGTGCTGGCGACGATTTTCGTCACCGTGCCGTTCGTGGCCCGGGAGCTGATTCCGCTGATGCAGGAGCAGGGCACCCAGGAAGAAGAGGCCGCGCGCCTGCTCGGTGCCAACGGTTGGCAGATGTTCTGGCATGTCACCGTGCCGAACATCAAGTGGGGGCTGATCTATGGCGTGGTGCTGTGTACCGCCCGCGCCATGGGCGAGTTCGGCGCGGTGTCGGTGGTGTCCGGGCACATTCGCGGGGTGACCAACACCCTGCCGCTGCACGTCGAGATCCTCTACAACGAATACAACCACGTGGCCGCGTTCGCCGTGGCGAGCCTGTTGCTGATCCTGGCGCTCTTCATCCTGCTGCTCAAGCAGTGGAGCGAAAACCGAATCAACCGCCTGCGCGCCAGCGCCGCGGAGGAATAAGTCATGTCGATCGAAGTTCGTAACGTCAGCAAGAATTTCAATGCCTTCAAGGCCCTGGATGACATCAGCCTGGACATCCAGAGCGGCGAGCTGGTGGCGCTGCTGGGCCCGTCGGGTTGCGGCAAGACCACGCTGCTGCGGATCATCGCCGGCCTCGAAACCCCGGACCAGGGCAACATCGTGTTCCACGGCGAGGACGTGTCCGGCCACGACGTGCGTGACCGCAACGTCGGTTTCGTGTTTCAGCACTACGCTTTGTTTCGCCACATGACGGTGTTCGACAACGTCGCCTTTGGCTTGCGCATGAAGCCCAAGCAGCAACGTCCGAACGAAAGCCAGATCGCGACCAAGGTCCATGAGCTGCTGAACATGGTGCAGCTGGATTGGCTCGCCGATCGTTACCCTGAGCAACTGTCCGGCGGCCAGCGCCAGCGTATCGCCCTGGCCCGCGCCTTGGCGGTGGAGCCCAAGGTGTTGCTGCTGGACGAACCCTTCGGTGCACTCGACGCCAAGGTTCGCAAGGAGCTGCGCCGCTGGCTGGCGCGGCTGCACGAGGACATCAACCTGACCTCGGTGTTCGTGACCCACGACCAGGAAGAAGCCATGGAAGTCGCCGACCGGATCGTGGTGATGAACAAGGGCGTGATCGAGCAGATCGGCTCGCCGGGGGATGTCTACGAAAACCCGGCCAGCGACTTTGTGTATCACTTCCTCGGCGACTCGAACCGCCTGCACTTGGGTGAGGACCGGCATGTGCTGTTCCGCCCTCACGAAGTCTCGCTGTCGCGCTCGGAGCTGGAAGACCACCACGCCGCCGAAGTGCGCGACATCCGTCCGCTCGGCGCCACCACTCGGGTGACCCTGAAGGTGGAAGGCCAGAGTGAGCTGATCGAGGCGGAAGTGGTGAAGGATCACGACAGCCTGGTGGGCCTGGCGAAGGGCGAGACGCTGTTCTTCAAGCCGAAGGTCTGGCAGAAAGTCGCCAACCTCTAAAAGCATCGCGAGCAAGGGCCTGGTGGTTCGATCGTTCCCACGCTCCTGCGTGGGAACGCCGCCAGGGACGCTCCGCGTTCCGCTTCTGGAAGGTGACGCAGAGCGTCACGGGATGCATCCCCACGCAGAGCGTGGGGACGATCAGCTTCACGCCAATCCATGGGATCGAGCTTGCTCGCGATGGCGTCCTCACTGCCCCCGATCAGAATCTGAATAACTCCACCCAACCTTGCTTCGATTGGTTCTACGCCAACGCCTTTTCCCCGCCCAAACCCTACCTAGACTCTGACAGGCCAGGAGGCAAGTGAGAGTCCATGACGGACCGGTGTTATCTCTCCTGGTGCCCTGATGCCAAGGAGAGAAAACATGAGAGTGGAAGTCAGTCGGCATGGCCCGCTTGGCTGTGCATTGTTAGGCGTCTTGCTGGCTCCGGCCGCCAGCGCCGCCCCTTCGTTGTCCCCCCAGATACCCTTCGATGTCACGGTGACCCACCCCGTTTCACTGGTCAGCCTGCAAGCCGATTTCGATGAGCTGTCGTGGCAAACCTTCATTGCCCTGAACTGGCCGGCGCTGGACAACGGTGATCCGAATACCGGCACGCCCATCGGCAAGCAGGATGGCGCCACCGTGTGGGAGAGCTGGAAAGAGAGCTACCAGATTTTCCGCGCCAAGGGCCAGGCGCCGCTGCCCTGGAATGCCCCGGCGACTCTGCCCGAAGCGTGCAAGTCGCTCAAGCCCGGTCGCCTGTTGCAGCAAATGGGCAAGGTACCCGATGTGCTGGATGAGTTTATCCAGCCCTTCGAGAGCGGCCCGCTGGTTGACCAGAACGGCACCTACACGCGCAACGAAATCGTGGTCAACCAATCGATGTTCAACGGCATCGTCGACAACGGTCTGTACAGCATCGAAGGCCAGCAGAAGTTCTTCGCCGCGAAGCCGACCAATACCGTGGCGTTCAGTTGTGGTTCCACCGAGACCAAACAGGTCGGCGCGGTGATGGTGAAGGCGTCGTGGAAAGTGCTGGGCCCCAACGACAACCGGCAGGACTTTCACACCGTCGATGCACTGGTCTACACGCCGGGCAACAACGACCCGAGCCATGGGCCGATTGTCGGAGAGTCGTGCGTGTCCGAGCCGGTCGGGTTGGTGGGATTGCACATGGTCCATAAGACCACCAGTGCGGCGCAATGGGTCTGGTCAACCTTCGAGCATGTGAAAAACGTGCCGGAAAAAACCACGCCTGTTGCCCAGCGCACGGGGCCTTATCTGTTCTACAACGCAGCCAGCCAAAGCGACATCAACCAACCGCCGCCACGGCCATGGAACCCGGCGGTCAAGGCGACGCCCTCGCAGATCGTGCGCGACGTGCCGCTCACCGAGGCCACCAAAAAACTGAACGCTACGTATCAAGGCCTGTTGCGTACGGTGAACCCGAAGAGCGTCTGGGCGAACTATCAACTGATCAGTACCCAGTGGCCGTCGGCCCCGTCACCGAACTGCCAGATATCGGCCGCCAACCCGCTGGGCAGCCCTGCCCCCTTGTTCCTGGCCAACGCCACGCTGGAGACCTACATCCAGGGCACCGTGCCCCAGGCGTCTTCCAGTTGCATGGCTTGCCATGGCAATGCGGCCACCCATGTCACCGAGTCGCCGCGTACCAGCTTCGCGGATTTCACCTATTTGCTCGAACGCGCACAGTCCACTGGCGGACAAGGAGTCAACCATGAGCAGTGATCTGGACAACTTTGTGGGCCTGTCATCGGCCCTGACCGGCATTCCCACGGATCGGCTGGCACCGGCGATCGACCAGGTGGGTTTGCCACCGATTTTTCTCGCGTTCATCACCCCGCGTATCACCCCTGAGGTGCTCAATACGTTGCTGACTCAATACGCCACGCTGGCAGCGGACAATGTGCCCCCCGACCAGATCGCCAAAGCGGTGCTGATGGATGGATCGCGACCGGCTGTCACGCAAGCGGCCCAAGCTGCGCGTTCGATCATGAAACTGTGGTTGCTGGGAGTCTGGTATCAGCCCTATGCCACTGGCAACTACAAATCGACCGACTCGACGGTGGTGTCCGACCAGGCTTACATCCAGAGCTGGGCCTGGAAAATCGCCCAGGCCCACCCCATGGGCTACAGCGAGATGTTTTTCGGCTATTGGAACACCACGCCACCGAGCCTTGAGGACTACACCGGCGTGCCTGCCAACACACAAGGAGCCTCGTCATGAGTACCGAACAAGCCGAGGTGATCATCGTTGGCGCGGGGTTGGCCGGCAGCATCATCGCTTATCAGTTGGGCATGGCCGGCGTGGATGTGTTGGTGCTCGAATCGGGTCCGGAGATCCCGGCCAACCGTGCGCAATACCTGGAGCGTTTCTACACCGCCACCCTGAAGACCCCGGAGTCGCCCTATCCGCCAGTGTCGACCCTGGACACGCCGCGTGACCCGAGCAAGGAAAATGCCCCGCGGGCGACCATCGCCGACCTGATCCTTGGCTGGGACAAGCCGCAAGTCAGCTATCTGGTGCAGAAAGGCCCACTGCCCTTCAACAGTACTTATGAACGGGTGGGCGGCGGCACGACCTGGCATTGGGTCGGGACCTGCCTGCGCATGGTGCCGAACGATTTTCGCCTGAAGAGCAAGTACGGCGTCGGAGTAGATTGGCCGATCGGCTACGACGACCTGCAAAGCGCCTATTGCCGGGCCGAGGCGGAAATCGGGGTGTCGGCCAATGTCGCCGACCAGGCCTACCTGGGCATGACGTTCCCCGAGGGCTATTCATTTCCGATGCACAGCATTCCGTTGTCGTTGGTCGATGGCAGTTTCGTCACAGCCGTGACCGGCAAGAACTTCGACGGCTTGCCGTTGGTGGTCAGCCCGACCCCGGCCGGGCGCAACTCCCAGCCCTATGCCGGGCGCCGGGTGTGTGCCGGCAATACCAACTGCACGCCGATCTGCCCGATCCAGGCCAAGTACGACGCCACCGTGACCCTGAACAAGGCCCTGGCCACCGGCAAGGTCCGAGTCATGTACCGGACCGTGGCCAGCAAAGTGACCGTGGGCCCGGACAAGAACATCAATGGCGTCGAATTCATTCAATACCAGCTTGGCGAGGGACCGAAGACGGGCACCGGCGTGGCCATCGGGCAGCGTTACGTGATCGCGGCCCATGCCATCGAAACTCCCAAATTGTTGCTCAACTCCAAGACCCCTGCCTGGCCCGATGGCGTGGCCAATAGCAGCGGCCAGGTCGGACGCAGCCTGTCCGACCATCCGATTTACCTGGCGTGGGGGCTGATGCCGGAAGGCAAGACGGTGTTCCCGTACCGGGGACCGGTGTCCACGGCGGGCATCGAGAGCCTGCGTGACGGCGACTTTCGCAGCCAGCGAGCGGCGTGGCGTATCGAAATTGGCAACGAGGGCTGGAACTGGCCGGTGGGCGACCCTTACATCACCGTGGCCGATTTTATCGATGGCAAGAACAAAAGCAGCACCAACCCGTTGCCATCGAAAGAGAACCCGCCGCCGCCCACTGAAGCGCTTTACGGCACGGCCCTGATTCAACGGCTCAATGACCTGTTCATCCGCCAGTTTCGGATCGGCTTTTTGGTGGAGCAGGTGGAGAAGGATCCCGACCAGTCCAAGAGCTACATCGTGCCTTCGACGGACAAGCTCACGGACGGGCTTGGCATTCTTCGGCCGGAAATCCACTACGACCTGTCCGATTACACCAAGGAAGGTTTCAGGCAGGCGAAGATATTGGCGAGCCACATCATCAAGGACCTGCTCGGCGCCGTGGAACTGACGGCACCTATTGGCCAAGGGAAATTCAGGTACAAAGAAGAGGATTACACCTTCCAGGGCGCCGGGCACCTGATGGGCACCTACCGCATGGGTGATGATCCGGCCAAGTCGGTGGTGGACAAGTACCAGCGCAGTTGGGACCACAAGAACCTGTTCCTGGTAGGCGATGGTGTCTTCCCCAGTACCGGCACCTCGAACCCGAGCCTGACGATCGCGGCGTTGTCGTTCCAGGCCGGGGACACTGTGGCCAACGACCTGAAGGCGGTGACGATGCAGGTCCAATCCAACATCGCCTGGCAGGGCACTGGCGTGAAGGTCAACGGGTTGGTTCCGCGTTTGGTTCGCTACGTCAGTGGGCTATGGTGTGCCAGTCCGCAGGGTGGAAATGTCGATGGAAATGGCGGTTCGAGGCACATCGACTACAGCAGCTATGCCTTGCCCGGTGCCGCCGAAGGTGCCTTGATCGGTCGCGTGGGCGATGGTGGCAAGCCGTTCCTGGTGGGGGATCTGGGGCAGGTTCCTGCCAGCGAGCAAGGCGAGCTGCAACTGTGCATCAATGATGACCTGACCGGGCAATACGGAGCAGGTTTGAGCGATAACACCGGTGCGCTGACGGTGCGGATCGAATTCGGCGCCCTGTAGTGCCTGAGCGGTAAGGCCCAACTCCTGTGGGAGCAAGCTCGCTCCCACAGAGGGGTGTTTTCAGGCGGCCGAACGCTGGTTGCGCAACGTCACCGGCCCGGCGCGCTCTTCGATGGCCTGCTTCAATTCGCCGCGAAGCCCCAGCAGGAAACCCGCTTCCACCACCACAAACAGCGGTCCGACAATCAGCCCGGTGAGGTCGTCGACAAACGCCGGTTTGCGGCCTTCGTAATAGTGGCCGACGAACTGGATCACCCAACCCACCACGAACATCCCCAGGCCACTGCTCAACCACACCGCCGTGCTTTGCGCGGCCAGTGTCTGACCCAGCCATAGCGCCAGGCCCAGCAGCACCGTCATCAGCACACCCAGGCGCACTTCCAGGCGTAGGTAGAACCAAGCACTGGCCACGGCCACCAGCAATGCCGGAGAAATCAGGATCGCGCCCAGCGGCCAACCGGGCCGTGACAGCAGCACGGCAACGGCGACGAAGATCAGCGGAATGCCAACGAAATGAGTGGCGATGTTGCGCGGGTCTCGGTGATAAGCAGCGTATTGACTGAGATGATCGACGAGGCTTTTCATTGTTGTTCCTCCTGGGGTGATGCCCGCATGATGCATCAGGTCTTGCACGACGCTCTGTCAGTTAGCCGACACTTGTCCCGGAGTTTCCATGAATTCGCATCCCTGGCACTCACAACTGATGGCCGGCCACTGGTACAGCCACTTGCCCGTTGAGTTACAGAATAGCCTGCTGGATATGGCCCGCGAGCGCCGCCTGCCGCCGGGCCATGGGCTGTTCAAGCGTGGCGATCCGCCGTGCGGGCTGTATGCCGTGCTGGAAGGCGCGGTGCGCGTCGGTGCGGTGAACGAACAGGGCAAGGAGGCACTGCTGAGTATGATCGAGGCGCCCCACTGGTTCGGTGAAATCTGCCTGTTCGATGGCCAGCCGCGCACTCATGATGCGGTCGTGGTGGGTCAATGCACGTTGTTGCACGTGCCGCAGGCGCCGTTGCTGGCCTTCCTGCAAGCGCAGCCGATCTACTGGCGGCATCTGGCATTGTTGATGAGCCACAAACTGCGCCTGACCTTCATCAACCTCGAACATCTGAGCCTGATGCCCGCCCCTGCCCGGGTGGCCCACCGCCTGCTGATGATCGCCGAAGGCTACGGCGAAATCGAACCGCCGCGCCGAATCTTGCAACTGCCCCAGGAGCATCTGGCGCTGATGCTCGCGCTGTCACGCCAGACCACCAACCAGATCCTCAAGGACTTGCAGGCCCAGGGCATTCTCCACCTCGGTTATGGCGAGATCGAAATCCTCGACATCGAACGATTGCGCGGGTTGACCACGATCTGAAACCAACCTGGCCCCCGTGGCGAGGGAGCTTGCTCCCGCTGGCCTGCGCAGCAGGCCCTTGGCATGTCTATAGGCAGGCGGAGCGCATTGGCCGGTTTTGCGACTGCTGCGCAGCCGAGCGGGAGCAAGCTCCCTCGCCGCAGGGGCTTGTCTGGGCGAAAGTCATCGCCCGCCCAGCCAATCCAAATCCCTAGCGCAACCCATCCCGAAACTGCCCCGGCGTCATCCCGGTCCAGCGCTTGAAGGCGCGGCTGAAGCTGCTGGCATCGGCAAAACCCAACAGGTAGCTGACTTCGCTCAGCGAGCAATTCGGATCCCGCAGGTGCAGCAGCGCCAGATTCTCCCGGCACTCGTTGAGCAGTGCGTCGAAGCGGCAGCCTTCGTCGGCCAGGTGCCGTTGCAGGCTGCGCAGGCTCAGGTGCATGGCCTGGGCGATGCGTTCGGCGCTGGGCTCACCTTCGGGCAGTTGGGCCTCGATGGCCGCGCGTACTTTGCGCTCCCAGGTCAATGGCTTGAGCTGTGCGAGGGTGCGTTCGAGCACTGTTTCATTGTGTTCGGCCAGTTCCGGGTTGGCGTCGTCCAGGTGGCTGTCGAAATCGGTGAGGTTGAACTCCAGGCAATCCTGCGCGGCGCCGAAATGCACCGGCGAGCGGAACACTTTGTGCCAGGGGCTGGGGTCCGCCGGTTCCGGGCGCCGCAGGTACACCGCCAGTGGTGCGTAATCACGGCCGAGGCGGTTGCGACAGGTGCGCACGTAAATCGCCGCGAACGCGTCGATGGCCTCGAAGGCTGGCGCCGGTCGGTCCGGCGGCACCTCGAGGCTAAAGCGATAACGGTCCTCTGCGCGGATCAGCTGGAGGGTTAGCGCATCGCTGACCACCGGGTGATAGCGTACGATCCGCTCGAACACTTCCCGCAGGCTGCCGCTGGCCACCAGGGCATAACCCAGCGCGTGAAAGGTGGTGGGGCTGACGAAACGCGAGACCCGCAGGCCGATGGCCGGGTCGCCGCTGGCCTGCACCGCCAAGGTCCACAGGCGGGTGGTGGCCGAGAGCGGGTAACGGGCGTTCGGGTCGTCCATCCATTGCGGGTCGAGGCCGGCTTCTACGCACAGGGCGTGGCTGTCCAGGCCCAGCGCATCGAGCTGTTTGCGCAGGGCGCGGGTCCAGCTGGCGAGGGAAGTCGGTTCAGTCATGACGATTGGCGCGTGCGGTCAACAGGTTGGCGTTTACGGCTACCACCCCAGGGGACAACGCCCGGCAGGATGAGCACATCTCTAACAGAGGATGTAAGCCATGCACGGCACTTGCGCAAGCCCCGAGCGATTGAATGCACAACAGCGATCAGCCCATATTCGCCAGGTTGTATTGGCCCGGGGCGAGGAGTTGCGTCGGCGCTATCCGATCCTGCGCCAGCAGGACGCGTTGGGCGCGGGCATCCTGGCGTTCGCCCTGGCCGGGATGATCGGTTCGGCGCTGCTCTACATCAACGGTTACCTGGCCGGGTGGGCGTGCCTGTTGCTCAACGCGTTCTTCGCGTCGCTGACCCACGAGCTGGAACATGACCTGATCCACAGCATGTATTTTCGCAAGCAGCGCCTGCCCCACAACCTGATGATGGGGTTGGTCTGGCTGGCGCGGCCGAGCACGATCAATCCGTGGATCCGTCGTCACCTGCACCTCAACCATCACAAGGTGTCCGGCAGCGAAGCCGACATGGAGGAGCGGGCCATCACCAACGGCGAACCCTGGGGGCTGGCGCGGTTGCTGATGGTCGGCGATAACGTGATGTCGGCGTTCATCCGCCTGCTGCGAGCCAGGACCTGGGCGCATAAGCGCAGCATTCTCAAGCGCACGCTGAAGGTGTATTTCCCGCTGGCGTTGCTGCATTGGGGCGCCTGGTATGTGTTTCTCGGTTTTCATGGGGCCAACGGCATCGCCGGTCTGCTGGGCACTTCAATTGACTGGTCGGCTACCACGCTGGCGACGATGCAGGTGATCGACATCGCCGCGGTGGTGATCATCGGGCCGAACGTGTTGCGCACCTTTTGCCTGCATTTCGTCAGTTCGAACATGCACTACTACGGCGATATCGAGCCGGGCAACGTCATCCAGCAAACCCAAGTGCTCAACCCCTGGTGGTTGTGGCCGTTGCAGGCGTTCTGCTTCAACTTCGGCAGCAGCCATGGCATTCATCACTTCGTGGTGAAGGAGCCGTTCTACATTCGTCAACTGACGGTGCCGGTGGCGCATAAGGTGATGCGGGAGATGGGTGTGCGGTTCAATGACTTCGGCACGTTCGGGCGGGCGAATCGGTTTGTGCGCCAGGACGGTGTGGTGCGGGAGGAAGGGGATACGGTTCGGGTTTGAAGCTGCCCCATCCGAAGGGCCAGAACAGAACCTGTGGCGAGGGAGCTTGCTCCCGCTGGGCTGCGCAGCAGCCCCAAAAAAACGGGCCGCTTCGCGTCCAGCGGGAGCAAGCTCCCTCGCCACAGGGAATGGGTTGCAGTTAGAACTGGTAACTCACCGTCGCCGCCACATTGCGCTCTTCGCCCATGTAGCAAAAGCTCAGGCTGGCGCACGAAGCGACGTAGCTTTCGTTGGTCAGGTTGTTCGCGTTCAGGCGCACGTCCACGCCCTTCAAGCCGACCTTGCCCAGGTCATACCCCACCGAGGCATCGAACAACGTGTAGGACGGCACTTTCATGGTGTTCTCCGCATCGGCCCAGCTGTAGCCGACATACCGCACGCCGCCGCCCAGGCGCAGGCCATCGAGGGTGCCGCTGTCGAACTTGTAATCCGCCCAGACGGAGGCCATGTGGCGCGGGGCCTGGGTCGGGGAGTTGCCCTTGTTTTCGATGATGTCGGTGGGCGTGCTGAGGGTGCTGACCATCGATTTCGAGTATTCGATGTCGGTGAAGGTGTAACTGCCCAGCACTTTGAATTGTTCGGTCAACTGCAGATGCGCTTCCAGCTCCAGGCCCTGGGAGCGCACGGCCCCGATGGCGCGGTAGAAGCTGTCCTGGGGCAGTTTGGTCGCCAGGTTTTCCTGGTCGATGCGGAACAGAGAGGCTGTGTACAGGTCGTCAGTGCCCGGCGGCTGATACTTCAGGCCCAGTTCCCATTGCTTGCCATCGGTGGGCGGCAGTGGGTTGCCGGCGCTGTCGGCATAGGAGTTCGGGTTGAACGACTCGGAGTAGCTGATGTACGGCGCCAGGCCATTGTCGAACAGGTACAGCGCTCCGGCACGGCCAGTGAGCTTGGTGCGTTTGTCGTTGATCTCGGTGCCTTCCGGGCGACCAAATTCAGCGATGCGGTTCTCATCCGAGGTTTGAACCCAGTCCTGGCGCAGGCCGAGGGAAAAGCGCCACTTGTCCATTTCGATCAGGTCTTGCAGGTAGACGCCGGTCTGCTCCAGGCGTCGCAGGTAGCTGGTGTCATAGCGACCAGTGATGGTCGAGTTGCCGTAGACCGGGTCAAAGGCGTTGATTGGCGCCAGACTTCCGCTGGTCCAATCGACCACGGTTTTGCGCCGCTGATAGTCGGCCCCCATCAGCACGGTGTGCTTGGTGGCGCCAGTGAAGAATTCGGCTTGCAGCATGTTGTCGACGATGAAGGAATGAAGCTTTTCTTCGGCGCCGGTGTAATAGCGGTTCAGCTCGTTGCTGGTGGGCGTGGTCCAGTCGTAGGCATAGACCTGATCGTTCTTGACCTCGGAATCCAGGTAACGGAAGTTCTGCCGGGCGGTGAAGACGTCGTTGAAACGGTGTTCGAATTGGTAGCCGAACGACTGCTGGTCACGCTCATAGCGGTCGATGCCGGGTTCGCCTTCGAAGAAGTGCTCGGAAATCCGTCGACCGTTGCGCTGATGCAAGGTGCCATCGGCCGGCATGCCGCCGTGGTAGCCGCCGTCGGGGTCATGCTGCAGGTAGGCTTGCAGGGTCAGCGAGGTGTCCTCGCTGAAGTCGATGTTCACTGTCGGCGCGAGGGCGAAGCGCTTTTCCTTGTTGTGGTCGAACTGGGTGTCGGAGGTGTCCGCCAGGCCGATCAGGCGATAGGTGATGCGTTTGTCGTCATCCACGGGGCCGGTGAAGTCGAAGCCCATGCCGCGTTGGCCCTGGGTGCCGACCGTGGCCTGGATCTGGTGATAGGCCTCGTACTGCGGCTTCTTGCTGGTCAGCGCCACCAGGCCACCCGGTGAACTGCGGCCGTAGAGTACCGAGGACGGGCCCTTGAGAATGTCGACCCGCTCCAGGAAGTACGGATCGACCTGCATGGAGCTGTAGGTGCCGCTGTCGCCCATGGACTTGAGGCCGTCGAGGTAGATGTTATCCACCGAGCCGTCGTTGAAGCCGCGCATCGCCACGTAGTCGTAGCGGTGGGTCGCGCCGTAGGGGTTGGTCAGCACGCCGGGGGTGTAGCGCATGGCCTGGGACACGGTTTGCGCGCCCTGGTCGTCCATTTGTTCGCGGGTGACCACCGACACGCTCTGGGAGGTTTCGCGCAGGGCGGTGCTGGTCTTGGTGGCGACCTGGCTGTGGGTGGCGTTGTAGCCTTCCATGCTGCCCAGGGCGTTACCCAAGGCGAAGCCCTTGATGTCGGTGGTCGGCAATTCCAGTGTGCTGCCAGCGGTCTCGGTCTGCAGCACGTAGCTGCTGCCATCCGGGCTGACGGCAACCAGTCCCGAGCCGCTGAGCAGTTGGCTCAGGGCCTGGTCCGGCGAGTACTCGCCCTTGAGCCCCGGAGACTGGACGCCGCCGGTTTGCGCCGGGGTGCTTGCCAGGGTGATCCCGGCCTGGCGGGCGAACTGGTTCAGCACATCGCTCAATGGGCCCGGGGCAATGTTGTAGCTCTGACGGCTGGCGGTCACGCCGTTTTGTGCGGCCACCGCGAGCATCGGCACGACGCTGACCCCCAGCGCCGTGGAGAACAGCGCGGCATGGATCGCCTGGCGCAGCAGGCCCGGTTGCGCAGAGAAGCCGAAGGGGTTCTTGAGAGGTACGCGCTCAGTCATTGTAGGTTCCGTAGGAGTCGCCGAAGGCAGATAAGGGGTGCTTACTGTCCTAGCCGGACGCCGGCCTGAAACCCGCCAAAAAAAATCAAGCCAGGCGCTGCACCGTTATCCACCAACGGGTTCGATAACGGATCTGTACGGGGAGCATGCGTGGCAGGACGGCGAGCAGTTTGTCGGTGTCCTCCAAACGGAAAACCCCCGACAAGCGCAGGTCGGCAACCGACGCCGCGCAGTTCATATAACCCGGGCGGTAGCGTCCTACTTCATTGAGGAAGTCTTCCAGGCGCATGTTGCGCGTGACGATCAACCCGTCGGCCCAGGCGCCTGCGTCCATGTCCAGCGGCGGTGCGAGGGCCGCTGTCGATGCCGTGATCAGATAGCTTTGCCCGGCCTCGACCTGAATGGGCCTGCCATCGCTGTTGGGGTGCGAACGGATGACGACTTGCCCGCTGGTGACGCTCAAGCGCGTGCAGTCGCTGTCCTGGCGCACCACGAAGCGCCCCTCCAGCCCTTCGAACAGGCCATGCCTGCTTTTCACCAGCAGCGGCCGCCCCGGGTCGCGACCACAGGTGACCATGATTTCGCCGCGGGCCAGGGTAATCAGGCGCTGCCGGGCGCTGAAGTCCAGGTCGGCGGCGCTGTGGGTATTGAGCTCCAGTCGCGTGCCGTCCGGCAACTGGAAACCTCGGCGTTCACCGGTGGCGGTGGCGAAGTCAGCGCTCCACGGTTGCCAGCCCAGGTCCTTGCCCAGCCAAGCCGCGCCGCTCACCACGGCGATGCCCGACAACAACTTCAGGGCCTGGCGACGACTGAGGCGCTGGGCACTGTTTTCCAGGGTGTCGAGGGCGATGTGGGCAGCGGGCACCGCCCGCAGGTTGGAGGTCAATTCGCTGTGCAGCGATTGCACCCGTTGCCAGGCCAGTTCGTGTTCCGGGTGGGCGGCGCGCCAGGTGTCGCACTGTTGGCGCAGGGTCGGGTGAGCGGTGTGATTGCGCAGGCGCAGCAGCCAGTTGATCGCCTGCCTGACCACCTGTTGCGACGGGCCGTTGCGGCGGCTCTGCAAGTGCTCCGCCGGCTCAGCTTTCATAACGCAGCACATAGCAGTGGTACAGCGCATCGGCGACGTAGCGCTCCACCGAGCGCAACGAGATGCCCATCTGTTCGGCGATCTGCTTGTACGTCAGGCCTTCGCACTGGGCCAACAGAAAGGCCCTGCGCACTTTCGGCTTGAGGCCTTCGAGCATCCTGGCAATGGCTTCAAGCAGTTCCAGGATCAGGGCCTGGGCTTCAGCGCCAGGGGTTTCGGCTTCCGGCAAGTGAGCTATGGTTTGCAGGTAGGCACGTTCGATTTCTTCTCGCCGCCAATGGTCGATCACCAGGCCTTGGGCGATGGTGCGCAAAAAGGCGCGTGGAGCTCGAAGTTCCAGGCGTTCGCTACGCTGCAACAGGCGCACGAAGGTGTCCTGGGCCAGGTCCGCCGCATCGGCGGCATTGCCCAGCCGGGTGCGCAGCCACGTATTGAGCCAGCCGTGATGCCGGCTGTAGAGCGCCTGTACTGCAAACTCGGGAGATGACATGGACGCAACGGCCTGGATGTTACAAATGATAATAGGTCGCATTGTCATCAGCCGTCGGCGAATTTGCAACCACCGTTCGCCCGCTGTGTCCTCCCGTCGGCTATTTCTTCGTATCCCTAATTATTTGTACAGGTTTGCCGACAGACTTGTACGTGTGCACCAAAGTGGAGCGGATTGATAACCGCTCGCACTGTTACATGGACCGTTGCAAATCTGGAATGCACCCCCACTCCTTGCCTAAGAAGCCTCATCAATGAATCTAAAGTTCAGCCACAAAATCCTTCTTGCCGCCTCTGGTGTGGTGGTCCTGGCTTTTGCCCTGTTCACGCTCTACAACGATTATTTGCAGCGCAACACCATCGGCAGCAGCCTTGAGTCGTCCATCGAGCAATCCGGCGACCTGACGGCCAGCAGCATCCAGAACTGGATGAGTGGCCGGATATTGGTGCTGGAAAACCTGGCGCAAAACATCGCGCACCAGGGTACTGCTGCCGATCTGCCAGGGCTGGTCGATCAGCCAGCGCTGACGTCGAACTTCCAGTTCACTTATGTGGGCCAGGCCAACGGTGTCTTCACCCAACGTCCGGACGCCAAAATGCCTGACGGCTACGACCCGCGTCAGCGCCCCTGGTACAAACAGGCGGTGACCGCTGATAAAACCATGCTGACCCCGCCTTACCTGGCGGCGGTAGGTGGCCTGGTGGTGACCGTTGCCCTGCCGGTGAAGCACAACGGCGAACTGCTCGGTGTGGTGGGCGGCGACCTGAGCCTGGAAACCCTGGTGAAGATCATCAACTCCGTGGACTTCGGTGGTATCGGCCATGCGTTCCTGGTCAGCGGCGACGGTCAGGTGATCGTCAGCCCGGACAAAGACCAGGTGATGAAGAACCTCAAGGACATCTACCCCGGGACCGCGGTGCGCATTGGCAAGGGTATCCAGGACGTTGAGCTGAACGGGCAGGACCGTATCCTTTCGTTTACTCCAGTGACTGGGTTGCCGAACGCCGAGTGGTACATCGGCCTGTCGATCGACAAGGCCAAGGCCTACGCGCCGTTGAGCCAGTTCCGTACGTCTGCGCTGATTGCGATGTTTGTCGCGGTGGCGGCCATTGCGTTGTTGTTGAGCCTGTTGATCCAGGTGCTGATGCGTCCGCTGACCACCATGGGTCGCGCCATGCAGGACATCGCCCAGGGCGAAGGCGATCTGACCCGGCGCCTGGTGGTGCAGGGCAAGGATGAGTTCGCAGTGCTGGGTGGTTCGTTCAACCAGTTCGTGGAGCGGATTCACGCGTCGATCTCGGAAGTGTCTTCCGCCACCCGTCAGGTGCATGACTTGTCGCAGCGGGTGATGACCTCGTCCAATGCGTCGCTTGTCGGCTCGGATGAGCAGAGCGCTCGCACCAACAGCGTGGCTGCGGCCATCAACCAGTTGGGGGCTGCGACCCAGGAAATCGCCCGCAATGCCGCCGATGCCTCGCAACATGCCAGCGGTGCCAGCGAACAGGCCGATGACGGTCGCCAAGTGGTGGAAAAAACCATCCAGGCCATGACCGAGCTGTCGCAGAAGATCAGCCTTTCCTGCACCCAGATCGAAACCCTGAACGCCAGCACCGACAACATCGGCCACATCCTGGACGTGATCAAGGGCATCTCCCAGCAAACCAACCTGCTGGCCCTGAACGCGGCCATCGAAGCGGCCCGTGCCGGTGAAGCCGGCCGTGGTTTTGCGGTGGTGGCCGATGAAGTGCGCAACCTGGCGCACCGCACCCAGGAGTCGGCGGAAGAAATCCACAAGATGATTACCTCGCTTCAAGTCGGCTCCCGTGAAGCGGTAACCACGATGAACGCCAGCCAGACGTCCAGCGAAGAAAGCGTGGAAGTGGCCAACCAGGCCGGCCTGCGACTGGTCAGCGTGACGCAGCGTATCGGTGAGATCGACGGCATGAACCAGTCGGTAGCCGCTGCGACCGAAGAACAGACCGCTGTCGTTGAAACCCTCAACATGGACGTCAGCCACATCAACCTGCTGAACCAGCAAAGCGTGGCCAACCTCAATGAAACCCTGAAGGATTGCGATGCCTTGTCCCAACAGGCCAATCGACTGAAGCAACTGGTGGACAGCTTCAAGATCTGACCCCAGTCGCAAGTCGAGCCACTGCCATCGCGAGCAAGCTCCCACAGGGGATTGGCGGTGAGCCTGGATCCTGGGTTCACTGCAACTCAATGTGGGAGCGAGCTTGCTCGCGATGGCGATCTTCAATGCAGCACAGGCCGCTCAGCCCAATGCTTGAACCTCAAGCCAACCCAATCCCTGTGGCGAGGGAGCTTGCTCCCGCTCGGCTGCGAAGCAGTCGTAAACCGGCGGGTGCGGTGTGTCTGATGCTCCGTATTTGGCAGGTTTTGGGGCCGCTTCGCGGCCCAGCGGGAGCAAGCTCCCTCGCCACGGGTTTGTCGACTGCCCTAAGTGAATGCCCCGCTTTTGCTTTGCTTTGCTTTGCTTTGCTTTGCTTTGCTTTGGATCTTGATCTTGATCTTGATCTTGATCTTGATCTTGATCTTGATCTTGATCTAGGCGCCCCGTTAAACCACGCTGGCCGAACGCAGGCATTGCGCAGTGGGCATCCCGGCATGGATGCCGGGATAGCCGCGCTGGGCCATGGATGGCCCTTCGCGGCGGCCCACGGAGCAATGCCTGCGTTCGGGCATGCCGAGCCTAGGCGAGGCACCGAGTGGTGGGGCAAGAGCGTTTTGCTTACTTTTGCGCTTTTCAAAAGTGAGCCGCTGTAAGAGCGGAACCATAAGTAGCCGTTACCGCAGCAACGGATATTCACACATAAGCACGACTCAAACCGGGAGATGCATGGATGACCGTCCGCCCCACCCACACCCTATCTCCACATCAACCCGTCCCGGCACTTCCGTCCGAAGGGTTGATCGCCGTGATCGCCCCCGCCGGCCCCGCCCCCCTGGACACGGAAAAAGCCATCCAATGGATGCGCGCCCGAGGTCATGAACTACGGCTCTTCCCAGGCGTCTACGAAAAGAACGACTACCTGGCCGGCAGCGACGAAATACGCCTCAACGACCTGCACACCGCCTTCGCCGACCCAGAAGTCAACGCGATCATCTGCCTACGCGGCGGCTACGGCACACCACGCCTGCTGGACCGCATCGACTTCGACCTCCTGCGACGCAACCCCAAGCCATTCGTAGGCTACAGCGACATCACCGCCCTGCACCTGGCCATCAGCCGCTACGCAGGCTTCGTGACCTTCCACGGCCCGCTGCTCAACGCCGATCTGCTGGGCGACAAGGAACCCCCGACCGTCACCTCGTTTTTCAGCCTGCTGCGTGGCCAGTTGAAGGCCGGCAGCGAGCTGAACCACCCCGCAGCCTACCCTTTGACCACCGTCGAGCCAGGCATCGCCCACGGACGTCTGCTGGGCGGCAACCTGTCGATGATTGCCGCGACCATGGGCACGCCTTTTCAGATCGACGCCGAAGGGGTGATCCTGTTCATCGAAGACGTCAACGAGCCGCTGTACCGCATCGACCGACTGCTGACTCAACTGCGGTTGGCCGGCACGTTGCACCAGCTACGCGGCGTTTTGGTGGGGGATGTGGCCGGGGTCGACGTCGAGGCGTTGAACCACTTGTTCAAGCAGACCTTCGAGCCGTTGCGTATCCCGGTGCTGTCCGGCTGGCGCAGCGGGCACTGCGATCCGAACCTGACCTTGCCCATGGGGGCCTTGGTGACGCTCGATGCGGAGGAGAAGAGGTTGGTGCTGGAGCAGGATGTGGTGGTCAGTCGCTAGTCATGTAGCGCCTGGGAGTCAGCTATCGCGAGCAAGCTCGCGATAGCGGTAGCCGCCATACGGCAATTCAGCGGCTACGCAACGCCTCCAGCAACTGCTGCGTCGGATACCCATCCGCCGGCCAGCCGAACGATTGCTGGGCACTGCGGATGGCCTTGCGGGTGTTGGCGCCGATGATACCGTCGGGGTTGCCCGCGTCGTAGTTGTGCTTGCTCAGCAGTGTCTGCAATTCGATGCGTTCGCTGCGGCTCAGGGGCAGGTCCTCCTTGGGCCACTGGCCATAGACCAGTCCGCCGTCGGTAAAGCGCTTTGACAACAACCCGACCGCCAAGGCATAGGACGACGAGTTGTTGTACTTGAGGATGGCGCGGAAGTTATCGAAGATCAGGAACGCCGGGCCGCGATGGCCGGCCGGCAGGAGCAGAGACGCCGAGAGCTGTTTGTCATCCGGGGTTATTGGCAGGCCGCCATATTCTGAAACCCCCAGTCGCTCCCATTCAGCAACAGGCTTGCGGATCGTGCCATCGGCCAGGGTGTAGTCGAAGCCCTCTGGGAGATCGACCTCGAACCCCCATGGCTGGCCACGCTGCCAGCCGGAGCTTTGCAGGTAATGGGCGGTCGAGGCCAGGGCGTCGGTGGAGCTGCCCCAGATGTCGCGGCGACCGTCGCCGTCGAAATCCACTGCATGGGTGTTGTACGTGGTGGGAATGAACTGGGTCTGGCCCATGGCGCCGGCCCAGGAACCGAGCATTTTTTCCGGTGTGATATCGCCCTGTTGCAGGATTTGCAGCGCGGCGATCAGTTGCGCATGGGCAAAACCCGGGCGCCGTCCTTCGTAGGCCAAGGTCGCCAGGGAATTGATC
Source organism: Pseudomonas sp. 3JA (assembly GCF_036961705.1). Classification (NCBI taxonomy): domain Bacteria; kingdom Pseudomonadati; phylum Pseudomonadota; class Gammaproteobacteria; order Pseudomonadales; family Pseudomonadaceae; genus Pseudomonas; species Pseudomonas sp. 3JA. The sequence continues at coordinate 22,431 of NZ_JBAMDJ010000019.1, forward strand.
ACCGACTTGCTACCCTGGAACTGGCCGAAGTTGCTCTCCATGCCCCACACCGCCACCAGCGCCTCGCGATCAACGCCATAACGCTGCTCGATACTTTGCAGGACCTGGGCGTTCTGCTGGATCAGGCTCTTGCCTTTGTTGACCCGCAGTGGCGATAGCGCGCCATCGAGGTATTCCCACACGGGACGGGTGAATTCCGGCTGGCTGCGATCGGCCTTGATCACGCTCATGTCCGGGCTGACGCCGACAAACGCACGATCGAACAGGTCGCCACGGATACCGGCGGCCAGTGCCTCCTTGCGAAACCCTGCCTGCCATTGCGCGAAGGTCTGGGTGGGCGCAATGGCCAGGTCTTCACCGGTCGGCACCAGGGGCGGGACGATGGCCGGAGCGGTCACGGCGGGGGCTGTCTGGAGCGGTTGGGCGTCGGCGGCAGTAGGTTTTTCGGCGCAGGCGACAAGCAGGGCAACGCTGGCGGCAATAATCATCTGGCGCAGTGGCCAACGATGGGAAAGACAGAAGGGCATGCACGGGTCCAGAAATACAAATCAGGTGCTGACCTTATCACGCGAAAGGGGTGTAGGGCTTGTCCGGGTGTTTCAAGCTGCCACAAAGCAAGAAGCCTCCCAGTTGTCAGACTGGAAGGCTTCGCGGCGGTAGCTGCCTTTGCCCTTGGCGGGTCGTTCCTGGCGGCTGCGGAACAGGGGCTGGGCGACGATGGATTTGGCCTTGTTGGGGCCATGCCTGGATGGCTTTTTGCTCATGATGATGTCTCGCGTGGGGTGGGTTTTGCGGTGCAAATCATGGGGCAGAGTTGGGGCGACTGTCCAGTCCCTGCATGCAGTAGGAAGTTTCGCCTCAGGTGGCGGATTTGGAGGAGACGGCTTTTGTGTGGCGAGGGAGCTTGCTCCCGCTGGGCTGCGAAGCAGACCCGAAAAACAGGGCCGCTTCGCGCCCCAGCGGGAGCAAGCTCCCTCGCCACAGAAAGCCCTATGGCCTGAGTGTGTTTACTCGGCAGGCAGGGGCAATCGTTGACCGGCCATCAACAGCGATAAGCGACTGAGGCTCATCCACGGTGAGCCGGCGGCCTGGCCCTTGATCTGCGCGTCGATGCGCTGGGCTTCGAGGAGCAATTGCGCCCAGCGCGACGCGGAATAGCGTTGCAGGGCCTTGCTCATCAGCGGTTTGCGCTTGTCCCAGACGGGCGGGCGGGCCTGGCTGAAGGCTTTGTCCAGTGGGACGCCCTGGCTGTATTGCAGGGACAGGTTGGCCAGCAGGCGTAATTCCCGGGCCAGGGCCCAGAGGATCACCGGTGGCTCGACGCCTTCGCCCCGCAGGCCTTCGAGCATGCGCAGGGCATGGGCGGCCTCACCGTTGAGGATCGCATCGGTCAGCCCGAAGACATCGAAGCGCGCACTGTCGGCCACGGCAGCCTGCACCGTTTCCACGGTGATCTGCCCGCCTTCGGCCATCAGCTTGAGCTTTTCGATTTCCTGGGCGGCGGCCAGCAGGTTGCCTTCGACCCGGGCGGCGATCAGTTCCACCGCGTCCTGGCTGGCCGAGAGGCCGGCCTGGGACAGGCGCTGGCGGATCCAGCTGGGCAACTGGCTGACATCCACCGGCCAGATCTGCACGAACTGGGTCTGCGGGCCTTCGACCAGGGCCTTGCCCCATTTGGTCTTTTGCGCGCTGCCGTCGAGTTTCGGCAAGCTGATGAGCAGCACGGTGTCCTCGGCCGGGCGAGAGCAATATTCGATCAGCGCAGCGGCGCCTTTGTCACCGGGTTTGCCAGACGGCAAACGCAGCTCCAGCAGGCGTTTTTCGGCGAACAACGACATGCTCGCCCCAGCCTGCAGCAGCGTGCCCCAGTCGAAACTGGCGTCGGCGGCAAATACCTGGCGCTCGTCGAAACCTTGCTGGCGTGCAGCGGCGCGGATGGCGTCGGCGGCTTCCTGGCACAGCAGCGGGTCATCGCCACTGATGATGTAGACCGGCGCGAGGGCGCCTTGCAGGTGTTTACCGAGTTGGGCGGGAGCGAGCTTCATAAGAGAAGGCGAGCGGGGCGCCGGAACGCCCCGCAAGGCTTATTCAGCCGGGATCTGCATCGGCGACTGTTGCGGGGTTTCCGCTTCAGCCTTGCGTGCCGCTTCCAGGGCTTCGGCCTCGGCTTTGGCCTTGGCATTGGCGGTCTGTTGCAGTTGCTCCAGCTGGGTCGGGCTCAGCTGTTGCAGGCGCAGCATCATGCGTTGCACGAGGTCACGACGCATTTCTTCGCGCACTTCGCTCGACTCCTGGTCGGAACCAGTGATGTTGTTGCCATCATGCAGGTAGACCTTCTGCACCTGCAGCTTGTCGTCCAGCAGTACCAGGTCGTTCTGGCCGCGGATCTCATAGCTCAGTACGTTGTTCAGTTCGTACTCGGCGGAACGACCGGCACCGGCATAGCTCAGGCTGCGCTGGCTCTGCTGTTCACGGGCCAGTACCAGCTTGTACGGGGCCCCGCTGTAGACTTTCACGCCACTGTTTTCCAGGGTGTCGCGCAGCAGTTTCACGGTGTCGCCATAGGCGTCCCGTGCGCTGAGGTCCAGTTCCGTGATGGCCAGCTCGGTGGTGCCGGTGCCGCGCAGTTGGAAGCCGCAGGCGCTCAACAGGACCGCCAGGCCCACTACCAGCAGATTACGTTTGATCATCTTGTTGCTCCCCTTGAACCCTATGGGGGTCGACCATGCGACCCCGCAGGTTGTATTCGGCGCCAGGCTTGAGCCTCGCGCCCGATCCAATTAGCTTGCGACGATGTTGACCAGCTTGCCGGGCACGACGATCACTTTGCGAATGGTCAGGCCATCGACGAAGCGCAGTACGTTTTCATTCGCCCGCGCAGCGGCTTCGACTTCTTCGCGAGTGGCGGCGGCCGGCATTTCGATCTGGCCGCGCAGCTTGCCGTTGACCTGGATAACCAGGGTCAGGCTGTCCTGCACCAGCGCGGTTTCGTCCACCACCGGCCAGCGCGCATCAATCACCGGGTCGGCGTGACCCAGTTGATTCCACAGCTCGTGGCTGATGTGTGGAGTGATCGGCGCGAGCAGCAACGTCACGGCTTCCAGGCCTTCGTGAACCAGTGCGCGATCCTGCTCGGTGCCTTGCGCGGCTTTTTCCAGCACGTTCATCAGCGTCATCACCTGGGCGATGGCGGTGTTGAATTTGTGGTTCTGGCCGACGTCATGGCTGGCCTGCTTGATGGCCAGGTGAATCGAGCGACGGACGGCTTTCTGCTCGTCGTTCAGGCTGGCGACGTCCAGTTTGCCCGGCAGGCCCTGGGTGACGTGGGCTTGGGCCAGGCGCCAGACGCGCTTGAGGAAGCGGTGCGAGCCCTCGACGCCCGAGTCGGACCATTCCGCGCTCATGTCAGGTGGCGAGGCGAACATCATGAACAGGCGGCAGGTGTCCGCGCCGAACTGGTCGATCATCGACTGTGGGTCGACGCCGTTGTTCTTCGACTTGGCCATTTTCTCGGTGCCGCCGATTTCCACCGGCAGGCCGTCGGCGATCAGCTTGGCGCTGATGACCTTGGCCTTGCTGTCGCGTTCGAGTTCGACGTCGCTCGGGTTGAACCAGGTGTAGGCACCGTTGGCTTCGCGACGATAGTAAGTCTCGGCGATCACCATGCCTTGGGTCAGCAGGTTCTTGAACGGCTCGTTGGAGCTCACCAGGCCTTCGTCACGCATCAGCTTGTGGAAGAAGCGTGCGTAGAGCAGGTGGAGAATGGCGTGTTCGATACCGCCGATGTACTGGTCCACTGGCAACCAGTGGTCGGCCGCGGATTTTTCCACCAGGCCGCCTTGATAGTGCGGCGAGGCGTAGCGCGCGTAATACCAGGAGGACTCGACGAAGGTGTCCATGGTGTCGGTTTCACGCTTGGCCGGTGCACCGCATTTCGGGCAGTTGCACTCATAGAACTCGGGCATGCGCGCCAGGGGCGAACCGGCGCCGTCGGGTACGACGTCTTCCGGCAGGACCACGGGCAGTTGATCTTCCGGCACCGGTACGTCGCCGCAGGTGTCGCAGTGCACGATCGGGATCGGGCAGCCCCAGTAGCGCTGGCGGCTGATGCCCCAGTCCCGCAGGCGGAATTGGGTGCGCGAGGCGCCGAGGTTCTTCTTGATCAGGGCGACTTCGATGGCATCGAATGCACCCGCGAAGTCCAGGCCGTCGAACTCGCCGGAGTTGATCAACTCGCCGTGTTCGCCATAGGCGTCCTGCCACGGTGCTGGGGTCTGGTCACCGGTGCTGGTGCGCACCACGGTCTTGACCGGCAGGTTGTACTTGTGGGCGAATTCGAAATCGCGCTCGTCGTGGGCCGGCACCGCCATGACAGCGCCGTCGCCATAGTGCATCAGCACGTAGTTGGCGACCCATACCGGCAGTTTCTCGCCGGTGAGCGGGTGCTCGACGAACAGCGAGGTTGGCAGGCCTTTCTTCTCTTGGGTGGCGACGTCGGCTTCGGCGACGCTGCCGCCCTTGCATTCGGCGATGAACGCCTGCAGCTCAGGGTTGTTCCGGGCCGCCAGGGTGGCCAGCGGATGCTCGGCGGCCACGGCGACATAGGTGGCGCCCATCAAGGTGTCCGGGCGGGTGGTGAAGACTTTCAGGGTGCCGGCTTCGCCAATGGAGGCGACGTCGTAGGGGAACTGCACTTCCATGCCCCGGGACTTGCCGATCCAGTTGCGCTGCATGGTCTTGACCTGCTCGGGCCAACCGGTCAGCTCGTCGAGACTCTCCAGGAGCTCATCCGCGTAGGCGGTGATCTTGAAGTAGTACATCGGGATTTCGCGCTTTTCGATCAGCGCGCCGGAGCGCCAGCCGCGGCCGTCGATCACTTGTTCGTTGGCCAGTACGGTCTGGTCCACCGGGTCCCAGTTCACGGTGCCGTTCTTGCGGTAGATCACGCCTTTTTCGAACAGGCGGGTGAACAGCCATTGTTCCCAGCGGTAGTAGTCGGGCTTGCAGGTGGTGACCTCGCGGGACCAATCCACCGCCAGGCCCAGGCTACGCAGCTGGGTCTTCATGTAGGCGATGTTTTCGTAGGTCCACTTGGCGGGGGCCACGTTGTTCTTCATCGCGGCGTTTTCCGCCGGCATGCCGAAGGCGTCCCAACCCATGGGTTGCAGGACGTTCTTGCCTTGCATGCGCTGGTAGCGGGAGATCACGTCGCCGATGGTGTAGTTGCGCACGTGCCCCATGTGTAGCTTGCCGCTGGGGTAAGGGAACATCGACAGGCAGTAGTAAGTCTCCTTGCCTGGCTGTTCACTGACTTCAAAGGACTTTTGCTCGTCCCAGAACGACTGGGCGGCGGCTTCGATTTCACGGGGCTGGTAGTGTTCGTGCATGGCTACTTTTGTACTGAATGGGGTGGCCCAATCCTCTTCGTTGCCATGCTGGACGCAGACGACGCCGAATGCGGCGTTTTCGATGCCCAGCCAAGCTGGAAGTGGAGTTACAGGAAGCGCCGTAGCATACATGACCGCGCTCTGCCGAGGGAAACCCTGATTGCTGCCGAACCACCGCCGAGGCATTGCCGATCATCGGCGATGACCCGTGTTCAGGGCCGTTGGTCGCGGCGCACTGCCGGTTTGCCCAGCGAAGCTAAGCTTCTCAATGGGGAGTGAGTCTTATCTTCAATGAGGTGAGGGATGGTTGAATCACAACGAAAAGTCGCTACACCTGAGTTGTACGAAAAACTGATCGATCGTCTCGGGGTGGCCCTGGACGCTGCAAGAACCGCCGGTCGCTTGCGTGATGAGCGCCCGGTAGAGCTGGAACTGCGAGGCTTGAGCCCCGCAGAGTTCGAACTGGTCAAGGCTTACCTTGAACAGGCCGGACATAACCCCCCCACCAGTGGGGCCCAGGTACTCAAGCGTCTCGAAGCGCCCCGTTCGGCCAAGGTTGTGTGGCTCAAGGACCGGACGCCTGATAAGGATGCAGTAAAGATCCGGTCGCTGCAGTTCAAGTAAAGCCGGATTCACGCGTGTCGCTTTTTTTGGTTCAAGGCTTTTTCGAATCTGTTGTCGCTTTGCGTCAACCCCCTTAGGCTTCGGGCATCTATGGAGATGCCCGATGCCCTTTCGCTATTTCATCAAACAACTTCTATTGCCGCCCGGCATTCTTCTGCTGCTGTTGGTGCTCGCCTGGTGGTGGCGCCATTCTCGGCCGCGCCTGGCCCGCCTGTGTTTCGCCGTGGGCCTGGGCGGTTTCTGGTTGATGAGCCTGCCGGTGATGGTGCAGTGGAGCGCCAAGGCATTGGAGCGTGAGACGCCGCTGCTGCGCAGTGAATGGGCGACCCTGGCCCAGCGTGCCGACGCCATCGTGGTGCTGGGTTCCGGTCGCGAGCGCGGTGACCTGGCCTGGGGTTCCGACCAGCCCACCGGTGTCGGCCTCGAACGCCAGCGTTATGCGGCGCGACTGGCCAAGGCGTCGGGCTTGCCCGTGCTGACCACTGGCGGCTTGCACTACGGCACCCCGCCCAGCGAGGCCAAGTTGATGGCCGACTCGATGCTGGAGGATTTTGGCGTCAACGTGCGTTGGCAGGAAGGACGTAGCCGCACCACCTGGGAAAACGCCCAGATGAGCGCCGAGATCCTGTTGCCGGAAGGCATCAAACGGGTTGTGGTGGTGACCCAGGCGTGGCACATGCCGCGGGCGGTCTGGAGTTTCGAGCGGTCAGGATTTGAAGTGGTGCCGGCGCCTGTCGGCTTCCTGGGCCCGGACAACGCCCGGCCACTGGGTGGCTGGATGCCGGAGTTCAAGTCGATCTGGCAGTCCGGGCAGTTGATGAATGAGGCGATGGGGTTGTTGGGGTATTGGTTGTTCTATCGCTGAGCATACGAAATGTGTGGGCCGAACATGGTTGTGGCGAGGGAGCTTGCTCCCGCTGGGCCGCGAAGCGGTCCCCCTAAAAACAGGGCCTGCTTCGCAGTCCAGCGGGAGCAAGCTCCCTCGCCACAAGAGCTCAATGGTCTTCCAGAGTGGGTCGTCGCCTGCCTTGTGCAGACATCCAATGCATGGGCGTTCGCCAATGTCATGGGCTAGCGAGCTTCTGTGGCGAGGGAGCTTGCTCCCGCTCGGCTGCGCAGCAGACGCCACTGTCGCCGGGCTGGAACATCTTCAGTGGTTGGGAAAAACGGGGCGGCTGCGCCACCCAGCGGGAGCAAGCTCCCTCGCCACAAGGGGGGCCAGAGGCCTTAAACGGTCTTGGCCATCCGGCTCGCCATCAACGCCCAGCCCAACAGCGACAGGCACAAAATGATCAGCGGCCACGAGCGCCATTGCAGGTACGGCGTCAGGTCGTGCATCGGCACCACTTCGCCGTACAGGATGCCACGCTCGAATTGCGGGATCTGTGCGGTGATCTGGCCGAAGGGGTTGATCAGCCCGGTGACGCCGTTGTTGGTGGCGCGGATCATCCAGCGACCGGCTTCCAGGGCACGCATCTGGGCCATTTGCAGGTGTTGCAACGGGCCGATCGAGGTGCCGAACCAGGTGTCGTTGCTGATGGTCAGCAACAGGTCGCTGCGCGCTGACAAGCTGGCGGCAAATTCCGGATAGACCACTTCATAGCAGATGAACGGCGCGATCTGGTAACCCTTGGCTTGCAGCAGTGGCTGGTCGGCCGGGCCCCGGGCGAAGTCCGACATGGGCAGGTCGAAGAAGGCGATCAGGCCGCGCAGGATGTCCTGTAGCGGCACGTATTCGCCAAACGGCACGAGCTTTTGCTTCAAGTAAGTACCGTCGCCTTCGCCGGTCACGGTGATGCCGTTGAAGTAACGCTTCTCGTGGCGCACCAGTTGGCGAATCGGCACACCGGTAATCAACGCCGAATGCCGCTCGGCGGCGAAGCTGCCCATCATGTCCAGATAACCCTGGGCAGATTCCTTGAGCACCGGTACTGCGGTTTCCGGCCAGATCAACAGGTCGACGCGCTTGGACGCAAAGCTCATGTCGCGGTATAGCGCCAACTGCGCGTTGAGCTGCTCGGGGTCCCACTTCATGCTTTGTTCGATGTTGCCCTGGATCGCCGCGACGCTCAGCGGGTCGCCCGAAGGACTGGTCCAGGCATGGCCCTTGAGGGCCAGGCCGGCCACCCATGGGCCGATCAGCAGCATCACGCCCGCGGCGATAAAGCCCTTGCGCCCGGTGCGGATCAACCGGGGCGCGTTGTACAGCAGCGCGGCGGTCAAGGCCAGGGTGAAGGATATCAGCCACATCCCGCCCAGCGGCGCGAGGCCGGCCAGCGGGCCGTTGAGCTGGCTGTAGCCGGAGTACAGCCAGGGGAACCCGGTGAGGAACCAGCCGCGGAAAGCTTCCTGGCCCAACCACAGCGCGGCGAACGCCAGGGCATCGGCCAGCGGCGCCTCGTTGCGGCGCAACCAGCGTGCCCACAGCCAGGCGGGCAGGGCGAAGAACCAGGCGATGGCGGCGATGAACAGCAGCATCAATAACCCGGCGAGCAGCACTGAGGCGCCGCCGAAGTTGTGGATGCTGACGTAGATCCAACTGGTGCCGGCACCAAACAGGCCAAAACCGAAACACCAGCCTCGGCCCAGGGCCTGGCGTGGCGAGAGCTCGCGCAGCCCGGCGTAGAACAAGCCGACCGCCAGCAATGCCAGCGGCCAGAGGTCGAACGGCGCCAAGGCCAGGGTGGTGATCGCACCGGCCGCCATGGCCAGCAGGTTACCGGGCCAGCCGGGGCGGGTTATCCAGCGCATTTTTGTCCTTAGCGGGTCTCGCAGGGGTTATCGGCCAATGGGCGACAGGCGCAGCAAGTGAATCCGACGGCTGTCGGCATTCAGGATGCGGAAGCGCCAGGAGCCGATTTCCGTGGTTTCGTTGCGCTTGGGCAGATGCCCGAAAGCACTCATCACCAGGCCGCCAACGGTGTCGAACTCATCGTCGGAGAATTGGCTGTCGAAGAATTCGTTGAAGTTCTCGATCGGCGTCAGGGCCTTGATCAGGAAGTCGCCGCTGGGCAGGGGCTTGATGTAGCTGTCTTCCTCGACGTCGTGCTCGTCCTCGATGTCGCCGACGATCTGCTCGAGGACGTCTTCGATGGTGACCAGGCCGGCCACGCCGCCGTATTCGTCGATGACGATGGCCATGTGGTTGTGGTTGGCGCGGAATTCACGCAGCAGCACGTTCAGGCGCTTGGACTCGGGCACGAAGGTAGCCGGGCGCAACAGGTCCTTGATGTTGAAGCTGTCGCCGTTTTCCTGAAGGATCAGCGGCAGCAGGTCCTTGGCCAGCAGCACGCCCATGACGTCGTCATGGCTCTCGCCGACGACCGGATAGCGCGAGTGAGCGGAGTCGACCACGGCGGGCAAAAATTCACGGGGGGTCTGGGTCGCCTTGATGCTGACCATCTGCGAGCGCGGGACCATGATGTCCCGGACTTGCAGGTCAGCGACCTGGATGGCGCCTTCGACGATGGCCAGCGCTTCGCTGTCCAGCAGTTTGTTCTGGTGTGCATCGCGCAGCAGCTCCAGCAGCTCCTGGCGGTTTTTCGGCTCATGGGCAAAAGCCTGGGTGAGCTTGCCCAGCCATGACTTCTGCCCGTTGCTCGATCGATCTTCGCTCATAGCGATTACTCTGAATCCTTTGTCGTTACAGGTTGATGTATCAGTGTTCGTCGCCGGCGTAGGGGTCGGGATGACCCAGCTCTGCAAGCAACGTTCGTTCCAGTGCTTCCATTTCTTCGGCTTCGTCATCTTCTATATGGTCGTAACCCAGTAGATGCAAGCAGCCGTGAATCACCAGATGGGCCCAGTGAGCCTCGGGGGTCTTGTCTTGTTCGGCTGCTTCACGCTCCACCACCGGGACGCAGATCACCAGATCGCCCAGCAGTGGAATGTCGAGCAGTTCGTCGGGTACGTCGGCGGGGAACGACAGCACGTTGGTGGCGTAGTCTTTCTGCCGCCAGGTGTGGTTCAGTTCACGGCCTTCGGGTTCGTCCACCAGGCGGATCGTCAGCTCCGAGTCGGCGCTGCGCTGGCGCAGGGCCAGTTCGCACCATTGGCGGAACTGGGCTTCGCTGGGGGCGGCGTGTTCGCAGGCCACTTGCAGGTCGAGTTCAAGCATTGTGGCGATTGCCTTTGCCTTCAGGCGCCTCGTCGGCCTCGCGATGCTCGAAGCGCTCGTAGGCTTCGACAATGCGCTGGACCAACGGATGACGCACGACGTCCTTGGGCATGAAGTGCGTGAAACTGATGCCCGGCACGTCCTTGAGCACCTGGATCACATGGTTCAGCCCGGACTTGGTGCCGCGGGGCAGGTCGACCTGGGTGATGTCCCCGGTGATGACGGCGGTGGAGCCGAAGCCGATGCGGGTCAGGAACATTTTCATCTGCTCGACCGTGGTGTTCTGGCTTTCGTCGAGGATGATGAAGCTGTTGTTCAGGGTCCGACCACGCATGTAGGCCAGCGGCGCGACCTCGATGACCTGGCGCTCGATCAGCTTGGCGACGTATTCGAAGCCGAGCATTTCATACAGCGCGTCATAGAGCGGGCGCAGGTACGGGTCGATTTTCTGGGCCAGGTCGCCGGGCAGGAAGCCGAGTTTTTCACCGGCTTCGACCGCCGGTCGCACCAGCAGGATACGCCGCACCTGTTCACGTTCCAGCGCATCGACGGCGCAGGCCACGGCCAGGTAGGTCTTGCCGGTACCGGCCGGGCCGATGCCGAAATTGATGTCGTTGCCCAGGATTTCCTTCACGTAGCGCTGCTGATTCAAGCCGCGAGGGCGAATCATGCCTTTTTTCGTGCGCAGGGCCACGGCAGGTTCCGACGGGGCATGGTTGTCGAGTTCTTCGACAGCCGACTCCTGCAGGAACAGGTGGACCGTATCCGGCGACAGCTCGCTCCCCTTGGTTTCCCGGTAGAGACGGCGCAGCAGGTTTTCCGCGGAGGTGGTGTGCTTGGGTTCACCGATCAGTTCGAACTGGTTTCCGCGATTGCGGATCTCGATGGCCAGGCGCTGTTCGATCAAGCGCAGGTGCTCGTCGAATTGCCCGCACAGATTGGCGAAGCGGCGAGCCTCAAAGGGCTCGAGAATAAAGCGATGTGGTTCGATGGGTGCGTTCAAGGTCGTTTTTAGCCGCCCGGGGGCAATTAAGGTGAAATCAAGGATAACGCCAGTAGGCTGGGTGCGAAAGCTCTTAAACAGGCGAATCTGATCACAGGGCTTGGCACGGTCCTTGTGGGAGCGAGCTTGCTCGCGATGGGGCCCCCACATTCAACATTGATATTGACTGTCGCACCGCTATCGCGAGCAAGCTCGCTCCCACAGGAAGTGTGGGGTTACTGGATCAGTGAACCGCGCAGGGAGTGCGGTTGCGCGGCGTCGATGTGCACGTCGGCGAACTGGCCGATCAGGGCCGGGGTGTCGCAGCGGAAGTTGACGATGCGGTTGTTTTCGGTCCGGCCTTGCAACTCGCCCGGGTCCTTTTTCGAGTAATCGGTCACCAGAATCCGCTGGACGGAGCCGACCATTTGTCGGCTGATCTCGAAACCTTGCTGGTTGAGGCGATGTTGCAAGGCGTTGAGCCGCTCCTTTTTCAGTTCTTCGGGGGTGTCGTCCGCCAGGTCGGCCGCCGGAGTGCCAGGACGCTGGCTGTAGACGAAGGAATAGGAGAAGTCGAAGCCCACGTCTTCGATCAGCTTCATGGTCTGCTGGAAGTCTTTCTCGGTTTCGCCAGGGAAGCCGACGATAAAGTCCGAGCTGATGCAGATCCCCGGCACTGCCGCGCGCAACTTGCGCAGCTTGGATTTGTACTCCAGCGCCGTGTGGTTGCGTTTCATGGCCGCAAGGATCCGGTCGGAGCCCGATTGCACCGGCAGGTGCAGGTGCTTGACCAGTTCGGGGACTTCGGCGTGGGCCTGGATCAGGCTGTCGGAGAACTCCAGCGGATGAGACGTGGTGTAGCGGATGCGGTCGATGCCATCCACTGCCGCCACGACGCGGATGAGTTCGGCGAGATCCGCCAGGCGCCCGTCATGGGTCAGGCCGCGATAGCCGTTGACGTTCTGCCCCAGCAGGGTCACTTCGCGCACGCCGTTTTCCGCCAGGTGGATGATCTCGGCGATCACGTCGTCGAATGGCCGGCTGACTTCTTCGCCGCGGGTGTAGGGCACCACGCAGAACGTGCAGTACTTGCTGCAACCTTCCATCACCGACACGTAGGCACTTGGGCCGTCGATGCGCGGTTCGGGCAGGTGGTCGAATTTTTCGATTTCCGGGAACGAAACGTCCACTTGCGGCAGCTTGGTGCTGCGGGCGGCGTCGATCATCTCCGGCAGGCGGTGCAAGGTCTGCGGGCCAAAGACCACGTCCACGTACGGCGCGCGATCACGAATGGCCGCGCCTTCCTGGCTGGCCACGCAACCGCCCACGGCGATGACCATTTCCGGGTTGGCCAACTTCAGTTCGCGCCAGCGGCCGAGCTGGGAATACACCCGGTCCTGGGCGCGTTCGCGAATCGAGCAGGTGTTGAGCAGGATCACGTCCGCGTCTTCGGCGCGGGCGGTGACTTCCAGGGCCTGGTGTTCACCCAGCAGATCGACCATGCGCGAGCTGTCGTACTCGTTCATCTGGCAACCGTGGGTTTCGATGTAAAGCTTCTTGGCCATGGACGGGATCATCACGTGATTCAAAGAACCGCGCATTATAGGGAACAAGTCCCCCGGTTCCTACCGCTGTGCGAGCAGTGGCTATGCTATAGTTCGCGCCCTCATTTTTACCCGCCGATGTGTTTCGCCAGCCATGACCAAACGTGAAGCTCCAATCTACAAGGTGATTTTCCTCAACCAGGGCCAGGTGTTCGAAATGTACGCCAAGCAGATCTATCAAAGTGATCTGTGGGGTTTCCTGGAAGTGGAAGAATTCGTCTTTGGCGAGCGCACGCAAGTGGTCGTCGATCCGAGCGAGGAAAAGCTCAAGGCGCAGTTCGAAGGCGTGGTGCGCAGCTTCGTGCCGATGCATTCGATCGTGCGCATCGACGAAGTCGAACGCCTGGGCACGCCGAAAATCAGCGAAGCCCGCGGCGCGGTCGGCAACGTGATGCCGTTTCCGATGCCGATGCCTGAGAAGTAGCCCTCGGCTCTTGGCAAGATGAGTCTCTAAGGTCGGGCACAGTCCTCTGTGGCGAGGGAGCTTGCTCCCGCTGGAGTGCGAAGCGCTCCCAGAAATCTTAGGGCCGCTGCGCAGCCCAGCGGGAGCAAGCTCCCTCGCCACAGGGGCCGGCGGCGGATTCAGGGCAGCGGCGAAAAAGGCGTACGCCCATCGGCGTTCTGCAATTCCATCAGGTATTTGCGAAAGATCTGCCCCAGCACCTGGGTGGCGACTTCCAGTTCGTCGCGGGGCATTTGCTCGGCGACTTCGTCGGCGGTGTCCAGGGCTTCTTCGGCGCCGTTGACTGCGGCCATCTTCAGGACGATATAGGCCTGGACGTTGTTGGCTGGCACGCCTTCGCCATGGAAGAACATGCCGCCGAGCTTGAATTGCGCCTGGGCATGGCCTTGCAGCGAGGCTTTTTCGAAGTAGTCGAGGGCTTTCTTGAGGTCGCGCGGCGCAGCCTTGCCTTCGTAGTAGAACTCGCCCAACTCGTATTGCGCTTGTGCATCACCTGCGTCCGCCGCTTTTTGACAGGCGTCGAGTGCCGGTGCGAGATCTTGTGGCTGGGTATTGAGCGTGCAACGGCCCAGCGCCGGGATCAACAACGAGTTACCGCCTGCCTGTGCATTCGCGAGCAGGGGCTGAAGGAGCAACAGGCAGCCCAAGGCAAGGGTGCGGCCGGTGCGGTTCATGGGAATCGACTTACCTCTGAGGGGCGCGCGGACCCTCCGGGGGATCCAATAAGCGCGCATTATGAAATAAGCAGGGCCATCCTTACAAAGTCTTTACTCGTTTTTCTGCTGCGAGGGAATGCTAATAGCTGCTTCGGGCATAAATACGTAGGAAAAAGGCGGGAGGTTGTCAGCAATCGCTGACGCCAGCTTCAGCCAGCGTCAGTTATCCACAGGCTTACTTCAGCGCGGCAAACGCCCGTTCGGCCGCATCGAGGGTGATCTTCAGCTCGGTCTCGCCATGGGCGATGGAGGTGAAACCGGCTTCGAATGCGCTCGGGGCCAGGTACACGCCGCCGTCGAGCATCAGGTGGAAGAAGCGCTTGAAGCGGTCGGCGTCGCTGGCCATCACGTCTTCGAAGGTGACGATGTCATCGGCACCGCTGAAATACAGGCCGAACATGCCCCCGGCCTGGGTGGTCACGAACGGAATGCCTGCCGCGTCGGCACGAACCTGCAAGCCGTCGAGCAGGCGGGTGGTGTAGTCGGTCAGTTCGGCGTGGAAGCCCGGGCGGCTGATCAGGCGCAGCGTGGTCAGGCCGGCGGCCATGGCCAGCGGGTTGCCCGACAAGGTGCCGGCCTGGTAGACCGGGCCCAGCGGCGCGATGCATTCCATGATCTTGCGCTTGCCGCCGAAGCAGCCCACCGGCATGCCGCCGCCGATGATCTTGCCGAAGGTGCTCAGGTCCGGCGTGACGCCGTAATGGGCCTGGGCGCCGCCGAGGGCCACGCGGAAACCGGTCATCACTTCATCGAAAATCAACACCACGCCATGCTGGTCGCACAGGCTGCGCAGGCCTTCGAGGAAACCCGGTGCCGGCGGCACGCAGTTCATGTTGCCGGCCACTGGCTCGACGATGATGCACGCCACTTCCTGGCCGACTTCGCCGAGCATCTTCTCGACTTCTTCGAGGTCGTTGAATGGCAGGGTCAGGGTGTGTTTGGCGAACGCTGCCGGTACGCCTGCCGAGCTCGGCACGCCCTGGGTCAATGCGCCGGAACCGGCCTTGACCAGCAGGCTGTCGGAGTGACCGTGGTAGCAGCCTTCGAACTTGATGATGCTGTCGCGGCCGGTAAAACCCCGCGCCAGGCGGATCGCGCTCATGGTCGCTTCGGTGCCGGAGCTGACCATGCGCACCATTTCCATTGACGGCACGATCGAGCAGACCAGGTCGGCCATCTCGGTTTCCATCGCGGTCGGGGCGCCGTAGGAGAGGCCGTGTACCAGTTGCTTGCGCACCGCATCCAGGACGTCCGGATGGCTGTGGCCGAGGATCATCGGGCCCCAGGAGCCGACGTAATCCACGTAACGCTTGTCGTCTTCGTCGGTGACGTACGCGCCTTCGGCGTGCTTGAAGAACAGCGGGGTGCCGCCGACGCTCTTGAACGCACGAACGGGCGAGTTCACGCCGCCGGGGATGTGTTTCTGGGCATTGGCAAACAGGGTTTCGGAACGGGACATGGTTGGGCTCTCGAAAACGGAAAATAGACTATTTGATCTGCAGCAGCTCATTGAAGGCGCGGGCGCGGCGCGTCACTTCAGTGGTGCTGTCGGCGCCGAACAGGCCGTGGACCACCGCCAGCAGGTCAACCCCGTGGGCCACCAGCGGGGCGGCATTGTCCAGGGTGATGCCGCCAATGGCGCACACCGGGATATGCAGTTTGAGGTGCGCCTGTGCGAGCAGTTCAAGGTTTGCGCTGGGGGCGCCGGGCTTGGTGTTGGAATTGAAGAAACGCCCGAACGCGACATAACTGGCGCCTTCGCTGGCGGCCTGTTCGGCCAGTGCCAGGCTGGCGTGGCAAGTGGCACCGATGATCGCCTTGTGCCCGAGCAGTGCCCGCACGGGCGCCAACGGGCCATCGGTCTGGCCCAGGTGCACGCCAACGCCCAGGCGCGCGGCCAGTTCGGCGTCGTCGTTGATGATCAACTGGGTCTTGTAGCGTTCGCACAGGTTGCGCAGTGCTTCGGCTTCCCGCAGCCGGCGGGCCTCGTCGCTGCTTTTGTCGCGGTATTGCAGCAGGGTGACGCCACCCTCCAGCGCCGCTTCTACATAAGCGAGGAACTTACCGGCCAGCAATTGGCTATCAGTGATGGCGTAAAGGCCACGTAATTTCATTCCACAGGCCTCCGGTGCTACGAGCAGAAATCCAGCGGCAGGCGACGCGGTACGAACTGGCCTTTGCCCAGTTGTTCGGCATCGCGCAGGGTGCGCCAGGTGTAATCCAGTGCCGTCTTGACGGCGCTGGCGAGCTGTTCGCCCTGGGCCAGCCGACCGGCCAGGGCGCTGGCCAGGGTGCAGCCGGAACCGTGGTAGCTGCCGGGCAGACGCTGGCAGGTAAAGGTTTCGCGCCCGCCGTCGCGGCTGTACAGGCGATTATGGACTTCATGTTCGTCGCCGTGACCACCGGTGATCAACAGGTGTTTGACGAAGGGCAGCAGTTTTTCCGCGCACTCGTCGGCACTACCCTCGGGCAATTCAGCAAGGATGCGTGCTTCAGGCAGGTTGGGGGTGGCGATGATTGCCAGGGGCAGCAGGCGTTCGCGCATGGCGTAGCCGACCTCATCCTTGCCCAGGCGCCCACCACCGCCGGCGCGCAGCACCGGGTCGCAGACCATCGGCAGGTGCGGGTGCGCCTGGAGCAGTTCGACCACCGTGTCGACCATTTCCAGTGAGCCAAGCATCCCCAGCTTGACCGCTGCCACCTGGGCATCGTTGAGCACGGCATTGGCTTGTGCCAGTACCCACTCTCGGTCGAGCACTCGGAAATCGCTGACGTTGACGGTGTCTTGCACGGTCAATGCGGTAACGGCAGGGGCGGCATGACAACCCTGGGCGAGCAGGGCTTCGATATCTGCCTGCAAGCCGGCGCCACCACTGGGATCGTGGCCGGAGAGACAGAGGACAACGGGGCGAGAGCTGTAGATATTCATGGTGCGCGAGCTTACCACCAAACCTGTTTTATCGGTTGGCGGGAGTCAGAGGATTTGTACGCTGGCTGTGATGGCAAGGCCCGGCTCCCTCGCCACGGTCATCGTTCAAGATTCCTGTCTGACCAAAGCAACAGCTCTATTTCAATGCTTAGCGCTGGAACGCCCGTTCTAGAGCCTTCTGTAGGAAAAATTTCAATGGTGCAAATTGGCCATCAACGGCTATGCTAGAGATGGATCCAACTCATAACAGGTAATGCCGGTTTTACGTCTACTCAGGGAATGGGGGGCTTCCTGACTCAACCGGACAGGCCGCGCTGGGGCTTAAATGCGCTATTTGCTGATGTTGTTGCTGTGCTTGTCCCCTCTGGCAAGTGCTCTCGAATTCGATGAATTCACCCAAAACCTGCCCTTGGGCCATGCCCTGCAGGTGTTCGAAGATGCGAGCGGCACGGCCTCTATTGACGATGTCCTGGCCCAGGCTGGCGCCGGTGCTTTCAAAGCCCACGACCAAGCCACGCTGAACGCCGGTTACTCGCGATCAGCCTTCTGGTTGAAAATCGACCTGCACTACCGTCCTGCCAATCCGGACGCCCAGCGTACCTGGCTGCTGGAGCTGGCATACCCGCCGCTGGACCACCTCGACTTGTATTTGCCCGATGCGTCGGGGGGCTATCGCCTGGTTCGCCAGACCGGTGATGCCTTGCCGTTCGCCAGCCGCGAGATCCGCCAGAACAACTACCTGTTCAGCCTGGCTTTCAAGCCCGAACAACGGCAGACCCTCTACCTGCGCCTGCAAAGCCAGGGTTCGATCCAGGCGCCGCTGACGCTGTGGTCGAGCACCGCTTACCTCGAACAACAGCCGGTGCGCTTGTATGTACTGGGGATCATCTATGGCGTGCTGCTGGGGATGCTGGTCTACAACCTGTTCATCTACCTGAGCGTGCGCGATACCAGCTACCTCTATTACATCTTCTACATTGCCTCGTTCGGCCTGTACCAGTTGTCGGTCAACGGTGCCGCCGTGGAATATTTCTGGCCGGACAACCCCTGGTGGGCAAACGCCGCGACGCCGTTCTTCATCGGCTGCGCGGGCCTGTTTGGCAGCCAGTTCGCCCGCAGTTTCCTGCAAACCGCCCAGCACAGCCGTTGGCTGGACCGCTTGCTGCTGGCGCTGATCGCCTACAGCGCTGTGGTGGTCGGCCTGTCGCTGATGACCAGTTATGCCCTGGCGCTGCGCCTGGCGACGGTGTTGGCGCTGCTGTTCACCGTGGTGATCTTCGCCGCCGGCCTGTTCGCCTGGTGGCGTGGTCTGCGGGTGGCGCGTTATTTCATCATTGCCTGGTCGGCGTTTCTGCTGGGGGGCATTGTCAATACGTTGATGGTGCTCGGTTACCTGCCGAACGTCTTTTTGACCATGTACGCCAGCCAGATCGGCTCGGCCATCGAAGTGGCACTGTTGTCCCTGGCCCTGGCCGACCGCATCAATGCCATGCGCGAGCAGCAGGCCCAGACCCTGTTGGACGCCGGGCAGAAACTCGAAGTGCTCAACCAGCAACTGGCCCACGGCAACAAGCTCAAGGATGAATTCCTCGCCACCCTGACCCATGAACTGCGCACACCGATGAATGGCGTGATCGGTTCCCTTGAGCTGATGGAAACCGTCGAGATGGACGAGGAGCTGACCCAGTATCAACAGACCGCCGCCGGTTCGGCGCGGGACATGATGCGCATGGTCAACGGCATCCTCACCCTGACCGAGTTGCAGGCCGGCAAGCTCAAGGTCTATCCGGCACCGTTCAGCCTGCGTGGGGTGGTCGATGCGCTGCAGGTGCAGTTCGGCGCCAATGCGGCGGCCAAGGGCCTGGATTTCAAGGTCGACGTGGCCCCTGGCCTGGCGGACCGGTTGCTTGGCGACAGTGGCAAACTGGCCCAGAGCCTGGAATGCCTGCTGGACAACGCCATCAAGTTCACCCGGGTTGGCGGCCTGGCCCTGCGAGTCAGCGGCAGGCCGACGGCGCTTGATCGGCTGGTGCTGTCCTTTGCTGTCATCGACACCGGAATCGGTTTTACCGACCTGGGGGAAGCGACCTTGTACCAGCGCTTCTTCCAACTCGACGGCTCGATGACCCGCGAATATGGCGGTCTCGGCGTGGGCCTGGCCATCTGCCGGCAACTGGTGGAATTGCTGGGCGGACGCCTGACCCACACCTCCGAACCCGGTCGTGGCAGCCGTTTCCAGTTGGACGTGGAGTTTGACGTGGCTTTGCCAGCGGCGGTCCCGACGCCGTTTTCCTTCGGTGGCCGCCAAGGCTCGCGCCTGCCGCAGGATTGCACGGTGCTACTGGCCGATGACAACAGCATCGATCAGTTGGTCATGCGCGGCATGTTGCTCAAGCTCGGTTATCGGGTGCGCACCGCCGACAGTGGCCGCGCTGCGCTGGATCTGCTGCACGGCGAGCGCTTTGATGCGGTGCTGCTCGATTGCCAGTTGCCGCCGCTGGACGGCGTGTCGCTCGGCTGCCAGATCCACACCTTGCCCGGCTGTGAGGAACTGCCGGTGCTGGTGGTCAGCCCGAATGTGGCGCGCGAATGCTGCCCCTCGGGCGCTCAGATCGATTACCTGAACAAACCCGTGAAATTCGAGGCACTGCAGGCGATGCTCCAGCGCCGGGTGCTGTGCCCGAGACAGGGTGAAAGCGCCGATATTTAGGCGGTTATGACACTTTGTCCGGCCTGGAGGCGGTGCTTAACTGAATCCCTGCCCGATCGAGGAGCCCTGTCATGAACCTGCACCAGTTCGCTGAAACCCACGACGTCACCAACCAACCACCGTCCCTGGATGGCGCCAACCTGTACCGCATCGACCTGCCGCTGCAGCAGTGGTCGCAGTACTTTGGGGCGGGCTGGGCGCAGGCGCGGATCGATGCGTATGGGGCGCTGGCCGGCGGGCCGTTGATGGAAGCGGGTTTCCTGGCCAACCAGAACAAACCGGTGTTCTCCAGCCACGACCGTTACGGCCATCGCATCGACCTGGTGGAGTTCCATCCGGCTTATCACCAGTTGATGCGCACCGCCGTCGAGCACGGCCTGCCCAGTTTGCCCTGGGCGCAGCCGCAACCCGGTGCGCATGTCGCCCGGGCCTCGATGACCTATTTGCACAGCCAGGCCGAAGCCGGCACCGGTTGCCCGCTGACCATGACCTTCGCCAGCGTACCGGCGCTGCGCTTGCAGCCGGATCTGGCCGAGCGCTGGCTGCCGAAGGTGCTCGCCACCGAGTACGACCCGCGCAACGTCGGCATGGCCCACAAGGCCGGGGTGACCCTGGGCATGGCGATGACCGAAAAACAGGGCGGCACCGATGTGCGGGCCAACACCACCAAGGCCTATCCGGTGGGTGCCAGCGGTCCGGGCCAGGCCTATGAGCTGGTGGGGCACAAATGGTTCTGTTCGGCGCCGATGTGCGACGCTTTCCTCACCCTGGCCCAGACCGACAAGGGCCTGACCTGTTTCCTGCTGCCGCGCCATCGCCCGGACGACACGCGCAATCAGTTCTACATCCAGCGCTTGAAGAACAAGCTGGGTAACTGTTCCAACGCCTCCAGCGAAGTCGAGTTCCGTGGCGCACTGGCCTGGATGGTCGGTGAAGAAGGCCGCGGCGTGCCGACGATCATCGAGATGGTGGCCATGACCCGCTTCGATTGCATGGTCGGCTCCAGCGCCCTGATGCGCCAGGCGTTGACCCAGGCCAGCCATCACTGTGCGCACCGCAAGGTCGGTGGCAAGTTGTTGAGCGAACAGCCGCTGATGCAGAACGTCCTGGCTGACCTGGCGTTGGAAAGCGAGGCCGCCCTGGCCTTGAGCCTGCGCATGGGCCGGGCGCTGGACCATTTGAATGACGAGCATGAGGCCAAGTTCGCCCGGCTGGTGACGGCGGTGGGCAAGTACTGGATCTGCAAGCGCGCCCCCGCGATGATCAACGAAGCCGCCGAATGCATGGGCGGCGCCGGCTACGTCGAAGACAGCATCCTGCCGCGTCTGTACCGCGAAGCGCCGGTCAACTCGACGTGGGAAGGCTCCGGCAACGTGCAATGCCTGGATGTGCTGCGCGCCTTGTCCAAGGAGCCCGGCGTGCTGGAGGTATTGTTCAGCGAATTGGGTGACGGCCACGGCGACAAGCGCCTGGCTGGCCACATCCACCAATTGCACGCCGCGTTCAAGGACACCGACGATATCCAGTACCGCGCCCGGCAATTGACCGAAGACATCGCCGTCGGCCTGCAAGCCAAGCTGTTGCTCGAGGCGGGCAACAGCGACGTCAGCGATGCCTTCATTGTCAGTCGCCTGGGTTCGGTCGGCCGGGTGTACGGTGCCTTGCCTCGGGGCTTGAATGTCGAGGCCATCGTTACCCGCTCGACCCCGCATGGATTCTAGGCAGGCTACGGCCAACACAGAGTGCTGTGGGAGCGGGCTTGCTCGCGAAAGCGGTATGTCAGCCGCCGAAGAGGTTGGATGTGCTGACGCCTTCGCGGGCAAGCCCGCTCCCACAGGTTTTCATGACGCCGAGAATACCCAATACGCCACTGTTCCCGTCGGGCGGCGATGCAGGCAAGATGAAGGCCTGCAAGTCAGAACACAGGAAGCTGATCGTGACCGAAGCGTTTATTGTCGTTCAAACCGCCGAACAAGCCGTGGATCGTCTGGCGGCCCTGCACGAACGTGCGACCACCGCGTTGAACCAGGCGCTGATGCGTTATCTCAAGGATCGCGTCGAGCCGGATGCCGAGCAAAGGGCGTTGTTTCGCTATCCCGCCTTGCGCCTGACCTACCACTGCCACGGCGAAGTCCCGCAAACCACCCGCGCTTACGCCAAGGTCCAACTGCCTGGCACCTACAGCGTCACCGTCACCCACCCCGCCGCCTTCCGTAAATACCTGCTGGAACAGCTGGTTCCGCTGATGCACGACTTTACCGTCACCGTGGAAGTGGGCGTCAGCGAGCAGAACATTCCTTACCCGTACGTGGTGGAGCAGGGCGACGAACTGGCCGGCTCCGGCGTGACCGCCGCCGTGCTGGCACGAGTTTTCCCCAGCACCGACTTGTCAGCCGCCACCGATGGCATTGCCGACGGCCTCTATGATTGGGAAAACACCGACCCGCTGCCCCTGGCGCTGTTCGACGCGGCTCGGGTGGATTTTTCCCTGCGCCGGCTGGTGCATTACACCGGCAGCGACTGGCGCCATGTGCAGCCGTGGATCCTGCTGACCAACTACCACCGCTATGTCGACCAGTTCATCGTCCATGGCCTGGAGCAACTGCGCAGCGACCCGCGCTTTGTGCGCATGGTCCTGCCGGGCAACGTGATCATCGACAAGAACATGGAGCACAGCGAAGCATCGGCCATTGCCGCCGGTGTGGTCTGGCACCGTTACCAGATGCCGGCCTATCACCTGCAAACCAATGATGGCCATGGCGTGACCCTGGTGAACATCGGTGTCGGCCCGTCCAACGCCAAGAACATCACCGACCACCTGGCCGTGCTGCGGCCCCATTGCTGGCTGATGATCGGCCACTGCGGCGGGCTGCGGCAGTCCCAGACCATTGGCGATTACGTGCTGGCCCACGCCTACATGCGCCGCGACGGGATCCTCGACCGCGTGGTGCCGCCGAACATTCCGATTCCGGCCCTGGCCGAAGTGCAGATGGCCTTGCAGCAAGCGGCGGCCAACGTCACTGGCGAAAAGGGCGACGAGCTGAAGAAACGCCTGCGCACCGGCACCGTGCTGACCTACGACGACCGTAACTGGGAATTGCGCTGGGCCCAGGAGCGTCCGTTGATCAACCTGTCCCGCGCCGTGGCGGTGGACATGGAAAGCGGCACTATCGCCGCCCAGGGTTATCGCTTGCGGGTGCCGTACGGCACGTTGCTGTGTGTTTCGGACAAGCCGCTGCACAGCGAAATCAAGCTGCCGGGCTCGGCCAACGCGTTCTATGAGCGAGCGGTCAACCAGCACCTGAAGATTGGCATCGAGGCGTTGGACCTGTTGCGCACCGAACTCAACTCGTTGCATTCGCGCAAGCTGCGCAGCTTCGACGAGCCGCCGTTCCGTTGATACGGCGGTGGTTATTTAGCGGTCAGGCCACTAGCATTGGCGGTCCTGACCGTTAGATACCGTGCCACCATGCCCCGTCCTCCACGCCCCGCTTCCCGCCGCCCTGGCGCGAAGCTTCCAGCCTCCGCCCCGCGCCGTGTGTCCAAGGCCCCGCCGGCCGAGCCGAAGCTGATCCTGTTCAACAAACCCTTCGATGTGCTGACGCAATTCAGTGACGGTGAAGGGCGGGCGACGCTCAAGGATTTTATCGACGTACCGGGCATCTACCCGGCCGGCCGGCTGGATCGCGACAGCGAAGGCTTGCTGTTGCTAACCAATGACGGACAACTGCAAGCGCGTATCGCTGACCCCAAGCACAAGCTGGCCAAGACTTATTGGGTGCAGGTGGAAGGCGAACCGACTGCCGAACAGTTGCAGCGTTTGCGCGATGGGGTGGCGTTGAACGACGGCATGACCTTGCCAGCCGAGGCGCGCCCGTTGGACGAGCCGCAGTTATGGCCGCGCAACCCGCCGGTGCGCTTTCGTAAAAGCGTACCTACGAGTTGGTTGGAACTGGTGATCCGCGAAGGGCGCAACCGCCAGGTACGGCGCATGACCGCCGCGGTGGGCCTGCCGACACTGCGCCTGGTGCGGGTCAGGATCGGCGACTGGACCCTCGAAGGACTCGATCAGGGCCAGTGGAGGGAAGTGCCGGCGCGCTTATAACGTCCCGGACTCGATCAGGCCGATCACCACGCTCTTGATCACGAACGCCGCCACGCCCAGCCCCAGCACAAAAAACAGAATGAACGAGCCGAAACGCCCGGCCTTGGATTTCTTCGCCAGGTCCCAGACGATGAAACCCATGAAAATGATCAGGATGCTGACCAGGCCGGTCATCATCCACTCTTCGAAAACAGCAGGATCCATCAGGACACTCCGGCGTAAGCGGGGTTGAAAAGGCGCGGCGAGTATAAGGCATGAGGCGCGGACGCGGGATTGGCCTGCGGCGGTGTGTCGCAGCTATTCATCGGCTGGGCTGTGGCGAGGGAGCTTGCTCCCGCTCGACTGCGCAGCAGTCGCAAACCGGTCCACTGGCAATCCGGCCGAAGCTTGGGGTCGCTTCGCAACCCAGCGGGAGCAAGCTCCCTCGCCACAAAAGCGGTCAGCTGCGCAGGTGAGTCAACGGCAGTTCGGTGCTGTTGAGCACCTGGTTCAGCACAAAGCTCGAACGCACGCTGGTGACGCCATCGATCCGGGTCAGATGCCCCAGCAGCAGTTTCTGGTAATGGTCCATATCCGGTACCACCACCTTGAGTTGGTAATCCGCGTCCATGCCGGTGACCAGGCTGCATTCCAGCACTTGCGGCAGGTTGCGGATGGCCGCTTCGAAGTTCTCGAAACGCTCGGGGGTGTGACGGTCCATGCCGATCAATACGTAGGCGGTCAGGCTCAGGCCCAGCATTTTGCGGTCGAGCAGGGCAACCTGGCGCGTGATGTAGCCGTCATCCTCCAATTGCTTGACCCGTCGCGAACAGGGGGAGGGCGACAGGCCGATGCGTTCGGCCAGTTCCTGGTTGGAGATGCGCGCATCGCGCTGCAATTCCGCCAGAATGCTCAGGTCGTAACGGTCGAGTTTGCTCATCGGTCGGGCCTTTATCTGGATAATTGCGGAAGATTATCTATCCAGGGTTAAAAATTGCGCAAGTGATGTTTATTTCCGCAATCTTAGCAATCCTCTGCCAGCGCCCCAGGCTTATGCTTATCACCAAGATCACTGCTCGGACAAACAGTCCAGTGCGGCCCGCCCAATCAGGCCGGCTGCGGTCGCGGCACTCACCGGTGTTGGCAGACCCCCGAGCTGCACACTGTCCAGAAGACGGCGTGAGGTGAGCCGACGTCATAAGCGTCGAGCACGGACGAAATTCTCAAGGGGAGGCCGACGGGTCTCCCTTTTTTATTGGGTGCAGATTCTGCTTTGGCTAGGGCACGTCATACCCGCAGGCGCGCAAGCGCTGGCGGGTCAGGCGTTTGTCCGGGTAGTCGGCGCCCCAGTTCAGGTGCTGGTCATAGCGGGATTTGACGTGGGCGCAGGCGGCTTTGATTTTTGCGTCAGCCTCGGCCAGGGCGGCATCGGACAGGCGATTGATTTTCAGGCTCTGGAAAAACGGCAGGATAAAGGCCTGATCCAGGTCATAGCCCTTGGTGCCTTCGGCCAAGCGTTGGCCGGCGCGGACATGGAACGGTTGCCTCAGGCCGCTCTGGTTTTCCCAGCACCAGTACTTGACGACCTCTTCCCAGGAGCCCGTCGGGCTGTGCCAAACGTTATGAAAACGCAGGCACCGCATCCCTTGACGAGTGACCCAGTCGATCTCCTGTGGGCGAGGCTCGCTCGAATACAGATCCATCTGAGCCCGTTTGTTTTGCAGAAATTGCTCGGGAGCATAGAGGTCCTCTACGTTCCCATCGAGCATGCCCTCTACGATCAGGAACAGTGACGACGCCAAGACCTCAAGCTCACCGGAACGAAAGCTGCCGGAGGTGCCCGCCGACAGCACGTCGCGGCGTTTGTCATAGGTAAAGCCACTTTTGATCGTGCCGCACGTGGTGTGTCGCAGCGGCTCGGGCAGGTCATAAGAGAAGCGAGGACTGAGGGTCACCCGCTGTTCTCCCACTTCACATAACATGCGGCTCAACCGCCGATCGTCCTCGTGCACCAACGGTGTCTGCCCGCAGCCCCAAAGGGTCACGGGCAGTAATAGCAGGGCAAGTCGGCTCAGCGTCAAAGTGAAGCGCCGAAGGCATTGCCGTTCTTGTCGATAAAGGTCGGTACGATATAGGTCTTGCTTCTGGTCCCGTCCGGGTTGGTGGTCGTGCCGTTCCTGAAGTCCTGCTGCAATTGACTGGCGCCGTTTCCGCACATCGATTGAACCTGGCACAGGTAGTTGGAGTGCGGGCTGTCTTTACCCATGAGGCCAGGGAGGGTGAAGACGGCCCCCAGGAAACGACTGATCGGGTCGCTGGAGTTCATGGCGTTGCGTCCCAGAAGGTCGGACACCGAATCGGTCATCGGCAACATCCCGAAGAACACCTGCTTGTCTGGCCGGTTGACCTGGAACACTGCATTGTCGGTAGTGTTGAAGCCGGCTTTTTCCGCTGCGGTGAAGAATTTTTGCGCGTATACCGGCGCCCCTGAAAGCTGGATGCTGCCGGCGTTTTGGCCAAAATCCAGGCCTTCGAGTGCCCGGTAGGTGAGCAACGCACCCTGGCTATGGCCGACCAGGTCCAGCTTGAAGCCCTGGTCGATGCCTGCCTGGTAGAACTCATGCAACTGCTGGGCGTTGCCGGAGCGCTTGATGCCTCCGAGGTTCACGTCCCATGCCGATTCCAACAGGTCGCCGAGGAAACCATGTTCCGGGTTGTAGGCCTGCATATAGTTGTCACGGCCGGTTTGCATACCGCCATTGACCAGCGCCGCCTCGAATGCATTCTGGATGCCGTTGGTGGCAATCGCTCCCGGCGCGTCGGGACGCAGGATCATGTCGAACTTGGTCTTGGCCAGGTCCAGCAGCGGCTTGCCGGTTTTCGGGTCCATGGCAACGTTGCCCTTGGCATCTTTCTGATAGACCAGTTCGGTGCGGTAGAAGCTCATGTCGCCACTGAGCAGCACGGGTAACTGCGTGGCTACGCCACCGTGGCTGATCACGCCTGGCATCAGGCCCAGGGTTCCGTATGAGGTTTTGTCCATGGCGCTTTGCATCACACCCGGAATCCAGGCCAGAGGTGCCAGGCTCGGATTTTCAGCCAGCGCCTGCTCAGTGGCCTTGGTCAGGTTGCCGTAGTTCTTGAACAGATCGGAGCTGTTCTTGCCATAGTCCTGCAGCCCTTTTTTCCACCGATCCAAGGTTTGCGACGGGTTGCCCACCGAGTTCAGCGACGACTCGCTCACATAGAGTTCGGTACGCTTTTCCTTGTCCTTGGTGATGTCATAGGCCTTGGTCAGATCGCGGTTGAGGCCGCTGGTGGAGTTTTGCCCGGTAACCGCGTCGTTGCGCACGATGATGTTGCCCGCGCCGACGGTGGCGCGCACATCCTGCTCGCGCTCCTTGCGGTAGTCGTAGCCGCTCACGCTCCAGCCATTGAAGCCTTCCTTGGGCGCGCCGCTCAGGCTCTTGTCGCCAGTGAAGGCCACGTCCTTGCCGCCGGTGGCCTTGGCGCCGTTACCCGCGTCCGCGCCCCAACCAAAGGCACCGCCAACGTTGACGTAGTAGCTGTGCTCCTTGTCTACGCCATTGATGTCACGGAAGCCCAGCGTGTTGGTGTCGAGCTTGAGCTTGCCGTTGTCGGCGGCGATCAGCGCACCGTCGATCTGGGTGTGTTTCTCGGTGCGGATATCCACGCCGTTTTTACCGGTGATGCTGGTTTGCTGTTCAACCCAGTTGGTCTTGCCGGTGGTCTTGCCCGCCCCCACTGAACCGCTGACGCCACCGCCACCGGCCAGGCCGATGCTGACGGTGACGCTGGCATCGAACTGCTTGCCGCTGACTTTGCCGGTGTCTGGCACCGACGACACCAGCAGGTCGCCGCCGACGCGGCCAACCACTTCGTCGGCGTGCAGGTTGGCGCCGGCGATGGTGGTGTCGTTGCCGCTGTTGAAGCGCAGTTGGTTGCCTGCGTACAGGTAGGCGGTCTGCTGTTTCTCGGTTTCCCGTTCCAGCTTGCCCTTGCCCATGTCGACGCTGGCGTAGACAGCGATGAAGTCCTTGCCACCCAGGGCGATGCCGACTTCTCCGCCACCGCTGCGCCGGGTGGATTCGCTGTCGGAGTCGTTCTGTGCGGCGCGGATGGTCAGGTCCTTGCCGGCACGCAAATCGATATCGTGGCCGGCAATCACCTGGGTACCGATCATGGTCAGGTTCTCACTGGCCTCGATGTTGGTATCACGCCCGGAGAGCAGTACGCTCGGGTTGTTAGTGCCCTGGGTCATTTCTTCGCTGGCCACGCCGTTGCTGCCACCGATCCCGGCGCGGGCACTGCCGCCGCCGCTCTGGCCATTGATGCCGCCCTGGCTGCGGGTGGTCTGGCTCTCCTGGTTGATTGCGCCACGGGCCACGTCGAGGTTGACGTTCTTGCCCACCAGGGTGATGTCGCGCCCGGCCTCGAACTGACTGCCGCGCACATTGAGGTTGTTACCGGCCACGGCGTTGATGTCACGCCCGGCGCTCAAAGTGGACGGGACGTTGTCGCGAATTTCCGAACGCGAGCTGGTGCCCTGGCTGGCCGAGCCAAGGTGAGTGGCGCTGGTCGGCCCGGAAGTGAAGGAGTTGATGGCGTCCACGGTGCTGAGCACGCTGGAGGCCTTGCTGACGTTGTCTTCACCTTTGCCGGTGCCGTTGATGGCGTCCATGGTGTTGCCATAGTTGTGGCTGATGTTGGCGGTCAGGCCGTTGCGGTCGCGGGTCTTGCTGCGCTCCTGGATGAAGGTTTCATCGGCGGCATCGACATTGATGTCGCGTGTGGCCTGCAGGCTGATGTCGCGCCCGGCGTCCAGGCCCGCACCTTCGAGGGTCAGGTCGCGCCCGGCCTGGACGGTCATGTCCTGGCCGGCCACCAGTTGGCTGCCGGCGGCAGTCTGCTGGGCGGCGCGGGATTTTTCCTTGGTCGCTTCGCGTCCGGCAAACGCAGTGAAACCGTTGCGATCGCTTTCCAGGGACAGGCCGCTCTGCTTCGTGGATTTCCAGTTGCTCTGGTCCTGGCTGTTACTGCCGGCCAGTACGTTGACGTCGCGCCCTGCGCCCACTTGCAGGTTACGCCCGGCCTGGGCGGTGCTGCCGATCATGTTCACGTCACGGATGCTCTGTACGGTGACATCGCGGCCAGCGGTGACTTGGCTGCCGACACTTTGGGTCTGCAGGTTTGCCTGCCCGGACTTCTTCGCCGAGGCGATGGAAATGAAGTTGCCGGAGGTGCTGAAGCCAACTTTGCTTTTGTACTTCTCGCTTTGACTGGTGGACTCGTTGGCTGCGTCCATCAGGTTGACGTCGCCGTTCTTGTCGACCATCCCGGCGCGCAATTGCGCATCGCGCTTGGCGTCGACACGGCTGGCGGACAGGTTGACGTTACCGCCAGCGACCACCACGGCATCGTTTCCGGCGCTCAGCTCGCTGCCCACTTGGGTGATGCTGCTGGAACTGCGGCTATTGCCGCTTTTGCTCAGGCCGAAGCTGCCTTTTTTCTTCATGCTGTAGCTGCTGTCGGTCTGCTCTTGCGCCGACATCAGGTTCACGTCGCCGGCCCCCCCCACCAGCAAGTCGTTGCCGGCCTTGAGCTGGCTGCCGATCACGCTTACATCGCGGCCACCCGTGAGGCCGATGCGTCCGTCCTTGTCCTGGGTGACGTTGACGGTCAGGTCGTGTCCGGCCTCGATCTGCGAAGCCACGTTGCTGGTCGACGAGTCCGCGCTCTGGGTGGTTTTGCTTTTGCCCCAGGAACCTTTTTTCTTCTGGTAGAAGGTCGAGGACTGTTCGTCCTGGGCCGAGACAATGGCTATGTCATTGCCTGCATTGAGGGCCAGGTCATGACCGGCCTTGACTTGGCTCGCCACGACCGCCATGTCACGTCCGGCGTTCACTTCCAGGTTGCCGCCAGTGGTCACGCTGGAGCCGAGGGTCTTAACCGTGTTGTTGGTCACCAGGCCACGGCGGATCGCATTCTGGGTGAAGGTGTGATCCTGCACCGCGAGCATTTCCACGTCGCGGCCGGCATTGAGCGTGGCATTGCCGTCGCTGTTGATCTGGCCTTTGTTGGTCAGGTCGCGTCCGGCGCTGACATTCAATTGCTGGCGGGCACTGATCAGGCTGCCCTGATCCAGGTTGGTCCGCGAGCCGGAACCGTAGAGCACTTCCATGGCGGCGCGCTCGTTGACGACGTCGCCTTTGACGGCGGTGAGGTCGACCTGATTGCCACGTACTTCGCCGCCCAGGGCGTTGCGAATACTGTTCTGGGCCATCAGGCTCACACGCTCGCTGGCTTGCGTCAGACCGCCCTGATAGAGATTGTTCCCCGCCTGTGCCACCAGGTTGCTGCTGGCCCGCAGGGTGCCGACGTTGGTCAGGTCGTTGCCGGCCATCAGGTTAATATCCCGGGCCTGCACCAGGCTGCCGCCGCGCAGGTTGCGCGACTCGGCCTGGGCCAGGTAGAGCACCGGCACCAGGACTTGCTGGCCCTGCACCTGGCGGGTCTCCATCCAGACAATGTCGTGGGTCAACGCCGCCACTTGCTGGGCGCTCAGGGCTACGCCGACGCTCAGTTGCAACGAGTTCTTGGCGGCGATGGCGTTATCCATCAGGTACTGGTATTGCTCGTAGTCGCTGGTCAGGCTGGCGGCGAGGAAGCGCTGACCGGTCTGAGCCAGCACCGCTTCGCGGATCAGGCGGGTTTCGTACAAGCCATCACCCAGGCGACGCCAGCTGCGGTCGTCGTTGTAGCCCAACAGGCCCAGCATGTAGTCGGAGCTCATGAAGCGCGAGAGGTTGGTCAGGTTCGGGTTGGTCTCGATCAGGTAGCGGCTGTCCGGATTCTGGCTACGCACGAACAGGCCATAGTCACCTTCCGGCAGTCGATAGGTGGCGAGCGCTGTGGGGTCGACGGCGGCGAAAGGTACGCCGGCAAAGTCCACCGGTACAAAGCTGAGCTGGGTGCTGCCGTCGGCAGTGACACGCTCGACGCGCCGTACATCTGCCGCCACCTGGGTGCTGCCGCCACTGCCCAGGGCATTGACGGTGATGGTCTGGCCACCGACCAGGCCAACGGTGTTAGTCAGGCTCTGGCCGGTCAACTGGGCGCTGGCCTGTTGAGTCAAGGTGCCGTTTTCCAAGTTGCCGGTGACGGTAAGGTTCAACTGGCGACCGGACTGCAAGGTCGAGGCGTAACCCGTCTGGGTGCCGTTGTGTACGACGCTGCTCTGGCCGATGAGCGGGTACTGGGTGATCGCCGTCGGAATCGGTTGCTGCTGGTCCGGGGCGCTGCCGGCGTTGGCCGCGTTCCAGGCATTGGCGTTGGACTCTGCCCAACGGAAGTCGCCCTGTTTCACCCCGTGCAGGAAGTAAGTGGTGCTTTCGACACGCTGGTCGAGGGTCGCCCCACGGTTGTAGAAGTTTGTCGCGTTGACGAATGCGTCGCGGTTGGCGGCAAGCAGGCTTTGCTTGTTTTCCACGGTACCGGCATTGATCAGCAGGTCACGTCCGGCAATCAGGCGTGCGCCCGGAGAGTCCTGGATGATTTTTCCCAGGTAGGTGCTGTTGACGATAAAAGTCGCGGTGTGGTGCTTGCCGGAGCAGTCGGTACAGTTGATGTCGATGCGGCGGCTGACAAGGGATTCGCCGATCTCGAAGGTGTCCTTGGTGTTTTCCAGGTTGGCGACATTGAGGTTCATGTCGCCTTCGCTTTCGATGTTCGCCGAGCGGTTGCTCAGGCTGTTTGCCTGGCCACCGTCGAGGGCGGCGAAGCTCAGGTTGCCCTTGCTGTAGATGTCGCCGTAGAGGTTGCTCAGGGTGGCGCCGCGCAGGTTCATGTCGGCGCCGCTGTAGATCAGGGTATTGGCTGAGGTGCTGATGCCGTTGCCCGCGAAGATGTCTACTTGGCCAAGGGCTCCGAGGGTTCCGCGGTTGCTGACTTGTGCCGCGTGGATCTTGAGATTCTGGCTGGCGATCAGGCGCCCCAGGTTGTCCAGGTTGCCGCGCAGGTTGAGGGTGGTATCACCGGCACTGGCGATACGTCCGCCATTTTGGGTCAGGTTCCCCGCCGAGAGGCTGACGGCCTTGGCCGCCGACAGCAGGCCGTCATTATTCAGGTCGCCGGTGAGCGTCAGGCTCAGGTCGCCGTCGCTGAGTACCTCGCCGCTGTTATTCAGGGTTGTGGCGCTTAACATCAGGTTGCTGGCACTGGCGATGCGGTCACCGGCCAGCAGGTTGAGGTTGTTGCCCACGGCCACATCCAGAGCGCCATTGAACTGCAGGCGCCCGGTGCCATTGATCGAGCCAATGTCCACATCGCCGTGGCCCAGACCCGTGATGCTGCCCTGGTTGCCGCTCAGGCTGGCGAGGTCGATCTTGAGCAGGCCTGCTCCGGTGTGTTCGACGCTGCCGGCAAGGTTGTTCAGCGCGCCAGCCTTGAGGTTGAGGGCCTGGCTGGTGACGCCGATGGAGCCGCTCTGGTTGTTCAGGTCGCCAGTGAGCAGAATCTGACTCAGGTTGCCGCCAATGGCGCGGATACGGCCAGTACTGTTATTCAGGTTGTCGCCGGTTAGCAACAGGTTGCCGCCCGATTCGATCAGGCCGGTCTGATTGTAGGTGCTCACAGCGTTGAGGCTCAGGGTCCTGGCGCTGATTTCACCGCCCGCGCGGTTGTCCAGAACCTGGCCCTGGCTGCTGAGCAGGCCTTGGGCATAGAGGCGGCCCGCCTGGTTGGTCAGGTTGTCGACCAGCAGTTTCAGGTCGCCGACCTGGGCGTTGATGAGCCCGGCCTTGCCTGCCAGTGCGCTGTTGTCCACAGAGGCGGCCACCACTTCGGCGCTGTCACCTTGCAAAGCACCACCCTGGTTGTTCAGTGTGCCTTGATTAAGCTGTAGATCGGCGTGGCCGCCGCGCGCCAGCACCAGGCCTTCGCTGTTATTCACGGTGGTGGCGGTGATTTTCAAACCCTCGGTGCCGGACAGCAGTTGGCCCTTGCGGTTATCCACCACCGTACCCTGCACATCCAGGCGTTTGCCAGCGAGGGTACCGCCCTGATTGTCAAACTGTGTGGCCTGGGTCACGCGAACTGCCGACTCGCCACCGTCGATCAGGCCCAGGGCGTTGTTCAATACGCCTGAGACCACCAGTTCAATCGTACCGCCGGTGGCAATCACCGAACCTTGTGCGCTGTTGTCCAGGCTGGAGGCATTGGCCCCGATACTACTGCCCAGCAGCACGCCGCCGTGGTTGTCGAGGTTGTTGCCATTGATCTGTAAATGCCCGTCGCTCTGCACGCGGCCCTGGTTGTTGAGCAATTGCCCCCGCGTCATGCCCTGGTCCTTGAGCGTCAGCAGCGCACCCCCGGTCCCGGCCAGCAGCAAGCCGTTGGCGCTGTTGTCGATGCGCCCTGCGCCAACGGTCAGTTGATCGCCCACCACGCGGCCGCCGCGGTTATCCAGCAAACCGCTTTGAGTCAACAGCAGTTGCTTGCCGACGATCACACCTTGCTGGTTGTTCAACGCTGCGGCGCTTACGTCGAGGTCGCCGACTTTGGCTTGAAGATGACCGGCGCTGTTGTTCAGTTGCTGGGCCACGACCATTGTCAGTTTGCCGGTCTCGGCGCTGAGCACGCCTTGGGTGTTCTGGCTGAGGCTGTCCAAACCCACGCTGAGCTGGCCGCCGTTGACGTTGCCCTTGAGGTTGTTCAGATCCCGGGCAGAGAGAGTGGCGACACTTGTGCCCTGCAGCAGGCCTTCGGTGTTGTTGACGTCCTGGGCGGTAAGATCCAGTTGATCGGCGCTGATCTTGCCTTGCTGGTTGTTCAGGGCACCTTGGCTGACCAGGGTCAACTGCTGGCCCACCAGTGTGCCGCCCAGGTTGTCCACGGTCCCGGACTTGACGGTCAGCACGGAGGCCGCCTGGATCCGGCCGCCCTGGTTGATCAGGTCTTGAGTCACGGTCAATGCGTTGTTGCCAAGTTCGGCACTGATCAGGCCATTGGTGCTGTTGTCCAGGCGTTCGGCAGTCAGTTTCAGGTGATCGGCGACGACTTTGCCGCCCTGATTCAGCACCCTGGCGGCGCTGACATCCAGCAGGCTTTGGGCTTGCAGCACGCCGCCGGTGTTGTCGAGTTGGCCGCTGACCTTGAGGTTGGACTGGCCGACACTGGAAGCGATCAGGCCACCTTGGTTGTCCAGGCGCTCGGCGGTCAGTTGTAGTTGATCGGCGATCACCGAACCGCGCAGGTTGGTCAGTTGTCGAGTGTTGAGTTCGAGGTTGCCACCGGCCAGTTCGAGATGGCCGTCGGTGTTGTCCAGGCTGTCGAGATTGAGGGTGGTGGACTGGCCGTCGCCGAAGCGGATCAGAGCGCCCAGGTTGACGATGGCCGGAGTCAATAGAGACAGCGTGTTCAGACCCAGCACCCGCGCCGAGGTGCCCTGGTTGACCAGGCGAGCACTGGTCAGGCCAACGTTGGCGCCCTGGATGATGCCGTTCTGGTTGTCGATCACCTCGCTGGCGTCTACTGCGAGGTTGCGGCTGGCGACGACGTTACCGGTGTTGGTCAGTTGTTTGGCGGTGATGGTGACGTCGCCGCCCTGGTTGCGGGTGTTGTCCGGGTTCACCCCGGCTTCGACGATTCCGTTGTTGATGACCTTGCCGGCGCTGGTGACGGTGACTTTGTCGCGAGCGGCAATGCTCTTGCCCACCGTTACATTGGCGCGGGTGTTTACGCTGACCTGGGTGCCAGCGTAGACCTTGCCTTGTACGTCCAGGCTTTGTCCGTTGACGGTGATGGCCTGGTTGGCGCTGGCGTTGTTCATGCTGACCTTGCCGCTGGCGTCGATCTGGATGTCGCCCACGCTGGCCGCCATGTCGCCCGCCAGGCGCACGCCCACACCTTTTTCGGTACCCACCAGACGAATCGCACCGGCGTACATGCCGCCCAGGGCCGAGCTGTCGATGGCCAGCTCGGGTTTTTCGCTACCATCCTCGGCGCGGGCGGTGGCGCTCAGATTGTCGGCGCTGACGTCGTTGCGGCCAGTCACCACATTGAGGTTCTTCGCATAGATATTGGCGTTGAGTTTGGCGCTGCGGGTAATCAGGTCGAACTGGTCGGCGTCACTGGCATCCAGGCCTGCACCTTCGATGCTGATGTCGCCACCGTCGACCTGGAAGCTGTCCAGGCGCTGGCCGTCCATGATGGGCTTGCCGGTGGTCAGGGTGGCGCGTGGCGTGTTGATAAAGCCACAACCGCTGCAGGTGATGCCATTGGGGTTGGCGACGATGACGCGTGCCGCTTGCCCGGCCACTTCGGTATAGCCGGCCAAGTGGCTGCGATTGCCACTGGTGATTTCGTTGAGGATGACCTGTGCGGCCTGGCCCTTGAGATTGCTGTTGCCGACGATGATGCCACCCAGTTGGGTGCTCTGCGTCTTACCAGTGGCGTTGTTGAGAATCACGCCGTTCTTGCCGACGTTATAGTCGGTGAACTTGTTGTGGGAAAGCCCGCTGCCATTGGCGCCGTTGATGTTGATCACCGGCACGCCGTTACCCGCCGCCCCAATGGTCGTCTTACCCCCCGCTGCCGCGTCGACCGCAAGACCTGCCGCCGCCGCGACGATGGGATTGAGGAACACAATCGAGGCCAAAGACAGGGCAATACTCTGAGACAGGGGGCTACGAACGTCCATGTGAAAGTCTTCCATTTACAAGAGCGAGTCGGGTGTCAGAAAAACAGATCGACGCGGAAATACACCGGGCGTTCACGTTTTTCGATAATCCCCGGGCGTTCCAGTGAGCGGGCAAAACTCACGGAAGTTGCGAGGTTCTTGCCCCTGGCGTTGAACTCCAGGGCGTTACCGGTGAGGCGACCGCGCTCGTCGGGGTTCGAGGATCTTCCCTCGATCACCCCGACATCGTAGGCAAACGCCACTCCGTACTCCTGCAACAGCGGTTGCAGGGGCTGCCAGGTCACAGCTCGGCGCCAGCGCAACTGGTTACGCCAGTAACCGCCGCTGTCGCCGGTCAAAGTCTGGTCTTGCAGGCCACGTACCGAACTGACACCACCGAGGCTGATTCGTTGCGGGCTGTAGAGTTCATCTTCGCTGCGCTGACCCGTTGCAAGGCTGTCGAAGCTGAAGTTTTCACCCCATAAGCGGAACGGCTGCAGGTAGCTCAGGGTCAGGCTGTATTTGTTGTAGCGCGATTGGGGGCCATGGTGGGAGCTGTCCCGTTGGGCATCCAGCATGCCAATCCCCTGTTGCCAGCCGGCATCCAGGTTGATGAACGCCGAGCCGACGCGCCGACCATGGTTGAGGTTCAATTGGGTCTCGGTGATGGTCACGCTGGAGGTGTCGATGAAGTTATCGTCCACGTAGTTGCGTGTGCGCAGTTGGCTGAGGCCGAAACTGACGCCGGTCTTGCTCACGTTATCGCGATGCAGTACGCGCTCGGCGCGCAATGCGTGGTTCTTGCTGGTACCGTCATAACCGAATGTGTAGCCTTGGGCGTTGCCGCTGGCGCGGTAGAAGCTCTGGCTGTAGGCGTAATTGAAGGTCCACCAGCCGTAGGGCACGCTGTAATACAGGCTCTGATTGTCGGAGTGACGCCAGTGATCGCTGACCGCGTCCTGATTGGCGCGCAGGCTCAATTGGTCGGCCAGGCCCAATGGGCTGTCCCAGTCCAGGCCCAGACCCATTTGCTGCTGGCCAGTGCTGCGGTCGCCGTCGTTGTTACGCGTGGCCGATACGCGCCAGGGTTTTTCACGCTCGCCCTTGAGGCCGATACGGCTGCCACCGACCTGCTCGCCTGGTGCCAGTTCGAGCTGGGCCTGACGGGACGGCAAGCGACTGAGCTGATCCACCAATTGTTCCAGTTCCCGCAGGTTCAGCGGCTCGCCGGTCTGACCGGGAAAAGTCATGGCCAATTCGCGAGGGGTGGCCAGGGCGGAGCTGTCGAAGCCTTCAAGTCGCCCTTCGACTACCACTATTTTCAACACGCCGCCCGACAGATCCTGCTGCGGCAGGTAGGCTCGCGTTGTGACGAAACCGCGCTCGAGATAGTGATGGGTCAAGGCCTTGAGCAAGGTATTGATCTGTCCGACCGACAGGCATTGGTTCTGATAGGGTTTGATCAACTGCTCGCGCATGCCCGCGTCTAGGTGGGCCGCGCCCTCAAGCTCGATGGTCTTGATGTCGAAGCAACGTTTGTCGTCGGGGGTGGCAGGGGCAGGCGCGGGCAAGGTCTTGCCGGGCAGTTGTTGGAGTTCGTCGAGGCGTTTTTGTTGTTCTTGCAGCAGTTGCTGCTGACGATCACGAATCAGATCGCGGTCACCGGGTGTTTGGATGGGCGCGGCATGGACCAGGGATGTAAACACCGCACAACAAGCCAAAACGTGCGTAACGCCAAAACGTGACATGCCTTCATTCCCTTGAATGGCTAACTGCGGCGGATGCCGGCGGTTGTTTCAGGCGAATAAGAAGTCCCTGTCGCCTGGCGAAAACGGTGGGCATCTTAAGTGGTAACGCTTCCTGTCTTGAAAAATTACTTGTAAATCCGACGAGCGGTAGTTGCCAGGTCATTTTTTGATGATGGCACTTTGCTTTATCTGACGTGGCCTTGCGCAAGGTGCTGGCCTGGTTGGGGGATCAGCAAATGCCTGCGAAATAAACCCCGTGACTGATAACCTGTTGCAGAACCGGCCTGGGCTTTTCCAGTCTTATCATCAGGCCCTGAACCGTTGTGAGGAATTTCATGAAGTCGCGCATCTGGCGTTTGGCAGGTGTTGGTCTGTTGTGGGCAAGTGTCAGTGCGCAGGGAATGGCCGACGATCAGCAAAACCGTGGCGGACCGGACGGCGGTCGTGGTCAGGACGGGCGCGATGGCAACGGCCGGGGTTATTCGGGCCAGCCGCGGCCACAGAACAACGAAATCATTCGTGGCGACAACAGTCGTCAGTTCGAGGTCAAGCCACTGCCGCAATATCAGGGCGGCCAGTCGTATAACCGTCCGCCTCAAGACCCCAACGGTCCCGGCCGTCCACAGCAGCAACCCGGCAATAACCTGCCGATACAGGGCCGGCCCGACAGCGTGACCCAGACCCAGGAACCGCGACCGGGTTACTACCGCGATATCCCGCGCCGCAGCGATGGCTATCCGAACGGCGGGCCACGCCCAGGTCATGACAATCGCCCCGACCAGCAATGGTCCGGCCGGCCGAGCGGTCATGGCACCGGCTGGGGCCCGGGACCGCAATATCGCCCAGGTTATGTGATCGACCGGTTCCCGGACCGCAACTACCGCGTGCCTTATCGCGGCCAGGATTATTTCTATTCCGGCGGCTACTGGTATCGCCCGCAAGGGCCGCGCTATGTCGTGGTCGCGCCGCCACGGGGCATTCGTACCCGGTATCTGCCGGATTACGCTCGGGAGGTGTGGATCGGCAGTTCGCTGTTTTTTCTTGCCGCCGGCGCCTATTACATCTACGAAGCCAACACCCAGGATTACGTCGTGGTCGATGCGCCGGTGGCCAACCCGCAGCCCCAGCCCCAAGGCAACAGCTACGACGTGGTGGCTTACCCGGCCAACGGCCAGTCGCCCGAGCAGGTCAACCAGGACGGGTACGATTGCTATCGCTGGGCGGTGCAGCAGAGTGGTTTCGATCCGCGCACCTACACCTATCCGCCGGCGCCGGAAGTGGTGCAGACCTATCGCCAAGCCCAGGGCAGTTGCTTGAGCAGCCGTGGGTATCAGGTGACTTATTGATTTAGCGCAGATCCCCTTTTGTGGCGAGGGAGCTTGCTCCCGCTCGGTTGCGCAGCGACCGCAAAATCTTGGGGCCGCTTCGCAGCCCAGCGGGAGCAAGCTCCCTCGCCACAGGTTCTGTGTCGGGCCTCGGGGATCAGGCCTTGGCGCCGTTGACCACTTCCAGCGGATCGGCATGCACCAGCACTTCGGCCTTCGGAT
This sequence comes from Pseudomonas sp. 3JA, assembly GCF_036961705.1. Classification (NCBI taxonomy): domain Bacteria; kingdom Pseudomonadati; phylum Pseudomonadota; class Gammaproteobacteria; order Pseudomonadales; family Pseudomonadaceae; genus Pseudomonas; species Pseudomonas sp. 3JA. Next base: position 61,040 of record NZ_JBAMDJ010000019.1, read on the forward strand.
AAGCGCGATGGATCGCATCGGCGGCCTGGTCGCTGATGCCGTGGGCCACTGACAGGGTCAGTTCCCCCGGCAGTTCCAGGTGCAACTGCACGAACCAGTGGTTACCGGAAATCCGCGTGCGCAGGTCATGGGCGCCCACGACGCCCGGCACGGCACAGGCCAGTTCCAGCATGTGCTGGCTGACGTCGGGCGGCAGTTCCTGATCCATCAGTACGGCGAAACTTTCCCGGGCGATCTGGACGGCGCTCCACAGAATGTAAATGGCGATCCCCAGGCCGAACCAGGCGTCCAGTTGATACCAGCCAAACCCGGCCAGCACCAGCGCCACCAGGATGCTGCCGTTGAGCAACAAGTCGGAGCGATAGTGCAGCGAGTCGGCACGCACGGCGTTGGAACCGGTGGCGCGGATGACCCGATGCTGCAACGCCAGCAGCGCCAGGGTCAGCCCGAGGGAAAACACGATCACGCCGACGCTCAGCCAGGGGGCATCCACCGGCACCGGGTTTTTCAGCCGCTCGAAAGCCTGCAAGGCAATCAATAAGGCACTGCCGCCGATAAACAGCGCCTGGGCCATGCCGGCCAGGGATTCGGCCTTGCCATGGCCGTAACGATGATCATCATCGGCGGGGCGCAGGGCGTAATGCACCGCCAGCAGATTGAGCAGCGAGGTGACGCCGTCCAATGCCGAGTCGGTCAGGCCGGCAAGCATGCTCACCGAGCCGCTCAGCCACCAGGCCAGCGCCTTGGCGACGACCAGGATGAGCGCCACGGCCACCGAAGCCCGGGTGGCCAGGCGCAGCAGGCGGGCGTGTTCGGTGCTGGTGGTCATGGCGCGGTCGTTCCTTCAGTAGCGCTTGTCATGCGGCGGGCTTGAGGCCGAGGGCGGCCAGTTGTTGCGCGCTGCCCTTGTGCTGGATCAGCCGAGGATCGTCCAGCGGGAAGCTGCGGCCCAGTTCGCGTTCCAGGATCGCCTGCAACACGTGGTTATTGACGGTGCCGTCGGGGTTGATGGCCGGCTTGAGTTTTTCTGGCTCGATCTGGACGCTTTTGCCCGGCTCGAAGTAAATGGCGCCGGTGGCGAAGTCCACCGCGAAGGCGATCAGGCCGGGGATGATGTAGAACAGCAGGCCGACGGCATCGAGGGCGGCAATCGCCGGGTCGATCTTGCCGTCGATCTGGCCGCGACGGTCCGGGTAGAAGATCGAGCCACAGGCGCTGATTTGAGTCAGCAGGGAGGCGACCAGCACGCCACCGATCACGCGAAAGGGAATACGCATAGCAATCTCCTGAACAGGTAAAGGCGTTGCTGGTTGGAGTCCAGACCACGCTAAACAGTTCGCCGTTATACTCGGCCCTCTGTTTTGGAGCCAGCATGATTTCTTTGCCGATTGATGAAGTTTTACCCGCCCTGCGTCAAGCCTTGGCATCGCGCCACGAAGCCGTGCTCGAAGCGCCGCCTGGTGCCGGTAAAACCACCCGTGTTCCCCTGGCCTTGCTGAACGAGCCCTGGCTGGCCGGGCAGACCATCCTGATGCTCGAACCCCGGCGCCTGGCGGCACGGGCGGCGGCCGAGCGACTGGCCAGCGAGCTTAAGGAAAAGGTCGGTGAAACCGTCGGCTACCGGATTCGCCTCGACAGCAAGGTCGGCCCCAAGACCCGCATTGAAGTGGTCACCGAAGGCATCCTCACCCGGCGCTTGCAGGACGACCCGGCGCTGGAAGGCGTAGGGCTGCTGATTTTCGATGAATTCCATGAGCGCAGTCTCGACGCCGACCTGGCCCTGGCCTTGAGCCTCAACGGTCGGGAGCTGTTTCGCGAAGACCTGCCACTGAAGATCCTGCTGATGTCCGCCACCCTGGAAGGTGAGCGCCTGGCCGGGTTGCTGGACAATGCGCCAATCCTGCGCAGCGAAGGCCGCATGTTCCCGGTGACGGTGCGCTGGGGCCGGCCGTTCCAGCCCGGCGAGTTCGTCGAGCCGCGGCTGGTGCAGGCAGTGCTGGAAGCACTGCACGATGAAACCGGCAGCGTCTTGGTGTTCTTGCCCGGGCAGGCGGAGATTCGCCGGGTCCATCAGCAACTGGCCGAGGCCTTGGGCGAGGGCGGCGATGTGTTGCTCTGTCCGCTGCACGGTGAACTGGACCTCGCCGCTCAGCGCGCTGCCATCGACCCCGCGCCGCCCGGCCAGCGCAAAGTGGTGCTGGCCACCAACATTGCCGAAACCAGCCTGACCATCAATGGCGTGCGGGTGGTGATCGACGCCGGACTGGCCCGGGTGCCGCGTTTCGACCCGGGCAGCGGCATGACCCGGCTCGACACCCAGCGCATTTCCCGAGCCAGCGCCACCCAGCGGGCCGGTCGGGCCGGGCGTCTGGAGCCTGGTGTCTGCTATCGATTGTGGTCCGAAGACCAGCATGAACAATTGGCCGCCTATGGCAGCGCGGAGATTCTGTCGGCGGATCTGGCCGGATTGGCCCTGCAGTTGGGGCGCTGGGGCGTGACGCCGGCGCAATTGGTCTGGCTCGACATCCCGCCCACCGCCGCCTATGCCCAGGCCCAGGATCTGCTGCAACGCCTCGGCGCGCTGGAGGGCGAGCAACTGACCCGCCACGGCCAGGCCATGGCCGAGCTGCCGGCTCATCCGCGTATCGCTCATCTGCTGTTGCGCGGTCAGGCGCTGGGGCTGGCGGACATGGCCTGCAACGTCGCCGCACTGTTGGGCGAGCGCGATATTCTGCGCGGTGCCGGCGCGGATCTGCACAGTCGCCTGGCCTTGCTGTCCGGTGAAGAGCGAGCAGCGCGCGGCGCCCAGGGCGGGGTGCAGCGGGCACGACAACTGGCCCGGCAATATCGCGGCTATTTACGAGGCAAGGCCGAAGAAGCCGTCGCCGATCCCGATCACCCGCGCTGGCTCGGTGCGTTGCTGGCGTTGGCCTATCCGGACCGCGTCGCCCAGCAGCGCCGCCCCGGCGGCGCTGAATATCGTTTGGCCAACGGCCGTGCGGCGCTGTTTGCCGAGGCTGACAGCCTGATGAAACAAGCGTGGCTGGTGATCGCCGACCTGGGCAGCCGCCAGGGGCAACGGGAAGAACGGATCTACTTGGCGACGGATTTCGACCCGGCACTGTTCGACTCGGTATTGGCCGAGCAGGTGCACACGGTGGATCAGTTGGATTGGGACGAGCGCGAAGGCGTGCTGCGGGCCGAGCGCCAGCGCAAGGTTGGCGAACTGGTGCTCAGCCGCGAACCGCTGACCGGCCTGGATGAGTCTGCCCGTAGCCAGGCCCTAGTGAACCTGGTGCGGCGCAAGGGCCTGGAATTATTGCCCTGGACCCCGGAACTGCGGCAATGGCAGGCGCGGGTGGCGCTGCTGCGTCGCCTGGACCTGGACGCCAAGGGCGAGAGCCAATGGCCGGATGTCAGCGATAGTGCGTTGCTGGGCAGTCTCGAACATTGGTTGATGCCGTATCTGGGCCGAGTCTCGCGCCTCAGCCATTTTGCCAACCTGGACTTGTCGAGCATCGTTCACAACCTGTTGCCCTGGCCGTTGCCGCAACGTTTGGATGAACTGGCGCCGCACCATTTGAGCGTGCCTTCGGGGTCGTCGATCCGCCTGGACTACAGCGAGCATCCGCCGATCCTGGCGGTGCGCTTGCAGGAGCTCTTCGGCCTGGCCGACACCCCGCGCATCGCTGGTGGGCGGCAGGTGGTCAAGCTGCACCTGTTGTCACCGGCACGCCGACCGGTGCAGGTGACCCAGGACCTGGCGAACTTCTGGCGCAGCACCTACGCCGAGGTGAAGAAAGACCTCAAGGGGCGCTACCCCAAGCATTACTGGCCGGATGATCCGCTGGTGGCGGAGGCGACGGCGCGGGTCAAGCCGCGTAAATAAGCTGAGGCAATTCAGGGTATGCAATACAAATTCTGTGGGAGCCGAGCTTGCTCGCGATAGCGGTGTGTCAATCAATAGCAATGCTGCTGATCCGCCGCCATCGCGAGCAAGCTCGGCTACCACAGGGGGCTTAGGTGAATCCTGCTAAGGTGCAGCCGGCAATAGGAACCGCGCAATCACCGGCAAGTGATCGGAGATGCGCAAGGTATCGTCCTGTCGCACCTGGGCTTCGACCCGCTTGATGCGCGGGCTGTAGAAGAGGTAGTCGACAGTACGGTCGGGGCCGTTGAGGCCGGGGTCGTTCGGGTAGTGGGTCAGCCAGTGTGCGCGGTCGATGCCGCTGGCCTCGTTGTTGGTGGGGATCATCGGGTATTTGTCCCACAACAGGTGCAAGGGGCTGTCGGCGGAGTAGGGCGTGCGTTGCTCGGACGGCAGGCGCCGGTACTGGCCCAGGGGCAGCAGGTTGAAGTCGCCGCCGATCAGCCAGGGTGTGCCAGCGGATTCGAGTTTATCCAAGGCCTTGGCCACGGCGGTGATTTGTCTGGGCAGGGTTTCGTCCGGCTCGGTGGCCCGTTCCAGATGGGTGTTGAGCACCGCCAGTTGACCGCCGCCGCTCAGCGACAGATAGCTCACCAACAAGGCATTTTTGGGCTGGAACTGACGGCTGATGATGTTGGCGTCTGCCACCGGCAGTTGTACCCGTTCGGCATGGTCGATGCGGTAGCGACTCAGGGTCGCCAGTTGCCGGCCGACGCTGCCGAAGATGTGTGGATCGGGGGTGAAGTCGGCCTTCCAGTCGAAAGTGCTGGTGCCGCACGGATAGAGGTCAGCCAGCCGCTCCTGCAACAGCTTGAGCTGGTCCTGGTAATCGCTGGCCTTGGCGCCCTTGTCCAGTTCCTGGAGCAGCACGACGTCCGGTTGCTCATCGCGGATGACCCGTGCCACTTCGTCGAGGCTGAAGGCCATGTCTTCCAGGGTCGGGCTTTCATCGTTGCCCTGGGCCAGGTCGTGCCAGAACACGTAGCGTTTGCCGGCGAGGAACTGCACGTTCCAGGTCATCACCTTCAAGGCCTGGCCGGGCACCAGCGGTGCTGCGTTGGCGGTGCAACTGACCGGCAAGGTTTCCCGAGGCTGTGGCCGCCAGGTCAGGCCGTAGATCGACAGGGCGGCCAGGCTGAGGATCAACAGCAGGCCCAGCAAGGTGTAGCGCAGTAGACGGGTCATGGCTCGGCTTATGGGCGAAACGCGAAAGTGCTCCCGAGCATAACCGAGAGCGGTTCTCAAGCCCAAGCCCAGGGCCTTCGCAGTGTGCGATCAGCGGTTGTCAGGCTTGGCTTCGATCAACATGAACATGCGGAACAGCACCACGCTGGTGAACAGTTGCAAGAAGCTGTGAACGCTTTCGATCAGCAAACTGAGCAAAGGATTCTGGGGCGGCGGGTACACCGAGACGCTGACCCCCTTGAGCAGCCACAGCGGGCCCATCACACAGAGGATGCACAGCAGGATCCGCCAGAAGTTGCCGCGGGACATGTTCAGGCTTTCCTTCATCGCCGCCAGGGGAGGCAGTCCCCTGAGGACCAACAGGTATTCACTGAAGGCCAGGGTCACCATTAGCCATAAGCCCGGCAGGAAATACAGCGACAGCCCCACCAGGATCAACAGCGTGTTGAGCGCCGTCAGCAAGGCAAAGCGTGGCCACAGGGTGAGGGCCGTTGCGAGCAGGTCACGGGTGCGTGGTGCTTCACCGCGGCTGCGGGCGTCGAGGAACAGGATCAACGCGGCGGTGTACAAGGGGTACACCAGCAGCCCGACGATCACGCTGTAGCCGGGAAAGCCGTCGGGGCCGAGGGCGCTGTCCACGCCTTGCTGCAGCAACGCCTCGAGTATGACCAGCGGCAGGCACAGTTGGGCGATTCGGCCCAGATGGCGCTTGAAGAAATACAAAGAGTCGCGCAGCACGTCAAACGGATTCATGAGTCGGTATCGCAGTTCAAAAGCGGTCCGACACTTTAACCGATCAGGCGCCCGCACAAGCAAACGTAAACATCAGGTAAAGACCATTGAAAGCTTTACGGCGAGCCCCATTACTGATGGGCACCGGTCTTCGGGATCGGAATGGTTTTTACCCGGCAATCTAATGAGGTCGCCATGAACAGCGAAGAACAAACCCTGATCGATGGACTGTTTTCACGGCTGCAACAGGCCGAAAAGGATTCAGCCCCGCGCGACGCCCAGGCCGAGGCGCGGATCAAGGAACACCTGGCCAGCCAGCCAGCGGCGGGCTATTTCATGGCCCAGGCGATTCTGGTGCAGGAGGCCGCGATCAAGCGCCTTGATGAACAGAACAAGCAACTCACTCAGCAAACCGAGCAATTGCAGGCCGAGCTGCAACGGGCCCGTTCCCAGCCATCGGCGCCCAGCGGTGGCGGAGGCTTTCTGTCGAGCATTTTTGGTGGCAGTGCCCGGGATTCACGCCCGGCAACCGCACCGACATCCAGTGGCGGAGGCTGGCGCGAACCGGCGCAGCCGTCCTTCAATGCCCAGCCCCAACAAGGCTTCGGCGCGCCGCCCGGCAATTATGGCGCACCGCAGCAGCAGGCCCCGGCCGCGGGCAGCTTCCTGGGCGGCGCCCTGAAAACCGCGGCGGGCGTGGCTGGCGGCGTGATGCTGGCCCAAGGCATCAGCAGCCTGTTTCACAGTAACCAGCAACCGCAGGAAATCGTCGAGGTCATCAAGGAAGAACCGGCGCAACCGGTCAACGATACCGCAGGCAACGGCTGGGGCGATGACTCGCGCGTGGCTGACAACGACACCTACGGCAACGACCAGGGCGGGTTCAGCGACGCGGACTACAGTGACGATTCATCTTCCTTCGGCGACGACGACTCCTTCGTCTGACCTGCCATTCGTCCGGGGCGCACAGGCGCCTCGGGCCGATTATTCGCGGAACAATCCTTCGGGCTGGCATACTGGGCGACTTTTCGGCCCTGGTGGCCTGTGTGCGTGTGCATCCAAGAGGAAACGCGGTGAAAAAAATTGCAGTGTTCGCCGATGTCCAGAACCTCTACTACACCGTGCGCCAAGCCTACGGTTGCCATTTCAACTACGCCGCGCTGTGGGCTGATGTCAGCAAGCAGGGGCAGATCGTCGAGGCCTATGCCTACGCGATCGATCGCGGTGACAGCAAGCAGCAGCAATTCCAGCAGATCCTGCGCAACCTGGGCTTTGTCGTGAAGCTCAAGCCCTATATCCAGCGCAGCGACGGCTCGGCCAAGGGGGACTGGGACGTGGGCATCACGCTGGACATCATGGACGCCGCCGACCACGTCGACGAAGTGGTGCTGGCCTCCGGCGACGGCGATTTTGATATGTTGCTCGAACGCATCATCACCAAGCACGGCGTGCAGGCCGTGGCCTATGGCGTGCCGGGTCTGACCGCCAACTCGCTGATCCGCGCCGCCAGCCGCTACGTGCCGATCGAAGGCGCGTTGCTGCTCAAGAATTGATTTTCACGGAGTTCAAAAGGTTTGGAACGCATCGCAGTCATCGACTTTGAAACCACCGGCATCACCCCGAGCAGCAGTTGCCGGGCCACTGAAATCGCGGTGGTGATGCTCGAGCAAGGCCGGATCGTCGACCGCTACCAGAGCCTGATGAATGCCGGTGTGCGCGTCCCTGCGTTTATCGAGCAACTGACCGGCATCAGCAACGCCATGCTGCGCAGCGCCCCCTCGGCGGAAAAAGTGATGAACGAGGTCAACGAGTTCGTTGGCATCACGCCGCTGCTGGCCCACAACGCCGCGTTCGATCAGAAATTCTGGGACTTTGAACTGGGACGGATCAAGCGCACCCGCCTGCAGAATTTTGCCTGCTCACTGTTGCTGGCCCGGCGCCTGATGCCGGCGGCGCCGAACCACAAGCTTGGCACGCTCAACGCTTTCGCCGGCCTGCCCCACACCGGTCAGGCTCACCGGGCCATGGCCGATGCCGAAATGGCCGCCAATCTCACCGCGCACCTGGCTTCGGAATTGCGGCAAAAGCATGGGCTGCGGGAGTTGTCCCATGATCTGCTGTGCAGTCTGCAGAAAGTGCCGGCGGCGAAGATCAACGAGCACCTCAAGCGCCATCGCGGGTTCTAAACACACCACAACCAACTGTGGGAGCGGGCTTGCTCCACAGTTTGATCATTCCCATCCTCCGCGTGGGAATGCCTCAACGGACGCTCTGCGTTCGGCTCTTGATGGGACGCAGAGCGTCCCGGGCTGCATCCCCACGCAGAGCGGGGGAACGATCTGGTCAAGGTTGACGGTTATTTCCCGTTGCCTTCCAACTGCCCCAACGGCACACGCTTTTCAATGGCGCTGGACAGCACGATCGAAGTCTTGCTGAAGCCGAACTTGGCGATGCGGTTGATCAGTTCTTCCAGTTCCGGCATCGAGCCCACCGCCGCTTGCATGATCACGCACGGGTCGCCTGTCACCCGATGACACTCGGTCAGTTGCGGGATCTTGCACAGTTCGTCGTAGGTCTTCTGGTTGCCGTGCTGGTTCATCCGCAATTCGATGATGCACTGCACCGGCAGGCCGATCTTCGCCATGTCGACTTTGGCTTGATAACCGGTGATGACGCCGCTGGCTTCCAGTTTGCTGACCCGCTCGGCCACGGCCGGGGCTGACAGGTTCACTTTGCGGGCCAGTTCGGCGTAGGACGCACGACCGTTTTCCAGCAGGGCGGCGAGCAGCATGCGGTCGTATTTATCCATGTATTGGCTTCCAAGTGACGTGACTTTCGAAAGCGCGGTTTATAGCGCCAATCTCCATGTTTTGAAAAGTGTATGGGTGGGATAAACAGGTTTTGTAACTTATTTTCCGTCTGTCGCCTTTCTAGAATAGCGACTCTCATTGTCCTGACTTCGAGCTGAACATGCCTGGCCCACGCCGTTTTCCCTTGCCATTGATTGCTGCCTTTTTTGCCTTGTACGTCATCTGGGGTTCAACTTACCTGGTGATTCGCATCGGTGTGGAGCATTGGCCGCCGCTGTTGCTGGCCGGGATTCGTTTTGTGCTGGCCGGTTCGCTGATGTACGGCTTCCTGCGCTGGCGCGGGGCACCGGCGCCAACCTGGGCGCAATGGAAGGCCGGGGCCATCATCGGCGTGCTGTTGCTCAGTTTCGGTAACGGCGCGGTCAGTGTGGCCGAGCACACGGGCGTGGCGTCCGGGGTGGCGGCGTTGGCCGTGGCGACGGTGCCTTTGTTTACCTTGCTCTGCGGATATTTCTGGGGCGCGCGTAACACGCGTCTGGAATGGGCGGGCATTGTATTGGGGTTGATTGGCATCGCGATGCTCAACCTGGGCTCCAATCTGCAGTCCAGCCCGTTGGGTGCGACCTTGCTGGTATTCGCGGCGGCCTCCTGGGCCTTCGGTTCGGTGCTGAGCAAACACTTGCCGTTGCCGGCAGGGGCGATGGCCAGTGCCGTGGAAATGCTGATAGGCGGTGTGGTGTTGTTGATCGGCAGTGTGGCCAGCGGCGAGCACCTGGACAGCATGCCGCCGCTGGAAGGTTGGTTTGCCTTGGCTTACCTGACCTGCTTCGGCTCGATCGTTGCCTTCAATGCCTACATGTACCTGCTCAAGCATGTGCGCCCGGCGGCGGCCACCAGTTATGCCTACGTCAACCCAGCCGTGGCGGTGTTGCTGGGGATCGTGTTCGCGGGTGAAACCATTGGCGCTGAAGAAAGTGTGGCGATGTTGGTGATCATCAGTGCCGTGGTGTTGATCGGTTTGCCGCAGTGGCGCAAACCCAAGCCTGCGCCGGCCGCTTCCTGATTTAGGGTAAACTGCCGCGCATTGCACACCATGCGCTGATTTTTCCTACGGTACTTCCATGACTTTCGCCACTCTTGGCCTGATCGAACCCTTGCTGCGCGCCCTCGAGACGCTCGGTTACCAGACCCCGACCCCAGTGCAGGCCCAAGCCATGCCGGCGGTGCTGGCCGGTCGCGACCTGATGGCCGCGGCCCAGACAGGTACCGGCAAGACCGCCGGTTTCGCCGTGCCGCTGCTGCAGTTGCTGACCACCGAAGGGCCGAAGGTCGCGGCCAACTCGGTGCGAGCGCTGATCCTGGTGCCGACCCGTGAGCTGGCCGAGCAGGTCCATGAAAGCGTGCGTCAGTACGCGCAAAACCTGCCGCTGAGCACCTACGCCGTGTACGGCGGTGTCAGCATCAACCCGCAGATGATGAAGTTGCGCAAAGGCGTCGACCTGCTGGTCGCCACGCCAGGGCGCCTGCTCGACCTGTTCCGCCAGAATGCGCTGAAGTTCAACCAGTTGCAGACCCTGGTGCTGGACGAAGCCGACCGCATGCTCGATCTGGGCTTCTCCGAAGAACTGGCGAACATCTACAAGGCCTTGCCGAAGAAGCGCCAGACCCTGCTGTTCTCGGCGACCTTCTCCGACGCGATCCGCCTGCTGGCCGGGCAGATGCTCAACGATCCGCTGAGCATTGAAGTGAGCCCGCGCAACGTCGCCGCCAACACCGTCAAGCAATGGGTGGTGACGGTGGACAAGAAGCGCAAGCCGGAATTGTTCGTGCACTTGATGCGCAAGCACAAGTGGAAGCAGGTGCTGGTTTTTGCCAAGACCCGCAACGGCGTCGATGCGCTGGTGGAAAAACTCCAGGGCCTGGGCGTCAACGCCGACGGCATCCACGGTGACAAACCCCAGGCCACCCGCCAGCGCGCACTGGACCGCTTCAAGGCCAGCGAAGTGCAGATCCTGGTGGCGACCGACGTCGCTGCCCGTGGCTTGGATATCGAAGATTTGCCGTTGGTGGTGAACTTCGACCTGCCGATCGTGGCCGAGGACTACATCCACCGTATCGGTCGTACCGGCCGGGCGGGCGCTACAGGGCAGGCAATCTCCCTGGTCTGCGCCGATGAAGTGAATTTGCTGTCAGCCATCGAGATGTTGACCCGTCAGACGTTGCCTCGCCAGATGGAACAAGACTTCGAGCCTGAGCACCGTGTGCCCGACACCGATGCCAGCGGCCAGGTGATCAAGAAACCGAAAAAGCCGAAGAAACCGAAAACCTCCGGTGGCGGCGGCAAGCGCAACCTGGGCAAGTGGGTGGACAGCGGCGACTCCTCGCCTGTGGAACCTTCGGTCAAGCCGGTGCGCAAAGTACCGGTGTTCAATACCGGGCCGCGTAAAAAGAAACCCTGATAGTTCACTGACCGATGATCGTTCCCACGCTCTGCGTGGAAACGCCTCTACGGACGCTCCGCGTTCGGCTTTGGGACGCGGAGCGTCCCGGGCTGCATTCCCACGCAGAGCATGGGAACGATCACTGTCTCAAGAATTCCAGCATCCCCAACCCCGCCGCCCGGCCACTGGCAAAGCACGCCGTGAGCAGGTAGCCGCCGGTGGGCGCTTCCCAGTCGAGCATTTCCCCGGCGCAGAACACGCCGGGTATCTGCTTGAGCATCAGGTGCTCGTCCAGGGCTTCGAATGTCACGCCACCGGCGCTGCTGATGGCTTCATCCAACGGGCGGGTTTTCACCAAGGACAATGGCAAGGCCTTGATCGCCTGGGCCAGGCGCGCCGGCTCAGCAAAGCAATCAGCTGGCGTGAGTTCGCGCAACAGCGCAGCCTTGACCCCGTCGATCCCCAACTGGCTGTGCAAGTGCTTGGCCATCGAGCGCGAGCCGCGAGGCTTGCTCAGGGCTTGCTGGATTTTATCCACAGGTCGGCCTGGCAGCAGATCCAGATGAATGGTCGCGCTGCCGTGTTGGTTGATGGCTTCGCGAATCGCTGCCGACAGGGCGTAGATCAGGCTGCCTTCGATGCCGGTGGCGGTGATCACGCATTCGCCGAGGCGCGGTACATCGTCGTTCAGGCCGATGGCGATGTTTTTCAGCGGGGCGCCAGCGAATTTGCTGACCATCAGATCGCTCCAGGCCTGCACTTCGAATCCGCAATTGCTCGGTTGCAAAGGCGCAAGGACTACACCGCGCTGTTCCAATGGCAACATCCAGGCGCCATCGGAGCCCAGCCGTGACCAACTGCCGCCGCCCAGCGCCAGCAACGTCGCGTCGGGTTGCAGGGTTTTTTCGCCCTCTGGTGCTGCGATCCTCAGGCTGCCGTCGGGGTGCCAGCCAAGCCAGCGATGGCGGGTGTGAATCGTCACGCCGGCATCGCGCAGGCGCTTGAGCCAGGCGCGCAGCAGCGGGGCTGCTTTCATGTCGGTAGGAAATACCCGTCCGGAGCTGCCGACGAAGGTGTCGATGCCCAGCCCGTGAATCCATGTGCACAACTCATCCGCGCCGAAGGCCCGCAGCAAGGGGGCGAGGTTCGGCGCGCGTTCGGCGTAACGGGACAGAAAGGCCGGAAAAGCTTCCGAGTGGGTGATGTTCATACCGCCGACACCGGCCAGCAGAAACTTCCTGCCTACAGATGGCATCCCGTCGTACAGGTCGACCTGGATCCCGGCCTGGCTCAACACCTCGGCCGCCATCAGGCCGGCGGGGCCGCCGCCGATGATGGTGACGTTTGGGGGGGAGGGCTTGGCGGCTTGGGTCATGGCAAATTGTGGGGCTGTGGAATAAGCGGCGCATTCTATCAGCACAAACTCCTGCGGGAGCGGTGATGATCAAAAAATAGCCAAGCGTTCGCACGCTATAAGCGACATAGCCTGTAGGCCATTTCACTCAGGTTATCCACAGGCCGCTCCACAGGCATTGTGGGTAACGCGCCCAGACTTCAATGACAACCTGATGACGCCCAGACCTTTTGTGCGCTGTGGTGCAGGATCCCGTGGCGGCGGGCCAGGGCCTGGCGGTCCTTGCTGTAGCCGCCGCCGATCACGCCGACCACCGGGATGTCGCGCCCCAGGCAATGGCGCATGACGCTTTCGTCCCGGGCGGCGAGGCCTGCATCGGTCAGCTTCAGATAACCGAGGGCGTCGTCCTTGTGCACATCGACACCGGCGTCGTACAGCACCAGGTCGGGCTGGTAGAGCGGCAGCAGGTAGTTGAGCGCATCGTCCACCACCTTCAGATAAGCGCCATCTTCCATGCCCATCGGCAGGGGAATGTCCCAATCGCTTTGGGCCTTGCGTGCAGGAAAATTCTTTTCGCAGTGCAGGGATACTGTCACGGCGTCCGGGGTGTCATGGAGTATTCGGGCGGTACCGTCGCCCTGATGCACATCGCAGTCGAAAATAAGCACCCGCGAAACTCGGCCGCTGGCCAGGAAATACCGGCTGATCACCGCCAGGTCATTGAAAATGCAAAAACCGGCCGGGTGGTCGTAATGGGCGTGATGGGTGCCGCCGGCCAAATGACAGGCCAGCCCGTGCTCAAGGGCCTGCTCGGCCGCCAGGAGTGAGCCGCCCACGGCGCGAACCGTTCGGCGGGCCAGGGCTTCGCTCCAGGGCAGGCCGAGTCGCCGTTGGTCTTCACGAGACAACTCGCCGCCCATGTAGCGTTCGATATAAGCGCGGTCGTGGGCCAGGGCGAGGATGTCCGGGGGACATAGCGACGGGCGCAGCAGATCGGCATCGCGGGTCAGGCCGCTGTCCACCAGGTGATCGCGCAACAGGCGAAACTTGTCCATGGGGAAGCGATGGTCCGGCGGGAACTCGGGGCTGTAGTCTTCGTGATAGATCAGCGGCAGTGGCATGGTGGTTTCAGCGGTGATTGAGTGACGGATCCTACCAGCGATGTAGACTCTGGGGCATGGAAGGGGAGTGAAAATGGAGCCGATACTGGAACTGGAAAGCGCACGGCTGCTGTTGCGGCAGTGGCGCGATGATGATTTGCCGGAATTTGCCGCCATGTGCGCCGACCCGCAGGTGATGCGGTATTTCCCGGCGCGCCTGAGCCGCCTGGAAAGCGCCGCCCTGATTGGCCGCGTGCGAGGGCATTTCGCCGAGCATGGTTTTGGTTTGTGGGCCCTGGAGCGCAAGGACACTGGCGCTTTCATTGGCTTCACCGGGCTGGGTGTGGTCGGGTTCGATGCGCCTTTCACACCGGCCATCGAAATTGGCTGGCGCCTGGCCCGGGAGCACTGGGGCCTGGGGTATGCCAGCGAAGCGGCCTGGACCGCCCTGCGTTGTGCCTTCGACCAGTTGAAGCTGGACGAAGTGGTGGCGTTCACCGCCGTGGATAACTTGCCGTCGCAAAAGGTCATGCAGGCCATCGGCATGCAGCATGATCCGGCTGACGATTTCGAACACCCGACACTCGCGGTCGGTCATCCATTGCGTCACCATGTGCTCTATCGCATCAATCGTGAGCAGTGGCTACAGACCCTGCACGGTTAGCCGACACGGACGTTTACAATGCCCGCCAAAATGGCCCGGGCCACTATCGATCCGCCGCCGCAGCATAGACTGCGCGGTTTTTGCGCTGTGTGAGGAAAGTCTGAATGAGCCACGTGTTGGAAGATCTGGTCGACCTGCTGACCCTGGAGCCGATCGAAGAGAACCTGTTTCGCGGGCGTAGCCAGGACCTGGGGTTTCGCCAGTTGTTCGGCGGCCAGGTCCTGGGCCAGTCGTTGTCGGCGGCCAGCCAGACCGTGGAGGAGGCGCGCCATGTGCATTCGATGCACGGTTATTTCCTGCGTCCGGGCGACGCGGCGTTGCCGGTGGTCTATCAGGTGGACCGGGTGCGTGACGGTGGCAGTTTCAGCACGCGCCGGGTGACGGCGATCCAGAAGGGCAACCCGATTTTCACTTGCAGTGCCTCGTTCCAGTACGACGAAGAGGGCTTCGAGCACCAGAGCAGCATGCCGCAAGTCGTCGGGCCGGAGAACCTGCCGTCCGAGCTGGAACTGACCCAGCAACGTGCGCACTTGCTGCCTGAGCACATGCGCGAAAAACTGCTGTGCCCCAAGCCGATCGAGGTTCGCCCTGTCACCGAAAAAGATCCTTACAACCCGCAACCGGCCGACCCGGTGAAATACGTGTGGTTCCGTGCCGATGGCGCCCTGGCGGATTCGCCGGCCTTGCACAAATACCTGCTGGCCTACGCGTCGGACTTCGGCCTGTTGACCACTTCGTTGCTCCCCCACGGCAAATCGGTGTGGCACAAAGACATGCAGGTCGCCAGCCTCGATCACGCCTTGTGGTTCCATGCCGACCTGCGCGCCGATGACTGGTTGCTCTACGCCATGGACAGCCCGTGGGCCGGCAACTCCCGCGGGTTCTCCCGTGGCAGCGTGTTCAACCGCGCCGGACAACTGGTGGCCTCGGTCACCCAGGAAGGCCTGATTCGCCATCGCAAGGACTGGGCATGAGCCTGGCCGAGATTCGTCACTGGGTGTTCGACATGGATGGCACGCTGACGATCGCCGTGCATGACTTCGCGGCGATTCGCGTGGCCCTGGCGATTCCGGCCGAAGACGACATCCTGACCCACCTGGCCGCGTTACCGGCGGATGAGGCAGCGGCCAAGCATGCTTGGCTGCTGGAGCATGAACGGGACCTGGCGCTGGGCTCCAGGCCAGCGCCGGGGGCGGTTGAGCTGGTGCGGGAGCTGGCTGGGCGCGGTTATTGCCTGGGCATCCTCACCCGTAACGCCCGCGAGCTGGCCCACGTCACCCTCGAAGCCATCGGCCTGGCGGACTGTTTCGCCGTGGAGGATGTGCTGGGCCGCGACGAAGCACCGCCCAAGCCCCACCCCGGTGGTCTGTTGAAGTTGGCCGAGGCCTGGAGCGTGGCGCCCGAGGCGATGGTGATGGTGGGCGATTACCGCTTTGACCTGGACTGCGGGCGTGCGGCGGGGGCGCGGACGGTGTTGGTGAACTTGCCGGATAACCCGTGGCCGGAGCTGACGGATTGGCATGCGCGCGATTGTGGGGAGTTGCGGCGGATGCTGTTGGCTTGAGCGCTGGGTTGACTGAACGATCGCTATCGCGAGCTTGCTCGTGATAAGTCCCAGTCATTCGCGACAAAACTTACTGCCCAAACAACACCTTCAGCCCCTCAGGCGAAGTCAACATCCCATCCCCGTTATGCCCAACCCCCGGCACTTCGATCAGCCGCTGGTTCAACCCCTCGGGATGACGCCGGGTCAGGTAGTCAAAAAAGAAATGCCCGCGCAGTAACCGATACGGCCCTTGGGTTTGTGCTTCGCAGCCTTTATCCAGCGCCGGATGTTCCGGGTCGGTGTCTTGTTGTCCGAGCAAATAGACGATGTCGCGCTTGACGTAGTTATCTTCCAGTTGCGCGGGTGTTTGCCCCGCCGCGTAGGCTGGCAAGTTCTGCAGGCCGTACTTCCAATGATTGAAGCCAGGGCAACCGGCAGGGTCGAAAGCCATGGGCCGTTGCGCATCGAAGTAGGCATAGGACGACGGGTTGGCAATGACAAAACGTGGGCTGACCCGGTATTGGCCGTGGGCGAGCAGGGCATAGCTCTGCACGACCTGGGCGCCGCCGGAATGGCCGGCGATGACGATCTCTTTCACTTCGGGAAACTGCTGTCGGTCACTGACTCGCGCAACGATGTCGTCGAGTACCTGGAAGGAACTGATTGGATGGGGCCCTGTGGATAAGCCACCGGCCATCCAGTCGTTGCCTTGCCAGCGCAGGAGGTCATTGGGCAATTGATGGCGCGCCACGTCCTGTTCGTTGAGAAACTGCGGGGCGATGATCAGGGTGGTGCCCAGTTGCCCGGCCTGCCCGGCGGCCTTTTCCGCGCTGTGCAGGTAGGTGTCGGCATTGCGCAGCCGACCGTGGAGGATGATCAACACGCGCTGGATGGACGCTAGCGGTGGGCTTACGCCGACGGCCATGGCGCCGCCCTTGAACTGCAGTCGCCCTTGGGCGACCACGTTGACGCCGTGTTCCTCGGCCTGGGCAACGGCGCAGCACAGCACCAGCCCGACCAACGTCCCCCACTTCATCTACAGGGTTTTCGCCGCGAACGTGTCGCACTGGCTGACCTGGCCCTGGGCGAACCCGGTCTTGAACCAGCGCACTCGCTGCGCCGACGTGCCGTGGGTGAAGGAGTCCGGCACCACGCGACCCTGGCCTTGTTGCTGCAAGCGGTCATCGCCGATGGCATTGGCGGCGTTCAGGGCTTCCTCGATGTCTCCCGGCTCAAGCCAGTTCAGGCGTTTTTGCGCATGGTTGGCCCACACACCAGCCAGGCAATCGGCCTGCAATTCCTGGCGTACCAACAAGCCACCATCGCCCTCCATCTGCCGGCCTTGCTGGCGCGCTTCCTGGATTTTCGCCGACACGCCGAGCAGCGTCTGCACATGGTGTCCGACTTCGTGGGCAATGACGTAGGCCTGGGCGAAGTCCCCGGCGGCGGCAAAGCGTTGGGACATTTCCTTGAAGAAACTCATGTCCAGGTAGACCTGGCGGTCTGCCGGGCAATAGAACGGACCGGTCGCCGACGAGGCCAGGCCGCAGGCCGAGTTGACCCGACCACTGAACAACACCAGTTTCGGTTGTTGGTATTGGCGTCCGGCCTGCTGGAACACCTGGCCCCAGGTGTCTTCGGTATCGCCGAGGATCGAGCGCACGAACTCGGCCTGTTCATCGTTGGCCGGCGGTGCCTGGCGGGTCTGTGAAGAGGTGGGTGCGGATTGATCCATCTGCCCGGCCAGTTGCCCGAGAATCTGCATGGGGTCCTGGCCGGTGATCCAGCCGATGCCGACGATCAGGAGGACGGCCGTCAGGCTCAAGCCCTTGCCGCCGCCGAAACGCATCCCGCCACCGCCCCCACCGTCACCGCGAGCGTCCACCACGTTGTCACTGCGGCGACCTTTTTTCCATAACATGTGGGCGTTCCTCTGATTGACCGGGGTGTCACTGTACTGCCGTTGCGGTGAGTCTAGCTTTTGAGGCGTCAGGATGCGCGTGATGCCTGAGCTTTCAGGCAACCGGCGCGGGGTTTGGTTCATCAGGGCATGAATGAATGGCGCACCGGTTCCAGAATTTGCATTACACTTTGCATATTCTAGAATCGCCGAACTTACCTTTGGATCGCCCATGGCCGGCAGTCAAATCGAACGGGTTTTCAATGTGCTGGAAAGCCTCGCCAGCGACCCTCGCGGCTGGCCGCTGTTAGGCTTGGCCGAACAGTTGCAGATTCCCAAGAGTGCCACCCACCGTTTGCTCGCCGAACTGATGCGCCTGGGCTATGTGCGCCAGAATCCCGAGAACCTGCGTTATCACTTGTCGACCCGCCTGGTCGCCATGGGCTTTCGTTATCTGTCGCGAAGCGGTGCCGACATCGTCCAGCCAGTGCTCGATCGCCTGGCACAGGAAACGGGTGAACTGGTGCGCCTGGGTGTCATCGAAGGGGAGTGCCAGACCTGGATCGCCAAATCTCAGGGGGCCCGTTCCGGCTTGCGCTACGACCCGGACATGGGACGTGAGACGCCGTTGTCCTATACCGCGTCGGGCCATGCCTGGCTGGCTTGCATGAGTGACGCCGAGGCGTTGGCGCTGGTGGCGCGCCAGGCCGTGCAAGTGCCGGAGGACGCCGGGCCAAACGCGCCACGCAGCCCGGCTGAACTGCTCCAGTACCTGCACCAGGCCCGCGAACACGGCTATGCCTGTGTCGAGGAAAGCTCGGCGATCGGCACGTCGGCCATTGCCGCTGTGGTCCGTCATCCATTGGACGGCCGGGTCATCGGCGTGTTGAGTGTTGCCGGCCCCAGCGCACGGATGACGCGGGCGCGGTTGCATGAGCTGGCACCGACCTTGCTGGCGTTTGCCGAGGAGTTATCGCAAGCCAGCCAGGCCTCGGAATTGTTCAGCTGAATGCGGTCTCGTCCGCCACAGGCAAGCCTTGCACCCCACATCACGCAACGCAGGATTCCTACATGACCGTCAGCACTCCGCTTTCCGGTGTCAATCAGGCTTTCAAGGGCATCCTGCTTATTCTGGTGGCGACGTTTCTGTTCTCCAGTCATGACGCCTTGTCGAAATATCTCTCGGGTTTCTACCCGATCATCATGGTGGTCTGGGCACGTTACGTGGTGCACACATTGTTGATGGCGGGTATTTTCCTGCCGCGCTCGGGGTTGCGGGTCCTGCGGACCAAGCGGCCTTTGTGGCAACTGGGCCGGGCGCTGTGCCTGCTGGGCACCAGTCTGTTCTTCACCACGGCGCTGTTGTATATCCCGCTGGCCGAGGCGACGGCGGTCAACTTTCTCGCGCCTGTGCTGGTCACCGCGTTGTCGGTGCCATTGCTGGGCGAACACGTGACACGCGGGCAATGGATCGCAGTGATCTTCGGCTTTATCGGGGTATTGATCATCGTCCATCCGGGCGGGGATCTGTTCACCCCGGCGGTGATATTGCCGTTCTGTTCGGCGCTGTTCTTCTGTTTCTACCAACTGCTCACGCGAAAGCTCAGCGAGATCGACA
Source organism: Pseudomonas sp. 3JA (assembly GCF_036961705.1). NCBI lineage: Bacteria > Pseudomonadati > Pseudomonadota > Gammaproteobacteria > Pseudomonadales > Pseudomonadaceae > Pseudomonas > Pseudomonas sp. 3JA. The sequence goes on from NZ_JBAMDJ010000019.1 coordinate 80,318, forward strand.
GCCCGACCACCAGCAACTTCTTCGCCGGCCTGTGTAACACCCTGGTGATGAGCGCGTTGGTGCCGTTCTTCTGGCAAGTGCCGAGCCTGTTGCACGGAGCGATGATGCTAGCGCTGGGCGCCTGCGGGATGACGGCGCACTTGATGCTGACCCAGGCCTTCCGCTTTGCCGCCCCGGCGCTGCTCGCGCCGTTCGGGTATTGCCAGATCGTGTTTGCCGGGCTGCTGGGCTGGTTGTTGTTCAACCATACGCCGACCCTGACCACCGTGGTGGGCATCGCCCTGATCTGCTTGAGTGGGTTGGCGGCGGCGTGGCAACAGCGGCGCAAGTGACCACCCCACAGAACCCTTTGTGGCCAGCCCAGTCCCCTGTGGCTAGCACAGCCCTCTGTGGCGAGGGAGCTTGCTCCCGCTGGGCTGCGAAGCAGCCCCCGCTTTCAGGCGATTGCTGCGCAATCGAGCGGGAGCAAGCTCCCTCGCCACGGGTGGATCGCTGTTCGTTAGGCTCTGTACGAAATCCCGAGAACCCCAATCGTCGCGCCTCCGTGCTGAGATTTTGTAGAGTCACCCGCCATCAACGGAAAAGAATTCTGTGATGACAAAGCGTGTCCTTCCGGGCTTGTTCGCGGTCGTCTTTTTGTTGGGTTTTGTCTGTCTTCTGGCCGTTGATGCAGGCCTTTGTGACGGCAGTATTCAGCCAGTTCAATCTCAGACAAACCAGCCGTTTCAAGGACGACGGCAAACTGGGTTTCGGCCGTCCAATTCTGACAGTGCTTTCCAAAAAAACCGACAGATAAACCCGCACTTAAAAATATCGCTTTATTCCTTAAAGCACTATTCACTATTCATAAAACATCTATAAATTTGTCACGATTGACAGTAGACCGATCTGCACTCCCCCGATAATAATTTTACGTACGGATGATCAACAACATGTAGAGGCAGATATGAAATGGGCTTCGTCATTGAATCCAGTGTTCAGTTTTTTGCGTGAACGAAATCCGGGAGCCGGAGTACAAGCCTGCGTATCACCCGACCTATCTTTGATCCTGGCACTGGATCACCGTCAAGCCAGGTGAAGAGGTGCGCGTGGGAGGTATCTGGCATGGTCAGTTCTTCCACCCCCGGAGGTCGGACAGGAGAAGGATCAAGGCAGTCTGAAATAAATTCACCAGTTGCAGTCAACGAACGGATTCACGCCCGAAGCGTGACCATACCGAACTATGTTGTGCCGTCATCCGCTCGATATTCCATTGTTTCAGGGATGTCGGCTTGATCCTGAAAGCGTTGTCGGCAGTATCAAATCATTTAAATCGTCCTGCTCTACATCGAGCAAGAAACACCTTGATCAATTCGCTAGCAACCTCAAAACATCTAAAGTACAAGGAGGTCTTACAGGGGTTAACCTTCAATTCGGAAAATAAAAGACTACAGGTGAAATCGGAAATTAATCAATTGACCAAGAGAGCGATTATGAATATTCGTGAAATTCTTGAAACAGGGCTTGTCTATCCTACCCCTGACTTGATAAGTCCATATGCCGCAACTATACAGGAGCACACCGACAAACAATGGATCGACGGCGAACTTAAAAGCCTGCTTCCCGAAGCCGCCCGCGAAAATTATAAGCGTGTACGTACCGGTTATATGTCTGCAAGGTGGTGGCCCCTTACGCCAACTTATGAAAGATTGATACCGTTGGCACGCCTTATGTTATGGTCTATGTATAATGATGATATATATGAGCTGTGTGCGCCCGAAGGGGTACGTCAAGGGCAAAAATGTTCCATTGCTATTTTAAAAGGAACCCTTACTGCCAGCGATGCCAATATTCCGCTCGGGGCGTTTCTCGCGCAAATGCGTCAGGAATTCCTGGCATTTATACCCCAGTCGTCCATCGATCGCATTGCAGATAAAATAGGTATTTATTTCGATGGTGTGGAAATAGAAACAATGTACAAAAAAGATAAGCGATTCCCGACACCATCCAATCAACGAATGATCCGGGAAAAGACGTTGATGCTTCGCGCCTTTAATGAATCCATGGAAGTGGAAACAGGTGTAACGCTTCCTGATGAAATACATAGGCACCCGGTTATCCGGGAGTTATCCAGGGTTTCCGGTCGTATTCCCGGGTATTTTAACGACATACAATCTCTGCTTAAAGAGGAAGCTACGGGTGATTTTTATGTGAATCTGGTAAAAGTACTGGAGAATTTCAAAGGCATAACAAGGGCAGAAGCCATAGAAGAAGTAATACGCATTAACAATGAAGACGTAAGTGAGTATTTGCACTTGCAAAAAAACCTTCCTGATTTTGGAGCATGGCAGCGGGATGTAGAGTACTATGTGCATTGTTTAAGCATGCCTTTCAATGGCTGGAAATCTGCAACATTAATAGAGTCGGATCGGTATTGGGAGGATGGGTATAATGCTCCCGAAGTATTTGAAGCGGCTGCCAATATTGTTCCTGATACAAATTGAATCTATTAAATAGATAAAGCTTGGCTATGAATAAATTGTCCTCATCCCAAAGTCGAGCCATCTCTGGTCTACTGTTTGCAGACCGAGCAGCGAAGCTTTTTTATGAAGAAACAAGCAAGTCGCATGATGAAAATTATGATGTCATCAATCCGAAATCAATTAAAGGGCACAAGAAATAATAGTTATCAGATGGGTGTCTTTATTTTGCCAGCTACTGCTGGAGGAGCCATTTACGGTCCACTGACAGAGTACGACACAAGCAAGAGAGCTACACACAAGCGCGGCTGATCCATTAGACCTCTGGGCGGGTTAAACGGGTGCCAATTTAAGTGCCCACGGGGTTATCCAATATATTCTTGAATAATCTATTCGTTAGGCTCTGTACGACAAGAGATGTTGCAAACACCGCGTGGAACAAGCCAGGGAGACCATGGCGGCCTAGCTTTTCGCAAGCTTGTCGAAGCGTGTCACGATCTTACGGTTCTCTTTCAGCCAGCCAAACATGCGTTCGATGATGTTTCACTGCCGGTCCTTGGGCCGAATCAAACAGCCTGGGTAAGCCAGGCTTGGGTTTGCGCTTCATTGAGCGCAGCGGGATGACAGGCTGCATTCGATATTGATCGCAGTAGCGGCGTAGCGCTTCGGCGTCGTAGCCCTTATCGGCAAGCAGCCATTTAGCGTTTGCGAGAGCGTCCATGTTGGCTAGACGGAATGCGTTTGGGCATCTGATCGAATGTCCCCTGGTTTCGCCAGCCCCCGAAACCGTTGATAGACCGTTGACCACGGGCCAAAGCGCTCCGGCATATCTAGCCACGCAGCCCCCGAGCAAAGTACCCAGAGCACCCCATCAATCATCAGGCGGTCGCTAAGGCTCGGTCGCCCTCGGCCATGGGGTTCGATGAAGAGATCGGAGACTACTCCCCAGGCCTCGTCCGAGAGTTCGCAACGCTTTGCCATCACAGAGTTCCTTTCCGTTGATGGCGGGTGACTCTACAAAATCTCAGCACTGGAGGCGCGACGATTGGGGTTCTCGGGATTTTGTACAGAGCCGCATGTGGACAATCAGTTTTCCAGGGTTGGCACCTTGCGCGGCGCCATGAAGTACAACCAGATCAGCGCCGTGAAGTACATCGCCGGGATCAGGGTGAACAGCACGGTGTAGTTATTGTTGGTCACGGTGAGGATGTGACCCACTAGCTGGGTCATGAACATCCCGCCGATGGCCGCGCACATGCCGCCGAAGCCGAACACCGTACTCATCATGTGCTTGGGCGTGTAGTCCATCACCAGACTCCAGATGTTGGCGGTCCAGGCCTGGTGCGCGCCGATGGCCAGGGAAATGGCGAACACTGCCATCCACAGGTTGCTTGCGCCGGCGGCCATGATCACGCCGATGATGCAGCAGGCGAACAGCAGCATGGACACCAGTCGCGCCTTGATCGGATCGAGGCCGCGACCGATCAGGAACGAAGACAGGATCCCGCCGCCCACGCTGCCGAAGTCGGCGGTGAGGTAGATGATGATCAACGGGATGCCCATCTGGGTCACATTGATGCCCAGGTTGTATTGCTGGTTCAGGAACGGCGGCAACCAATAGAGATAGAACCAGAACACCGGCGCGGTGATCGAGTAGGCCAGGGCGAACGCCCAGGTGCCGCGCATGCGCAGGATGCGTGAGAACGGCACGCGGACCTGGTCCGGTTCGTCCTGGGCCTGGATGTAGTCCAGCTCCGATTGTTTGACGGTGGGATGGTCTTCGGGGTTGAAGTATTTCAGGCCCCAGAACACCAGCCAGATCCCGCCGAGCGCGGCCATGCACAGGAACGCGGCCTGCCAGCCCCACACGTGCAGGACCAGCGGCAACAGCATCGGGGTGAACATCGCGCCGACGTTGGTCCCGGCGTTGAAGATGCCGGTGGCTACGGCCCGTTCGCCCGCCGGGAACCACAGTCGCGTGGTCTTCACGCAGGCCGGGTAGTTGGCGGCTTCGGTGAGGCCGAGGATGAAGCGGCAGACCATGAAGCCCACCGCCGAGGTGGCCAGGCCGTGGGCGCCGGTCGCCAGGCTCCAGAGCAGCACGGCGCAGAAGAACACGCGCTTGACGCCGATCCGGTCGATCAGCCGCCCCTGCAACACGAAGCCGACGGCATAACCGACCTGGAACCAGAAGTTGATGTTGGCGTAATCCATCGCCGTCCAGCTCATCTCCTTGGCCAGGATCGGCTGCATGACGCCCAGGGCGGCGCGGTCGATGTAGTTCAGCGTGGTGGCAAAAAACACCAGGGCGAGCATGCCCCAACGGGTCTTGCCCACGGCCATGGCGCCGCGGATCTTGTCTCCGACGCCGCCGGTGGAGGCACTCAGGCCAGTGGCCAGGCGGGAACTTTGGGAAGGAATCATAGCGTGTACCCGTTTTTGAAATTCTTATGGTCGGTCTGGGTCTGTCCATCGACGTCGGCGATCAGGGCTTGCGTCGATGTGGGGAGCGATGGTGCGCAGTGAGCAAAAAATCGTCAATTCGGCGATCGGCATTTTGTTCGATAATCGCCCAAAAAACTAACCGGATGGTACATATTAAATTGCTGAAAGAAACCGGCAGCTCAATAATCGGCTGACTCTTTAAAAAGCGGCGCACCTTTTGTAGCCGATGCCTGTCCCGGGAGCCGAAGTCATGCAGCGTTCCATTGCCACCGTGTCGTTGAGCGGTACCCTGCCGGAAAAACTCGAAGCCATTGCCGCCGCCGGTTTTGACGGGGTGGAAATCTTCGAGAACGACCTTCTCTATTACGATGGCAGCCCTCGGGAAATCAGGCAGATGTGCGCCGACCTGGGCATCGCCATCACCTTGTTCCAACCGTTTCGTGACTTCGAGGGCTGCCGCCGCGATCGCCTGTCGCGCAACCTGGAGCGGGCCGAGCGCAAGTTCGACCTGATGCAGGAACTGGGCACCGACCTGGTGCTGGTGTGCAGCAATGCCTCGGCCGATAGCGTCGGCGATGAACGGATTCTCATCGATGACCTGCGCCTGCTGGCCGAACGCGCTGGCGCACGCGGCTTGCGTATCGGTTATGAAGCGCTGGCCTGGGGGCGGCACGTGAATACTTATCAACAGGTCTGGAACATCGTGCGCCAGGCCGATCACCCAAGCCTCGGGGTGCTGCTCGACAGCTTCCACACCTTGTCCCTCAAGGGCGATCCGAGCGCGATCGCCGAGATTCCCGGTGACAAGATCTTCTTCGTGCAAATGGCCGACGCGCCGATCCTGGCCATGGATGTCCTGGAATGGAGCCGGCATTTCCGTTGTTTCCCGGGCCAGGGCGAGTTCGACTTGCCGGGTTTCCTGGCGCCGATCATCAAGAGTGGCTACACCGGACCGCTGTCGCTGGAAATCTTCAACGACGGTTTCCGCGCCGCGCCGCCACGGGCCAATGCCGCCGATGGCCTGCGCTCGCTGCTGTACCTGGAAGAAAAGACCCGCCAGCGCCTGGCTGCAGAAGCGCCCTCCATGCGCAATACCGACATCCTGTTCGCCACGCCGCCGGCCAGCGAATACGACGGCATCGAATTCCTCGAGTTCGCCGTGGACGACAACCTCGGCGCCAAGCTGTCCCATTGGCTGGAGCGGCTGGGGTTCGTCAAGGCCGGCCAGCATCGTTCCAAGAATGTCAGCCTGTTGCGCCAGGGCGATATCAACCTGATTCTCAACAGCGAACCGTACTCGTTCGCCCACAATTTTTTCGAAGCCCACGGACCGTCGTTGTGCGCCACCGCCGTGCGCGTGAAAAACAGCGCCAGCGCCCTGGAGCGGGCCGTTGCCTACAAAGGCCAGCCCTATCGTGGGTTGGTAGGCCCCAATGAACTGGAGCTGGCGGCGGTGCGCGCACCGGATGGCAGCCTGATCTATCTGGTGGACCAGCAGGCCGATGTCTACGGCACTGATTTCAATCTACAGCCGGGCGCGGTCATTGGGGCCGGGCTCAAGCGCATCGACCACATGGCGATGGCGCTGCCGGCCGACAGCCTCGACAGTTGGGTACTGTTCTACAAGAGCCTGCTGGATTTCGAGGCCGACGACGAAGTCGTCCTGCCCGACCCTTATGGCCTGGTAAAAAGCCGTGCGCTGCGCAGCCGCTGCAGTACGATCCGCTTGCCGCTGAACATTTCCGAGAACCGCAACACCGCGATCTCACACGCGCTGTCGAGTTATCGCGGCTCCGGCGTGCATCACATCGCCTTCGACTGCGACGACATCTTCGCTCAGGTCAGTCGTGCCAAAGAGGCGGGCGTACCGTTGCTGGACATTCCGCTCAATTACTACGACGACCTGGCGGCGCGTTTCGATTTCGACGATGAGTTCCTCAGCGAGCTGGCCTATTTCAACGTGCTGTACGACCGCGACGCCCAGGGTGGCGAACTGTTCCACGTCTACACCGAGCCGTTCGAAGGGCGGTTTTTCTTCGAGATCATCCAGCGCAAGAACGGCTACGTCGGTTATGGCGCCGCCAATGTCGCGGTGCGCCTGGCGGCCATGGCCAAGTCCCGCAGCGGTGGTTTGCGACACGCCAAGTTGTAGGGAAATCGTAAACGTGGCGGTAATGGGCCGTGTCGTGGCTTCCTTCAGTGCACGGTGCAGCCCATAATCGCCAGCCTGTGCAGTGATGGCCGTGAGCCCCGCAATGACTATGAATCCAGAGCTTTCCGCAGCCCTCGACGAACCCGTCGTCGCGCCGCGCAAGAGTCGCAAGAACAACCCGGAGAAGACCCGGGAGAACATTCTTCAGGAAGCCATCGTCGAGTTCGTCCAGCAAGGCCTGGCCGGTGCCCGGGTCGACGCCATCGCCGAGCGCATCCACACCTCCAAGCGCATGATCTACTACTACTTCGGCAGCAAGGAGCAGTTGTACGTCGAGGTGCTGGAAAAACTCTACGGTGATATCCGCACCACCGAGAGCCGCCTGCACCTGGCGGAACTGGCCCCGGTCGATGCGATCCGGCGCCTGGTGGAGTTCACCTTCGACCACCACGATCGCAATGTGGATTTCGTGCGCATCGTCTGCATCGAGAACATCCACAACGCCGAGTACGTGAAACAGTCCGGCGCGATCAAGGCGATGACCAACACCATCCTCGATTCCCTGGGCGTGATCCTGCGTCGCGGTGCCGAAGAGGGTGTGTTCCGTCCCGATCTGCAACCGCTGGATGTGCACTTGCTGATCAGTTCCTTCTGCTTCTACCGAGTGTCCAACCGCCAGACATTCGGTGAGATTTTTCAGATCGATTTGTCGGACGAAGCGATCAAGCAGCGGCATCGGCAGATGGTTTGTGAGTCGGTGTTGCGCTACCTACAGCCCTGAGCCGAACCGAATGTGGGAGCGGGCTTGCTCGCGAATGCGGTGTGTCAGTCGACAAATGTGTGACGGACAAACCGCATTCTCGAGCAAGCCCGCTCCCACAGGGATAATCCCCGGGCTTTAGTGATTCATGCTCTGGAAGTGTTCCAGCATCCGCTGTGCATCTGGCGCGACGCCGCTGAACAATTCAAACGCCTTCACCGCCTGGAACACCGCCATGTTGCCGCCATCCAGCGTGCGGCAGCCAAGGGCGCGGGCGTTGCGCAGCAGTTCGGTTTCCAAGGGAAAGTAAACGATTTCCGCCACCCACAATTGGCCGTGCAACAGCTCGACCGGCACCGGCATGCCCGGTAGTTTCGCCATGCCCATGGGCGTGGTGTTCACCAGGCCATCGGCCTCGGCCATGGCGGCGGACAGGTCATGCCCGGCCCGGGCACGACCAACGCCGAAGTGTTGGTTCAGGTTGTTGGCCAAGGCCTCGGCGCGACTGACCTCGACGTCAAAAATGCTCAGCGTCTGTACGCCTTCTGCCAAAAGCGCGTGGGCTACCGCCGCGCCAGCGCCTCCGGCGCCCATCTGTACCACGCGCCGACGTGCAACATCACCCAGGCCGCGGCGAAAACCCTCGGCGAACCCCAGGCAGTCGGTGTTGTGACCGATGCGCTTGCCATCCTTGAGCACCACGGTATTCACTGCGCCAATGCCCCGGGCCTCGGGCGACAGCTCATCGAGCAGCGGGATGATCGCCTGCTTGCAGGGAAAGGTGATGTTCAGGCCGGTAAAACTCATACGCTCGGCGGCCTTGAGCAAATCGGCCAAGGCGCCGCTGTCGAGTTTCAGCGCATCGAGGTCGATCAGCCGATAGAGGTAACGCATGCCTTGGGCATCACCCTCATGCTCATGGAGTGCCGGCGTGCGAGAGGCCTGGATGCCCGCGCCGATCAGGCCGGCCAGCACAGTGATATTCGACATGCTCATCAACCCTTCAACCGCTGACTGAAATGTTCAAGGGCCAGGCGATAACCATGGCTGCCAAACCCGCACATCACGCCGATGGCGATGGAGGAGACAAAGGAGTGATGGCGAAACGTTTCCCGGGCATGGACGTTGGACAGGTGCACTTCGATCACCGGGACTTCACTGGCGACCAGGGCGTCACGGATGGCCACCGAGGTGTGGGTCCAGGCCGCCGGGTTTATGACGATACCGGCGCAGCGGCTGCGGGCGCCGTGAATCCAGTCGATCAGTTCGCTTTCCTGGTTGGTCTGGCGAAACTCCACCGCCAGGCCGAGTTCGTCAGCGGTGCGACCGCACAGCGCCGAGATATCCGCCAGGGTTTCATGGCCGTAGGTCGCCGGCTCACGGGTGCCGAGCAGGTTGAGGTTCGGGCCGTTGAGCACCAGAACGATTGGCGGCATCAGCGTATCTCCATTGTTTTTGTGGGCTCGACGGATTATCGTCGGTTGGCTTGGAGACAAAATGTACCAGTTGGTTAATCAGGTCAATTCCGTCGAGGAGTCATAGCTGACAAAGCTGTTCGGTAATCGAACATGCGCTGTTGGGAAATACGACGGACGGAGTCACCGATGGGGCTCCTGTGCTTGCACCCAGCCGGCCGAGAGCTACATTCAAATAACCTTGTTCAATAAGTCTGAATTTCCCTACGCATTCTGGTCTGCAGTTGTGTCCAGTGGTGAAGACCTACGGAGTCTAACCATGGAAGAAACCCTCATTCTGGTCGATGAGGATGATTGCGAAACTGGCAGTGCGCATAAGTTGTTCATCCATCAACATGGTCTACGGCATCGGGCGTTCTCGATCTTCATCTTTGATGAGCACGGTCGTTTACTGTTGCAACAGCGGGCTCTCGGTAAATATCACTCTCAAGGGCTATGGTCCAATACCTGTTGCGGGCATCCGCGCCTGGGCGAGCAGACCCACGCCGCTGCACAGCGGCGCCTGTTCGAGGAGATGGGCCTAAGCTGTCCATTGAAAAAGGTGGCCTCGCTGCTCTACCGCGAACAAGTCTCGAACGAACTCATCGAGCATGAGTTCGATCACCTGTATGTAGGCACGTGCGACACCCCTCCGGTTGTCAATCCTGATGAGGCCCTGGCCTGGGAATGGTTGGCGCTGTCCGATATTCCCGGATGTATCACAGCGGCTCCTGACAGATACACGGTCTGGTTTCGGCGGATTTTCGAAACCTACACCCTGGCGGGTATCCGAGCCTGGCAGGTACTGGCTGTCCAGGCTTCTTCCATCGGCCATCAGGCCCTCTAAAAATCAGGGTGATAGATGTGCGTGACGCGCTATCGACACAGGGCGCTCTGCCTGCTTTTGGAGACTGGCGACAGGCGCAGTTGAATCGATTCGAGCGCTGCCTAGAAGCTGAACTGCCCTGCCTATCGATAGTGCCTGCGCGACTGCACGAAGCGATGCGCTACGCGGTATTGGGGGGCGGAAAACGGCTGCGACCATTATTGTGCCAGGCCAGCGGTATCGCTTTCGGCGCTGATCGGCAGGCTTTGGATCGGGTTTGTGCGGCAGTGGAAATGGTCCATATCAGTTCTCTGGTACAGGACGATTTGCCGGCCATGGATGACGACGGTCTGCGTCATGGCCGGTCTAGCGTCCATATCCGGTTCGACGAAGCCACCGCCATCCTGACAGCAAGCGCATTGCTGATGCAGGCCTTCATGACCTTGCGACACACGCCTGTCCCCCTCGCTCGGCAAGCCTTGCTGATGGAGGAACTGGCCCGTGCTGTCGGCCCCGGCGGCTTGTGTGGCGGTCAGATGCTCGATCTGAATGGTCTCGATACGGAGGTAGACGTTGCGGCCTTGGACATTATGTATCAGATGAAAACTGGCGCGTTGATCCGCGCCGCAGTGCGCATGGGCGCGCTGTGTGCCGGGCGGTCCGACGAAGATCTTGATTCGCTGGATCGCTACGCAGCGGCGATCGGCCTGGCATTTCAGATCGTCGATGACATTCTCGACGTGACCCAGGACTCGACAACGTTGGGGAAAACCGCCGGCAAGGATGCCCGCGGCAACAAACCGACCTACGTCTCGGTGCTTGGCCTGGAGCCATCTCGGTGCCTGGCTTGGCAGCTAAACGAACGTGCCCATGTTGCTTTGGCTGGCTTCGATGTTCGTGCGACCTATCTGCGTGAACTGGCTGACCTGATCGTCAATCGCCTGCATTAAGGCCATGAAAAGGAGTCCGGCATGTTCGAGCTACTGAACACCATCGATAGCCCCGGCGATTTACGCGTCCTTCATCCTCGGGCGCTCGATGTGGTTGCCGAAGAGTTGCGGGCCTTCATCCTGCACAGTGTCTCCCGGACCGGTGGGCATTTGTCGGCCAATCTGGGTAGCGTGGAGCTGGCTGTCGCGTTGCACTATGTCTTCGAGACGCCACATGACCGGATCGTTTGGGATGTGGGGCATCAATCCTATCCGCACAAGATATTGACAGGTCGGCGCGAGGCCATGGCCGGCATCCGCCAATGGGGCGGGATATCCGGTTTTCCCCGACGTCAAGAGTCCGAGTACGACTGCTTCGGAACGGCCCATGCAAGCACCTCAATTTCCGCGGCATTGGGCATGGCGCTCGGGGCTCGGACCAAAGGCGAACACCGGCATAGCATCGCTGTGATCGGTGACGGCGCCCTGAGTGGGGGAATGGCCTATGAGGCGATGAACAATGCCGGTCTGCACACCGACTTGCCGTTTCTGGTAATTCTCAACGATAACGATATGTCGATCTCTGCCGCCGTCGGTGCGCTGCGCCATTACCTGGGCAGATTGACTGCTCATCGTTGTGCAAGCGCGGCCAATGGCGGTATCAAGCGGATCCGGCGCGACGAATGGCCAAGGGATGAGAAGGGCGGAAAACTGCAGGCGCAACCCGAGGACTTCACGGGGGCGGCGACCCTGTTCCAAGCCCTGGGTTTCAACTATACCGGTCCTCTCGACGGTCACGACCTGGATGAGCTGATTCCGACCTTGCAGTTACTCAAAGGTTTGCGTGGTCCGCAATTGCTGCACGTCGTCACTGAGAAAGGGCATGGCTATAGCCCGGCGGCGATTGACCCGGTGTTGTACCACGGGCCTGGGAAATTCAATCTGGGCCAGGGCGTCCTGCCTACCGTACCCCGCCAGCAAAGCTACGCTCAGGTGTTTGGTCGTTGGCTATGCGACGAGGCCGAGCGTGATTCACGGGTCGTGGCGATCACTCCGGCCATGTGTGAGGGGGCGGGCCTGGGGCCGTTCGAGCAACGTTTTCCCGAGCGGTATTTCGATGTCGGTATCGCTGAGCAACATGCCTTGACCTTCGCCGCCGGGTTGGCGAGCGAAGGCTTGAAACCGGTGGTGGCAATCTATTCAACTTTCCTGCAGCGCGCTTATGACCAATTGATTCACGATATCGCGCTGCAGAACCTGCCGGTGGTGCTGGCGGTCGATCGGGCCGGGATTGTCGGTGCGGACGGCGCTACTCACACGGGAGCGTTCGATATCGCCTACCTGCGTTGCGTGCCCAACCTGATGATCATGACGCCGGCGGACGAAAACGAATGCCGGCAGATGCTACATACCGCTCTTGTCCAGGCCGGGCCGGTGGCCGTGCGTTATCCACGGGGTGGAGGCACCGGTCAGGCGGTGCAAAGCGATCTGAATACCTTGCCCCTGGGCAAGGGTGAACTGCGTCGGGAGTCGGGTCGAACCCCGGGTGAGCGTATCGCTATCCTCGCCTTCGGCTCAATGCTGCGGCCGAGTCTGGAAGTCGGCCAGGCATTGGATGCGAGCGTGGCCAACATGCGCTATGTCAAACCCCTGGATGTCGATCTGCTGGAGACTTTGGCCTGCACCCATGACTTGTTAGTGACGATCGAGGAGGGGTGTGTGAAAGGCGGTGCCGGGGGGGCATGCCTCGAACACCTGGCGGCCTCGGGGATTTTCCGGCAAGTGCTGCTGCTGGGTTTCGATGATCAGTTCATCGAGCATGGCGCGCCCGAGCAGTTGCTGGCCAGCTGTGGCCTCGACGCCAAGGGAATCATCGCTTCGATCCGGCTCTTTCGCGAGCAAATGGCGCAGCAGCGGCTGGACCTGCCGTTGTTCAGCGTAGGCGAGCAGACCTTCAACCAGTGGCAGCGATAAAAGTTGTCTGGTCCAGCCCCAGGGCTTCTTTGCGGTCGCTTCCGAGCTTACTGCGTGTAGCTGTCAAGCAACCACTAAAAGGGGGAACACATGGCGACCTTCAATCTACCGCCACTGTCCATGCCGTTTCCATCCGACGAGGGGGCAGACGATGAGCTCCAATATTGTCCGGCGCAAAACCCGCCAGGTCCGTATCGGTCCGGTGACCATAGGCAGTGCCAGCCCGATCGTTGTTCAAGCCATGACCAATACCGATACCGCCGACGCCCGGGCCACCGCGGCGCAGGTCGAGCAACTGGCGCTGGCCGGCGCCGAACTGGTACGGATCACGGTCAATGGCCATGAGGCGGCGGCCCAGGTCGCGAAGATTCGCGAGTTGCTGGATGCGCGTGATATCCAGGTTCCGCTTGTCGGCGACTTTCACTTCAATGGCCATCGCCTGTTGGCGACTTACCCCGATTGCGCCCAGGCGCTGGGCAAATATCGGATCAATCCGGGCAATGTCGGCAAGGGGGCCAGGCGCGACGAGCAGTTCTGCGAAATGATTGAAATGGCCTGTCGCTATGACAAGCCGGTCCGTATCGGCGTCAATTGGGGAAGTCTGGACCCGCAGTTGCTGGCTCGGATGATGGACCACAACGCCGCGCTCGCCGAGCCGCTGCCGGCCGATGCGGTGATGCGCGAATCCTTGGTGGTCTCGGCGTTGGAAAATGCACAGCGGGCCATCGAGGTCGGGCTGCCGGCGGAGCGGATTGTACTGTCGGCCAAGGTCAGTCATGTGCAGGACTTGATTGCCGTGTACCGCAACCTCGCCGAGCGTTGCGACTTTGCCTTGCACCTGGGGCTCACCGAAGCCGGCATGGGCTCCAAGGGGATTGTCGCCTCGTCCACCGCCCTGGCTGTGCTGCTGCAGGAGGGCATTGGCGATACCTTGCGCATTTCACTCACCCCCGAGCCTGGGGGCGAGCGTAGCCGCGAAGTACTGGTGGCCCAGCAAATCCTGCAAACCATGGGGCTGCGGGCCTTTACCCCCTCGGTGGTGGCCTGTCCCGGTTGCGGACGTACCCACAGCAGTTTTTTCCAGGAGCTGGCCCAGCAGATCGAGGATTACCTGCGCGAGCAGATGCCCCTCTGGAAAAGCCGCTTCAGTGGTGTGGAGCAGTTGCAGGTGGCCGTCATGGGCTGCGTGGTCAATGGCCCGGGCGAAAGTCGTCTGGCGGATATCGGCATTTCCCTGCCGGGTGCCGGAGAACACCCTTCGGCTCCGGTGTATATGAATGGCGAGCGGGTACTGACCCTCAAGGGCGAGGCCATCGCTCAGGAGTTCACCTTACTTCTGGAGGCCTATGTGGCGGCCCGCTACAGCGGGCAGGCGCAGGCACGGTGCGTTTTGGATGAGCTGATCGAGCGCCACGACGCGACCGCTCGCGGGCTGATTGCCCGTGGCAAACCATAGCCAGGGAGAATCGATGAGCCAGCAATTTAACGCCGAGTCAACAACACCCCGGATTCCATATGATGGGTCCAAGGAAATTGATCGAACAACGCGCAACGCGTAATGCGGTGAGTGTCGTGCAGTTGCGCGATGTTGGCTGCGAGGGTTTCGGGATTGCAGGAGATGTACAGGATGTTGTCAAAACGCCGGGTCAGCTCGCAGGTGTCCGGGTCCATGCCGGCGCGAGGCGGGTCGACGAAGACGCTGCCGAATTCGTAGCTTTTGAGGTCGATGCCATGCAAACGACGGAACGGCCGGACTTCGTTCAGGGCTTCGGTCAGCTCTTCGGCGGACAGGCGCACCAGCGTGACGTTATCCACCGCGTTTTCGCTGAGGTTGCTCAGCGCGGCGTTCACCGAGGTCTTGCTGATCTCGGTGGCCAGCACTTTGCGCGCACGGGTGGCCAGGGGCAGGGTGAAGTTGCCGTTGCCGCAGTACAACTCCAGCAGATCGTCGCTGCGATCGCCCAATGCCTCGTAGGCCCAGTTGAGCATCTTCTGGTTCACCGTGCCGTTGGGCTGGGTGAAGGCGCCTTCGGGCTGGCGATAGCTGAAGGTACGACCGCCCACTTCGAGTTTCTCCACCACGTAGTCGTGGCCGATCACTTCGCGCTTGCCCTTGGAGCGGCCAATGATGCTCACGCCGAGGTCGCTCGCCAGCTTCGAGGCGGCGGTGTGCCAATGCTCATCCAGCGGACGGTGATAACACAGGGTGATCATCGCATCGCCGGCCAGGGTGGTCAGGAACTCCACCTGGAACAGCTTGTGGCTCAGGGGCGCGCTGGCCTGCCAGGCGGCCTTGAGTTGCGGCATCAACTGGTTGATGCGCAGGCTGGCGATGGGGAACTGCTCGATGAGGATCGGCGTGCGCTTGTCGTCCTGGGAGAACATTGCGTAATGCCGTTCGCCGGCCTCGCGCCACAGGCGGAATTCGGCGCGCAGGCGGAAGTGCTCCAGCGGCGAATCGAACACCGCAGGTTCTGGTGCATCGAACGGCGCCAACAGGTCACGCAAGCGGGTGACCTTGTCCTGGAGCTGAGCGGCGTAGGCGTGGGAATCAAAAGTCATGCGTTGAACCAACCCAACTTGATCACGAAGAGAATCGACAGGATGACCAGCGCTGGGTTCAACTCACGGCCACGGCCGGACACCAGTTTGATGGCGGTCCAAGCGATGAAACCGAAGGCGATGCCGTTGGCGATGGAATAGGTGAACGGCATCGCCAGGGCGGTGATCACCACGGGGGCGGCCACGGTGATGTCGTCCCAATCGATTTCCGCCAGGCCCGAAGTCATCAGCACGGCGACGAACAGCAAGGCCGGCGCGGTGGCGAAGGCCGGGACGCTGGCGGCCAGTGGCGAGAAGAACAGCGCCAGCAGGAACAGGATCGCCACGATGACGGCGGTCAGGCCGGTGCGCCCACCCGCGCTGACACCCGCTGCCGATTCGATGTAGCTGGTGGTGGTGGACGTGCCCAGCAGCGAACCGGCCATGGCGGCGGTGCTGTCGGCGATCAACGCACGGCCCATCTTCGGCATGTGCCCGTCCTTGCCCATCAGCCCGGCGCGCTTGGCGACGCCGATCAACGTGCCGGAGTTGTCGAACAGGTCGACGAACAGGAAGGCGAAGATCACGCTCACCAAGCCGATGTCCAGGGCGCCCTTGATGTCCAATTGCAGGAAGGTCGGGGCCAGGGACGGTGGCATGGAGATCACGCCGCCGAACGGCGTGAATCCCATCAGGATCGACACGATGGTGACCGCCAGGATGCCGATCAGCACCGCTCCACGCACTTTCAGCGCTTCGAGGCCGACGATCAGGACGAAGCCGAGGGTCGCGAGGATCGGCGCCGGTTGCTTCAAGTCGCCCAGGCCGACCATGGTCGCCGGGTTTTTCACCACGATGCCGGCGTTGTTCAGGGCGATCAGCGCCAGGAACAGGCCGATGCCGGCGGCAATGGCCGAGCGCAGCGGCAGCGGGATGCTGTTGATGATCCATTCGCGGATACGAAAGATCGACAATATGAAGAACAGTACGGCGGAGATGAACACTGCGCCCAGCGCCACTTGCCAGGTGTGGCCCATGTGCAGGACCACGGTGTAGGTAAAGAAGGCATTCAGGCCCATGCCCGGTGCGAGGGCGATCGGGTAGTTGGCGATCAGGCCCATGACCGTGGAGCCAATGGCCGCTGCCAGGCAGGTGGCGACGAACACCGCGCCCTTGTCCATGCCGGTTTCACCGAGGATGCTCGGGTTGACGAACAGAATGTAGGCCATGGCCAGGAAGGTCGTGACGCCCGCCAGGATCTCGGTCCGCACGTTGGTGTTATGTGCCTTGAGTTGAAACAGCCTTTCCAGCATGTCTGCTCCCCGTGGCGCGCCCGGCGCCGTGAATGTATCGACCTCAACAGCAAAGCACAGGTCGCCAGCGGCGCCCGGGAATTTTCTGCGGGTCGGAAAAAGCCGCGCATCATACCAGCAGCGTAGCGTTGTGGCTGCGATCGTCGTCGATGTTTTGCCAACGCGCCAAGTGGGCCATACTGCGCGCGGTTCCGGGAGGTCTCTATGTATTGCATGAATAAAAAACTGCTGGCGGCGGTGGGTTGCATGCTGGGTGGGTGGTTGTCCGGACAGGCCGCCAATGCCGCGTCGGCGCAGCCTTTGAGCGAGGTCAAGGTGCTCAAGGTCGAGTCGCCGGCCTGTGGCTTCGAGGATATCGCGCCAGGGCAGGCGCAGACCCGTTGCGATCACAACGGGCCGAATATCAAAGTCTACGTGCTGGAGGTCGGCTACGGTCGGCAGCCCAATGTCACGCTGGACGGTTTCGAGGTCGATGGCACCCGCTCGCCGGTGTGTGCGTACAGCAATGGCAATCTCAACGATTGTTCGGCCCAGACCAAAATCGTCGGCTATTTGTACATCTTCGATCTGAAGGGCAAGCAGGAAGGCACCTTCAACTTCAGCAACATTTCGATCAATGCACCGGGCAATCGGATGTCGGCCCAGCTGTACATTAAATGACCTGTCGGCATGACAAGCTGAACGCGGCCCGGCAAACCTGACTAGGCTTCAGGAACCACCCCATCGGAGAGCGCGCCCATGATGCCTGGAACCAAGCTGCCTCGAGCCCTGATTACGGTCGCCGAAGGTGTCGATGACCTGCAGACAGTCACCCTGATCGACGTGCTGCGTCGAGCCCAGATCGAAGTGGTGGTGGCAAGCATCGAAGGGCGGCGGATGCTCACCTGTGCCCGCGGCACGCGCCTGACCGCCGATGGCATGTTGGTGGACATGCTTGTGCAGGATTTCGACCTGATCGTTCTGCCCGGCGGCATCATCGGTGCCCAACACCTGGCAAACCATCAGCCGCTGCAACAGCTGGTCAAGGACCAGGCCGCCACCGGACGGTTTTTCGCCGCCATCGCCGAAGCCCCGGCCCTGGCGCTACAGGCCTTTGGCGTCCTGCGCCAGCGGCGCATGACCTGCCTGCCGGCGGTGAGCCAGCAACTGTCTGGTTGCAGCTTTGTCGATCAACCCGTGGTGGTGGATGGCAACTGCATCACGGCCCAGGGTTCGGCCGCCGCCCTGGCGTTTGCCTTGACGTTGGTGGAACAACTCTGTGGCAAGGGTGTGAGGAGCGTGGTGGCGGCAGAGTTGCTGGCCTGACAGGCATCAAGCGTGTTGTGGGAAAGGTTCAATCACAGGCTGCACGCGCTGCTCGGCTTGCCACAAATCGTAATCGGTCTGGACGCCCAGCCAGACCCTGGCCTTGCCGATCCCGGCACGCTCCAGGCGCACAGCCAGGTCGGGGCTGACGGGCGCATGACCATGCAAGATCCGGGAAAGATGAGGCCGGGCGAAACCCAGGTGTCGCGCCAGTTCGGTGACGGTGATACCCAGTTCGGGCAGCACGTCCAACCGCAAGGTTTCGCCTGGGTGTGGCGGATTGTGCATGGGCATGTTCCAGCCTCCTGATCAGTGGTAGTCCAGATAATCGACCAGTTCGATATCGGACCCGATGAAGCGAAAAATGATTCGCCAGTTTCCCATGGGATCGAGTGTAAGGCGATACATTACACTTGATGCGGTATTTTTATACCGCACATGCCAGGCGAATCTGTGCATCCTGCGGTTTACAAGGCTTTGTGGAGCGTCGAAATTGCCTTGAACGCTCACCCCCACCCTGAAGTCGTACCCCTTATGACGGCGGTTTTCCAAAACGCCGCGAGTACGACCAACCGTGAGGTGTTCCATGAGCGCGACCCTGTCCGAAGCGACGCAGGCGTCCTTCGTCCGTCATCCGATCCATCTGACACTCAATGGCCAGGTGCATGAACTGCAGGTGTTGCCCTGGACCACCTTGCTGGACCTGCTGCGCGAGCAACTGGACCTGGTGGGCAGCAAGAAAGGCTGCGACCACGGCCAATGCGGCGCCTGTACGGTGTTGCGCGATGGCAAGCGGATCAATGCCTGCCTGACCTTGGCGGTGATGTGCGACGGCGCCGAGTTGACCACCATCGAAGGCCTTGCCGGTGACGACGGATTGCATCCCATGCAGCAGGCGTTCATCACCCATGACGCGTTCCAGTGCGGCTATTGCACGCCGGGGCAGATCTGCTCGGCGGTGGGCTTGGCCAACGAGGGCCGGGCGAAGACCCGTGGGCAGATCAGCGAGTTGATGAGCGGCAACCTGTGCCGCTGCGGCGCCTACACCAACATTCGCGATGCCATCGAAGAAGCTCTGCCGCTTTGCCAGCAGGGAGGTGATCAATGAATCCCTTCCAATACAGCAAGCCCGACACCGTGCAGGCGGCCGTCGATCTGTCGAGCCCGGTTTCCCGCTTCATCGCCGGCGGCACCAACCTGCTGGACCTGATGAAGGAAAACATCACCCGTCCCGAGCACCTGATCGACATCACCGGGTTGCCCCTGGCGGACCTCAGTGAAACCCCTTCCGGCGGGGTGATGATCGGTGCGCTGGTGAGCAATGCCGACCTGGCCTGGCATCCGTGGATCGAGCGCCGCTATCCGCTGCTGGCCCAGGCCATCCTGACGGGCGCCTCGCCGCAACTGCGCAACATGGCCAGTACCGGCGGCAACCTGCTGCAACGCACCCGCTGCTATTACTTTTATGACGCGAGCGTACCGTGCAACAAACGCCGGCCCGGCAGCGGTTGCCCGGCCCGGAGCGGTTTGAACCGGATCCACGCGATTTTCGGTGCCAGCGATCAATGTGTCGCCACCCACCCCTCCGACATGTGCGTGGCCTTGGCCGCTCTGGAGGCGGTGGTCCATGTCCTGGGCCGGGGCGGGGCGCGGACCATCGAGTTCGCCGACTTCCATCGCCTGCCCGGCGACGCCCCGGAACGGGACAATCAACTGGCCGACGATGAGCTGATCACCGCTATCGAATTGCCTGCCGTCGGTTTTGCCGAGCATAGCCACTACTTGAAGATCCGTGACCGCGCCTCCTACGCGTTTGCGCTGGTCTCGGTGGCGGCGGCGCTGGAACTGGACGGGCCGGTGATCCGCGAGGCGCGCCTGGCCCTGGGAGGTGTGGCGCACAAACCGTGGCGCGACCGGGCCGTGGAGAGTTGGCTGACCGGGCAGGCCGTCAGCCGCGAAACCTTTACCGCCGCTGCCGACGCGCTGCTGCAAAACGCCGAGCCGCTGGAGCACAACGGCTTCAAAGTCAGACTGGCGCGCCGGGCGATTGTCCGTGCCTTGAGTGACGCCGCATTGGGTTGCGCACCCCAGGGAGGACACGCCTGATGAACGCTGCGAGCAAATCCATAGGGCAACCCCTCGACCGGGTCGACGGCCTGCTCAAGGTGACGGGCCAGGCCCGTTACGCCGCTGAATACCCCGAGGACGGCTTGCTGCACGGCAGCGTCGTCTCCGGTACGGTCGCCCGTGGTCGTGTAGTGCGCATCGATGCGTCCCGAGCCCTGGCACTGCCCGGCGTGGTCGCGGTCATCGACCACACCAACCGGCCGAGGATCGCCAGCTACGACGAGCCCTACCAGGATGCCGATGCGGCGGACGGCTCGCCGTTCCGGCCGTTGTACAACGACCAAGTGCTTTACAGCGGCCAGCCGCTGGCCCTGGTGGTGGCGGAAAACCTTGAGCTGGCCCGGTATGCCGGTTCGCTGGTTGAAATCGAATACGACGCCGAGGCGCATCAGACCGATCTGATCACCTTGCAATATGACGCCCATCCGGCACCGGCCGAACTGCCCAAGCCCCGTGGGAATTTTCAGGGCGAGTACGCCAGCTCCGCGCTCAGCGTGGATGTGTCCTACAGCACGCCGATTGAACACCACAACCCCATGGAGCCACATGCCTCCACCGTGCTGTATCAGCCTGACGGCAGCCTGCACATCCATGACAAGACCCAAGGCACGCAGAACGGCCAGGCCTATGTGCAAAAGGTCTTCGGCCTGGAGCAAGAACAGGTGCGGGTGTTTGCCGCGTTTGTCGGCGGCGCCTTCGGTTCCGGGCTGCGCCCGCAATATCAATTGCCGTTGGCCGTGATGGCGGCATTGGCCCTCAAGCGCTCGGTGCGGGTCAGCCTGACGCGCCAGCAGATGTTCACCTTTGGCTATCGTCCGCGAACCCTCCAGCGCGTACAGCTGGGGGCGGCGGCCAACGGTCGCTTGCTGGCTGTGGCGCACAGCGCTATCGGCCAGACCTCGCGCTTCGAGGACTTCACCGAGCATGTGGTGGAGTGGAGCGGCATGCTCTATCACTGCGACAACGTCGAGCTGACTTACAAATTGGTGCCGCTGGACGTCTACACGCCCCTGGACATGCGCGCCCCCGGTGCCGCCCTCGGCTTGATTGGCCTGGAGTGCGCCATGGATGAACTGGCCTGTGCCCTGGCGATCGATCCGATCCAGCTGCGCTTGATCAACTACGCCGAACGCAACGAGAACGAAGGCAAGCCGTATTCCAGCAAGGAACTGCGTGAGTGCTATGCCCAAGGTGCCCATCGTTTCGGCTGGGACAAGCGCAACCCGGAACCGCGCAGCATGCGTGAAGGCCGGCAACTGGTGGGTTGGGGCATGGCCGGTGGTGTGTGGGAAGCCATGCAGCAGAAGGCCAGCGCCCAGGCGTCGCTGGACACCCATGGCAAGCTGACTGTCAGCAGCGCCACCACTGACATCGGCACCGGGACCTACACGATCATGACCCAGATCGCTGCCGAGGCGTCAGGCGTTTCCCTTGAGGACGTCACGTTTGTCCTGGGGGATTCGTCGTTGCCCACCGCGCCGCTGCAGGGCGGCTCGTTCACCGTATCGTCGGTAGGCACTGCCGTACAGCAGGCCTGTGAAGCACTGAAGGAAAAACTCCTGGCCGTGGCCCGCCAGGCATGTCCGGCCTTCAGTGGCGCGACCCTTGAGCAAGTGACGTTTGTCGATGGTCAGCTGCGGCTCGGCGAAGCGAGCGTTGCGCTCGCGGAGCTGGCGCAGAAAAGCGGCGAGACGCCGTTGCAAGCCCAGGTCACTGCCGAGCCGGATGCAAAACGCCAAGCCTACGCCACGGCCACTCACTCGGCGGTGTTTGTCGAGGTGCTGGTGGACGAAGACCTGGGGGCGGTGAAGGTCAATCGTGTGGTCAGCGCCATCGCCGCCGGCCGGGTCATCAACCCGAAAACCGCCCGCAGCCAGATTCTCGGTGGCGTGGTGTGGGGCGTCGGCATGGCCTTGCACGAAGAAACCTTGACGGACCACGCCCTGGGTCGCCACATGAACCACAACCTGGCCGAGTATCACCTGCCGGTTAACGCCGACATTGGCGACATTGAGGTGATTTTCGTCGAGGAACATGACGAGATCGTCAATGCGCTCGGGTCCAAGGGCGTCGGCGAAATTGGCGTCGTCGGGGTGGCCGCGGCGGTGGCCAATGCGATTTACCACGCCACCGGCAAGCGGGTGCGGGACTTTCCCATCACCCTCGACAAGTTGCTCTAGGCTTTTGCTGCATCCACCGGCTCGTGCATCCGGTCACGGTTGGCCAGGGTCGGGAACAGCTTGATCCAGGTCCCGGTCACCAGCAGCGTACCGACGCCGCCCATGACCACCGCCGGCACCGTGCCGAACCAGTGGGCGGTGAGGCCGGATTCGAACTCGCCCAACTGGTTCGAGGCGCCGATGAACAGCCCGTTCACCGCGCTGACCCGGCCGCGCATTTCATCCGGTGTTTCCAGTTGTACGAAGGAGGCGCGGATCACCATGCTGATCATGTCCGCCGCACCCAGCACCACCAGCACCGCCAGGGAAAACCAGAACGAGGTGGAGAGGCCGAAAGCAATGGTGGCGACGCCAAACACGCCTACAGCCGTGAACATCACCCGGCCGACTTTGCGCTCCACGGCAAACCGCGCCAGCCACAGCGACATCAGCAAGGCCCCGACCGCCGGTGCCGACCGCAACAGACCCAGGCCCCAGGGGCCGGTGAGCAGGATGTCCTTGGCAAACACCGGCAGCAACGCCGTCGCGCCGCCGAGCAACACCGCGAACAGGTCCAGGGAGATCGCCCCGAGAATGTCCGGGCGGCTGCGAATGAAGCGAATCCCGGCCAGCAAAGAATCCAGCGTTGCCTTGCCTTTGTTCAGTGGCGTCTGCCGGGCCGGCAGGTTGAGCATCAGGCAACAGGCGATGATGTAGAGCAGCACCGTCGGCCCATAGACCCAGACACTGCCAAAGGCATAGAGCAAGCCGCCGAGCGCCGGGGCGACGATGGTGGCCGACTGCTGGGCCGATTGCGCGGCGGCCACGGCACGGGGAAACAGCGCAGCCGGCACGATGCTCGGCAGCAGCGCCTGGGTGGTGGGCATTTCGAAGGAGCGGGCGGCGCCCAGCAGGAAGGCGAGGATGAAGATCATCTCCCGCGTGACGTTGTCAGTGGCGCTGCCGATCACCAGCGCCAAGGCAATCATCGCCTGCAATGTCTGACAGATGGCCGCCACCTTGCGGCGGTCATAGCGGTCGGCCACATGCCCGGTGTGGAGCATGAACAGCACGCGCGGGGCAAATTCCACCAACCCCACCAGGCCAAGGTCCAGGACGTTGCCGGTCAGTTGATAGAGGTTCCAGCCGATGGCCACGGTGAGCATCTGGAAGCCGCTGGCGGTGAATATCCGGGCCAGCCAGAAGGCGATGAAGGGACGATGGTGACGGAGCAGCAGCGGCGCTTGGCTGGGCATCTAGGACGGGTCCGGTGAGGAAGGCCACGCGATTATCGCCGAGCTGTAACTGGAAATTACGTCGGGCGGAAAAAATAGTTAGCCAAACATCTACTTTCGCCTGTGGACTGTTCAGGTCAAGGGCATCACGGACACCTGTGGCGAGGGAGCTTGCTCCCGCTGGGTTGCGAAGCAGCCCCAGGATTTTGCGGTCGCTGCGCAACCGAGCGGGAGCAAGCTCCCTCGCCACGGGTCCTGTGTACTCTGGAACGTTATGGATCAATCTGAGACAACCTGCCACGCGACAAACGACCACGCCGTTCATCGACGAGAATGCGGCTACTCTTTGAGCATTGCTTGATCCAGATCAATGCCTTTCGGGGCGTTGGGTTGGCGGCCATCCGGCCAGCGTCCTGCGTTGTGACGGTTTTAAAAAAAGAACGATTTGAAAAGCATCGCACTCCATATCCCTGGAGGCTGGTGCAAGCCCCGCCCGCAGCCGGTTTTACCTGACAGAGGAAGACTTATGTTCGGTTTGGAGGCGCTCGATCTCGCCCGAATCCAGTTCGCGTTCACCATCTCGTTCCACATCCTGTTCCCGGCCATCACCATCGGCCTGGCGAGTTACCTGGCGGTACTCGAAGGCTTGTGGCTCAAGACTCGCGATGACACCTACCGCGACCTGTACCACTTCTGGTCGAAGATATTTGCCGTCAACTTCGGCATGGGCGTGGTGTCCGGGTTGGTCATGGCCTATCAGTTCGGGACCAACTGGAGCCGTTTCTCGGACTTCGCCGGTGCGGTGACCGGGCCGTTGCTGACCTACGAGGTGCTCACGGCGTTTTTCCTCGAGGCGGGTTTCCTGGGCGTGATGCTGTTCGGCTGGAATCGCGTCGGCCGCGGTTTGCATTTCTTTTCCACGGTCATGGTGGCGATCGGCACCCTGATCTCGACCTTCTGGATCCTGTCCTCCAATAGCTGGATGCAAACCCCCCAGGGTTACGAAATCATCGACGGCCGGGTGATCCCGGTGGACTGGCTGGCGGTGGTGTTCAACCCCTCGTTTCCTTATCGATTGCTGCACATGTCCACCGCAGCGTTTGTCGCCACGGCGTTCTTCGTTGGCTCGTCGGCGGCCTGGCATTTGCTGCGCGGTCGCGATACCCCGGCCATCCGCCGGATGCTGTCGATGGCGATGTGGATGGCCTTGCTAGTGGCGCCGATACAAGCGGTCATCGGCGACTTCCATGGCCTGAACACCCTCAAGCATCAACCGGCGAAAATCGCCGCCATCGAAGGCCACTGGGAAAACGTCGGTAATGAACCGACCCCGCTGATCCTGTTCGGCTGGCCCGACATGCAAGCGGAAAAAACCAAGTACGCCGTGGAAATTCCTTACCTGGGCAGCCTGATCCTGACCCACAGCCTGGACAAGCAGGTGCCGGCCCTCAAGGAATTCCCGCCTGAGGACCGACCGAACTCGACCATCGTGTTCTGGTCGTTCCGGGTCATGGTCGGCCTCGGCTTGCTGATGATTTTCACTGGGCTGTGCAGCCTGTGGCTGCGCCGTAACGATCGGATCTATCAATCCCGGCCGTTTCTCTACATGGTGCTGTGGATGGGGCCGTCCGGTCTGGTCGCGATCCTGGCCGGCTGGTTTACCACGGAGATCGGCCGCCAGCCGTGGGTGGTCTATGGCTTGATGCGCACGGCCGATGCTTCGTCCGGCCACAGCTTCGCGCAGATGAGCATCACCCTGGTGCTGTTCGTCGTGGTGTATTTCGCGCTGTTCGGCGCCGGCCTGAGTTACATGATGCGTCTGGTGCGCAAGGGGCCGGAGGCCCACGAAACCGAGCCGAGCGACGGTGGCCCGGGTCAGAAACGTACGCCGGCCCGGCCATTGTCGGCCGCCGATGACGGCGACGACATGGACCATAACCAACGCTCGAACAAGGGGAATTGAATCATGGGTATTGATCTTCCGCTGATCTGGGCCGTGGTCATCATCTTCGGCATCATGATGTACGTGATCATGGACGGCTTCGACCTGGGGATCGGCATTCTCTTCCCCTTCGTCAAGGGCGAGCGCGATCGCGACGTGATGATGAACACCGTGGCACCGGTCTGGGACGGTAACGAAACCTGGCTGGTGCTGGGCGGTGCCGGGCTGTTCGGAGCGTTTCCGCTGGCCTACTCGGTGGTGCTTTCGGCGCTGTACCTGCCGTTGATCCTGATGCTCATCGGCCTGATCTTCCGCGGCGTGGCCTTCGAATTCCGCTTCAAGGCCAAGGCTGAGAAGCGTCACCTCTGGGATAAGGCATTCATTGGTGGCTCGCTGACGGCCACCTTCTTCCAAGGTGTGGCGCTGGGGGCGTTCATCGACGGATTCGAGGTGGTCAATCGCCAGTTCGTCGGCGGCTCCCTGGGCTGGTTCACGCCATTCGCGATGTTCTGTGGCCTGGCGTTGATCGCCGCCTATGCGCTGCTCGGCTGCACCTGGCTGATCATGAAGACCGAGGGCAAATTGCAAGAGCAGATGCATGACCTGGCCCGGCCGCTGGCGTTCGTGGTGCTGGCGGTGATCGGCATCGTCAGCATCTGGACGCCGCTGGCCCATGCGGACATTGCGGCCCGCTGGTTCACCCTGCCGAACCTGTTCTGGTTCCTGCCGGTGCCGATCCTGGTGCTGGTGACCATGTATGGATTGTTCCGCGCCGTGGCGCGCAACGCCAATTACATGCCCTTTATCCTGACCCTGGTGCTGATCTTCCTCGGCTACAGCGGCTTGGGCATCAGTCTGTGGCCGAACATTGTGCCGCCGTCCATCTCGATCTGGGACGCCTCGTCACCGCCCCAGAGTCAGGGGTTCATGTTGGTAGGCACACTGTTCATCATTCCGTTGATCCTGGTGTACACCTTCTGGAGTTACTACGTGTTCCGCGGCAAGGTGACCCATGACGACGGTTACCATTGAGGACGTCGAGCATGGGCAAACCTGACTTGAAAGACATCGAGGCCGCCGAGCGCAAGCCACTCTGGCAGCGGCTCGGCTGGCTGGCGCTGATCTGGGCCGGCAGTGTGCTGGCGCTGTTCATCGTTGCCAGCCTGATGCGGATGTTCATGAATGCCGCGGGCCTGACCACTCACTGATTGCCCTGTGGGAGTCGAGGTGCTTTGCTTGCGCAGGGACGATTTATTTACGGGCTTTGAGGATCACGAACTTCGGCGTGGCGGCCACTTGCTCGACACCACGGAACAATCGCGCCAGTTTGCTGTGGTAACCCAGGTGCCGGTTGCCGACGATGTACAGCGCGCCGCCTACCACCAGCGCTTCGCGAGCCTGCTGGAACATCCGCCAGGCGAGGAAATCGCCCACCACTTGCTGCTGGTGGAAGGGCGGATTGCACAGCACCACGTCCAGTGACTGCGCCTCTTGTCCGGCCAGGCCATCACCGGCCCGCAGGGTCACTTCGCGCTCGCCCAGGGCCGCACGCCAATTCTCGGCGGCCGATTGCACGGCCATATACGACTCGTCCACCAGGGTGTAATGGGCCTCGGGGTTTTGCAGGGCACTGGCGATGGCCAGCACACCGTTGCCGCATCCCAGGTCCGCGACCCGGGCCGTCCCGAGGTTTTTCGGCAGATGTGGCAGGAACGCGCGGGTGCCGATGTCCAGGCCTTCGCGGCAGAACACATTGGCGTGGTTGAGCAGCTCGATCTTCGGCTCGTCCAGCCAGTAACGCGTGGGGTAGGGCGATACGATCGGCGCACTGCCTTGTGAAGCGCCGGGTTGTGGCGTAGCAATCAACAGCCGCGCTTTTTTTACCGCCAGGGAGGCCTGCACCGGGCCGATATACCGCTCCAATAAATCGCCAGCGGCCCGGGGCAGGTGCTTGATCATGGCCCCGGCGATCACCTGGGCACCTGGTGCCAGTTGGCCTTGCAGGCGAATCAGCTGTTCCTCCAGCAGGGCCAGGGTTTTTGGTACTTTGACCAGGACACGATCGAATGGGCCAGTCAGTGGCGCGCTGGCGGGCAACGTCGGCACCGCATCGAAGGGGCGACCGTTGCGCACCAGGTTTTTCTCCAGTGCTTGCAACGCGAGGAAGGAGTCACCGCTGCTGGTGACATCGACCTTGTCGGCCAGGCTGGCCGCCAGGGCACCGAAGCCATCATTGAGCACCAGGACCCGAGTCTGCTTGCTTGGCTGTTGTTCGGCCAGGTACGCGAGCAGGTATTCATCGGCCGCATCGAAGGCTTGCAGTGGTTCGTTCTGCTGTTCGGGTTGGCGGATCAGGTCGAGTTGGGCGAAGGGGCTGTCGAGCAGGGGCATGGCTGGGGACTCTGGAAATCAACGAATGTCCCGCTGCCTGGAGGTAGGTGTCTGTGCGGGACCGCCTGAATGAACGGCGTCGCGTGCAAGAAGCGGCATCATTCAAGTGGGACCGTAAATGGTACGTTTTTTTGTTGCACATTACTCGCGGGTTTTTCAGCCGGGTGGTGTCACTCCACTGTTCAGATCACATGGATTTGGGCTGCTTTTGCCACCGCTGAAATTTTATTGCTGACGTTCAGTTTCCGCATGCAACTGCATACATGGAAATTCACGGTTCGTTCGGAAAGACAGAGAATCCTGCCCACTTCCGACGCGGTCTTGCCTTCGGCAGACCACCTCAACACTTCGATCTCCCTGGGTGACAGGTGACATTTGGGCTGGACTGCCAGGGCGTCAGACAATTTTTTGCTGGCGAGTGCGTGCAGCTTTTGACTGGCGAAGATCGCGTAGCCGAGATTTGCATAGTGCTCCTCGATATCAATGGGACAATGGGACCGAGCCAGGCTGAACAGGCTGCAACGTGCCCCTTGGTCATCATGAACGGCTTGGGTCCAGCCATACTTGAGTCCCTGTCGATTAAGTTCTCTCCATAACTTGGGGGCTTGAGCAAAAACAGTCTCATCCCACAAGATGGGGAGCGGTGATTGATTGCAATGTGCTACTAATGGATCGTTCGACGCATAGCCATTTTGTTCATAAAGTCTGTCCCATCCATAAGGGTAGTTATTCAGGTTCACCTTGCTAGTGTGCTTGTCGGGGCTTCCTAGATAGGTTGCAAATGCGCAATATTCAAATCCCTGATTGTTAAAGAAATTCAGGACCAGACGATAGGCCGTCTGCAGGTCCTTCTCGTAGGATAACTTCCTCAATAACAAGTCCTTCCACTTGTCCATCGCTCTCTCCTGGGTTTGATTCGTCCATGCGGATCCAATCCATGATGCGAAATTTGAGTGTAGGACTATTCTTAATTGGTAGTGAGTTTTTTTTAGTTTGCTTACATTTTGAAATGTTTAAGAAGCTAAACTTTTTAATTAGTTTTTTTTACAGTTTTGTGAGTTTTGTATAAGTTAAGTAAAAGATTTTGATGGTCAGATGCTGTTTGTGGCTAAAGTGCCATTACTCGTCATCGGTGGTGAAGACGCTCGCTTTGCGGGACACTGCAAGTCTTGTCCCATTGGAGTGGCTCATGACCGACAGCGCAGAGAAGTTCACCCGCCAAACCCTGCTCGATGTCCAGCCGTTGACGTCTCATTTGTTTACTTTGCGCACGACCCGGGATCGAGGCTTTCGCTTTCGGGCGGGTCAGTTTGCCCGGCTGGGGGTCGTCAAGGCGGACGGAACCACCGTCTGGCGGGCGTATTCCATGGTGTCTTCGCCGTTCGACGAGTTCCTCGAATTCTTTTCCATCGTGGTTCCCGATGGCGAATTCACCAGTGAGCTCAGCCGCCTGCAGCCGGGTGACGAACTGTTGGTGGATCGCCAGGCTTTCGGCTACCTGACGCTGGATCGCTTTGTCGATGGTCGGGATTTGTGGCTGCTGTCCACCGGGACGGGTGTGGCGCCGTTTCTTTCTATCCTCCAGGATTTCGAGGCCTGGGAAAAATTCGAGCGGATCATCCTGGTGTACAGCGTGCGCGAGGCGCAGGAGCTGGCGTATCAGGCGTTGATCAAGGAACTGCCCCAGCGCGACTACCTGGCCGAGTACGCTCACAAGTTTCGTTTCATTGCGACCGTCACCCGTGAGCAGCATCCGGGGGCGCTCAATGGGCGGATCACCACGCTGATCGAAAATGGCGAGCTGGAGCGGGCGGCCGGCGCAGCGCTGGCGCCGGAGCATTCGCGAGTGATGCTGTGCGGCAATCCGCAGATGATCGATGACACGCGCAAGTTGCTCAAGGCCAGGGGGCTGCAGCTGAGCCTGACCCGTCGGCCGGGCCAGGTGGCGGTGGAAAACTACTGGTAGGCTGTCAGTGACTGACTGCCTCAGGGCCGCTCGTTCTGGGCCTTGAGCAGATCGCGAATCTCACTCAGCAGCAGTTCTTCCTTGGTCGGGACAGGAGGCGCGCTGGGGGCTACGGCTTCTTCGCGCTTGAGGCGGTTGATCGCCTTGACGCCCATGAAAATGGCGAACGCCACGATGATGAAGTCGATGGTGCTCTGGATGAATTTACCGTAGGCCAGTACCACGGCAGGCGCATCACCCTGGGCGGCCTTGAGGGTGATGGCCAGGTCACTGAAATCCACTCCACCAATCAGCAGGCCGATAGGAGGCATGACCACGTCGCCAACGAATGACGAAACGATTTTGCCGAAAGCGGCACCGATGATGATCCCGACGGCCATGTCGACGACATTGCCTTTGACCGCGAAGGCCTTGAACTCGCTTAGCACGCCCATGAGCTATTCCTTGTAACAAATGAAAGATGACTGGCAGTGTAAATCAGCCCAACGAGTCCTGCTCGAAACGCCTGCTTACAAAGCTTCAATTATCGACCTGGTCCTGGGTGAAAAGTTTTCAAAGTGCCATCAATCGCGCGTGATACGCGGTTTCAGCCTGGCACCCCACAACGTTTTTTCTATCGACGCGGTACGGCATTTCTATTTAGGTTTTCCTTTTTCGAGCACTAGCCTCTGGATGGCGCACATGGATGCGCTCTATAACATCAGAGGAACACGCCTATGAACACTTCCCTTGGCCACGGGGCTTATTCCCCTCGCCGCGCTTTTTTTGTGCTGACCGCGAGCCTTTTGTCCTTGTCTGTCAACGCGGCCACCCTGACCCGGGACAACGGTGCCGCTGTCGGCGACAACCAGAACTCGCAAACGGCAGGCCCCAACGGCCCGACCTTGCTGCAAGACGTGCAGTTGATCCAGAAGCTCCAGCGCTTTGACCGTGAGCGCATCCCCGAGCGCGTGGTGCATGCCCGCGGGACCGGCGCCCACGGTACCTTCACGGTTTCCGACGATCTCAGCGATCTGACCAAGGCCAAGGTCTTTGCCGCAGGCCAGGTCACGCCAGTGTTCGTGCGTTTTTCTGCCGTGGTGCACGGCAATCATTCGCCGGAAACCCTGCGCGATCCCCGTGGTTTCGCCACGAAGTTCTACACCGCCGACGGTAATTGGGACTTGGTGGGTAACAACTTCCCGACCTTCTTCATCCGCGATGCCATCAAGTTTCCGGACATGGTCCACGCCTTCAAACCCGACCCTCGGACCAACCTGGACGATGATTCACGCCGCTTCGATTTCTTCTCCCATGTTCCAGAATCGACCCGCACCCTGACCGAGTTGTATTCCAACTCCGGGACACCGGCCAGTTACCGCGAGATGGACGGTAACGGTGTACATGCCTACAAACTGGTTAACGCCAAGGGTGAAGTTCACTACGTGAAGTTTCATTGGAAAAGTTTGCAGGGCCTGAAAAATCTCGATCCGAAAGAAGTTGTGAAAGTTCAGGGTCAAGATTACAGCCATATGACAAATGATCTGGTGAATCATATTAATAAGGGCGACTTCCCGAAGTGGGACTTGTACGTCCAGGTGCTCAATCCACAGGACCTTGCCAAGTTTGACTTCGACCCACTGGACGCGACCAAGATCTGGCCGGGTGTGCCTGAGCGCAAAGTCGGGCAAATGGTCTTGAATCGCAATCCGGCGAATGTCTTCCAGGAAACCGAGCAGGTGGCCATGGCGCCGGCCAATCTTGTACCGGGTATCGAACCTTCCGAGGATCGTTTGCTCCAGGGACGAGTATTTTCCTACGCTGACACGCAGATGTATCGCCTGGGTGCCAATGCCCTGCAATTGCCGATCAACGCCCCCAAGGTGGCGGTGAACAACGGTAACCAGGACGGCGCGATGAACCCAGGCAGCACCAGCACCGGCGTGAATTATCAGCCGAGCCGCCTGACGCCGCGTGAAGAACCGCAAGCGGCACGCTACAGCCAGGCCGCGCTGAGCGGTAGCACCCAGCAGGCGAAGATCCAGCGTGAGCAGAACTTCAAGCAGGCCGGTGATTTGTATCGTTCGTTCAGCAAGAAAGAGCGTGATGACCTGATCGACAGCTTCGGCGGCTCTTTGGCGACCACCGATGACGAGAGCAAGCACATCATCCTGTCGTTCCTCTACAAGGCTGACCCTGAGTACGGCACCGGCGTGGCTCGTGTCGCCAAAGGTGACTTGGCCCGGGTCAAGGCCCTGGCGGAAAAACTGACTGACTGATCCACCTGTGGGAGCGAGCTTGCTCGCGATTCAGGCGACTCGGTCTGGCTGTGCACCGCAGCGTCTGCATCGCGAGCAAGCTCGCTCCCACAGTCTTTAGTCATGGGGAGACGTCATGATGCGCAGATTTCTTTTATCGATGCTTGCGACCTGGTCACTGAGCGTACTGGCCGATCAGCCAATACCCACCGAACCGGTCGTCGTACAAGAACAGTTGCAAAACTATTACTTCGACGCCGCTCGCCGCGGCGATGTGCCGATGCTCGAGACTTTTATCGAGGCCGGTTATTCGCTCAATACCCAGGATGAAAAGGGCTACACCGCGCTGATCTTGGCGGCTTATCACGGCCACGGCCCGGCGGTGGAGCGGCTGCTGGCCGCAGGCGCCGATGCCTGTGCCCAGGACAAACGCGGTAACACAGCGCTGATGGGGGCGATTTTCAAGGGTGAAGTGCAGATTGCGCGTCGTTTGCTGTCCACCGATTGCAGCCCGGACCAACGCAACGGTGCCGGGCAGACCGCGGCGATGTACGCCGGTCTGTTCAAGCGTGATGAATTGCTCGATGCCTTGAAGGCCAAGGGGGCGGATCTGCAGGCCCAGGACCCGTTGGGCAATACCCCAGTGGGTCTGGCGAAGGGGGAAATCAGAATGCCGGCCCCGCGCTAGCCACTGCCTGGGCTATCATCGCGGTTTTTATCCGGGAGTTCAGATGGCCAAGGCAAAGCGCATGTACGGCTGCACCGAGTGCGGCTCGACCTTTCCCAAATGGGCCGGCCAGTGCAGCGAATGCGGGGCCTGGAACACCCTGACCGAAACCATGGTGGAAAGCGGCGGTGCGGCGGCACCTACCGGTCGCACGGGCTGGGCCGGTCAGCAGGCGCAGATCAAGACCCTGGCCGAAGTCAGCGTTGAGGAAATCCCGCGTTTCTCCACCGCATCCGGTGAACTGGACCGCGTGCTCGGCGGCGGCCTGGTAGACGGTTCGGTGGTGCTGATCGGCGGCGATCCGGGCATCGGCAAGTCCACCATCTTGTTGCAAACCTTGTGCAACCTCGCCACCCGCATGCCGGCGCTGTACGTCACTGGCGAAGAATCCCAGCAGCAGGTCGCCATGCGTGCCCGGCGCCTGGGCTTGCCCCAGGACCAGTTGCGGGTCATGACCGAGACCTGCATCGAGACCATCATCGCCACGGCGCGCCTGGAAAAACCCAAGGTGATGGTGATCGACTCGATCCAGACCATTTTTACCGAACAGCTGCAATCGGCCCCGGGCGGCGTGTCCCAGGTGCGCGAAAGCGCGGCGTTGCTGGTGCGCTACGCCAAGCAGAGCGGCACGGCGATTTTCCTGGTAGGCCACGTCACCAAGGAAGGCGCGCTGGCGGGGCCGCGTGTGCTGGAGCACATGGTCGATACCGTGTTGTATTTCGAAGGCGAATCCGACGGACGCCTGCGTTTGCTGCGAGCAGTGAAGAACCGCTTTGGCGCTGTCAACGAACTGGGTGTGTTCGGCATGACCGACAGGGGCCTTAAAGAAGTCTCAAACCCTTCGGCGATCTTTCTGACGCGTGCCCAGGAAGAAGTCCCTGGTAGCGTGGTCATGGCAACGTGGGAAGGCACCCGGCCGATGCTGGTCGAAGTGCAAGCGCTGGTGGACGACAGCCACCTGGCGAACCCGCGCCGGGTCACCTTGGGCCTGGACCAGAATCGGCTCGCGATGCTGTTGGCCGTCCTGCATCGACACGGTGGGATTCCGACTCACGACCAGGACGTTTTTCTCAACGTGGTCGGTGGGGTCAAGGTACTGGAAACCGCCTCCGACCTGGCGCTGATGGCGGCGGTCATGTCCAGCCTGCGCAACCGGCCGCTGCCCCATGATCTGCTGGTGTTTGGCGAAGTGGGGTTGTCGGGGGAAGTGCGACCGGTGCCCAGCGGGCAGGAGCGACTCAAGGAAGCGGCCAAGCACGGCTTCAAGCGCGCCATCGTGCCCAAGGGCAATGCGCCGAAGGAAGCACCACCGGGGTTGCAGATCATTGCCGTGACACGCCTGGAACAGGCGTTGGATGCGTTGTTCGAATAACCCTAAAGGCTGTACAAGGCCCTTTGTGGAGAATGGACTTATCTGTGGCGAGGGGATTTATCCCCGTTGGGCTGCGCAGCAGCCCTAAAACCTAACAACTCGGTGTGTCAGGTCGATTGCCGTCGCTTGTTTGGGGACTGCTGCGCAGCCCAGCGGGGATAAATCCCCTCGCCACAAGGGATCGGCGTTGATTCAGATATGGATCAACGCCGCCAACTCCCGCTCCAACTCGTCCTGGTCGCCCACGTTCAGCGCTACCAGCCGGCGTAGGTGTGCGATGGAGTCCAGGTCAATGTGCTCGCAGGCGAAGCCCAGGTGACCATGGTCATCATGGGCCAAACGAACTTCCATTTTGATCTCAGCATCAGGGCTCAAATGAATATCGGCCATGAAGGGTCGCTCGATATCGCCAAGCCAGGGTTCGGGTTTCTTGATCAGCAACCCCTTCAGGGACAGATCCAGCAACTCTACCGGCCAGATGAACGGGCCCTGGCTCAGCTCGGTCCTGGCATTGAAGTCAACTCGTACGAAGCGGCGACGTTCGCTCATTACGCATTCCCTCTGGAGATTCACTGACTATAGACCCAACTGACGGGGCATCGTCACCGTTCGGCCGCCGACAGACGAATGTCGGGTATGGCCTTTGCCCGGGTTAGCGCTAAACTCCAATGGCTGTCTTTCTTGTCACCCTGGCTGGAATATAAAAATGAAAAACAATAATAGCCTGCTGCGCCATCTACCCTGGCTACTGCTGGCCGTCGTAGGAGCGTGCGCCCTGGGCGTCGTGGCATTGCGTCGAGGCGAGGCGATCAACGCCTTATGGATCGTCGTCGCC